>PLAE01000249.1 GCA_003134035.1 Candidatus Velthaea versatilis
TCAACTCCCGTTGGCGCTACCAAAGAAACCCTTATGGTATAAGGGTTTTCTGCTTGAATGGGTCAGCGTGGTGGCCATTCGGTGGCCATCAGCCGAAACTGGTGTAGGGATCAGCGACTCGCGAGCTCGGTTTCCAACATGTTGAGGCGCTCGTCGATGTGTGCCACGGCGGCTTTTTGCGCGCCCTTGACCAGATGGCTGTAGACCGACAGGGTGATCATCGGCGATGATTGGCCAAGGATGCTTGCGGCCGTCCGTGGGTCGACGCCAGATGCGATTAGCCAGGATCCGGTGGTATGCCTTATCGCGTGCAGCTTGGTCGTCGATATCCCGACTTTACGCGCGAGCTTACGAAAGGTATCGGTCGCGCTGTACGGGTTGATGCAGCCACCAAGGGGGCCTTGGAAGACATGACCGCTATCCACGAAGTTGCCCTCAGCCGCGTGGCGATCACTAGCCTGCGAAGCGGCCTGTCGCTGCAGCCCCTCAATAGCGATGTCGGGGAGCGCGACGAGGCGAACCCGATCCGTCTTGGTGGGCTTCTCGGTGATGCCGGCGCGTGTTTGCGATAGCGATCCTCGAATAGTCAGCGCCCGGCCCTCGAGGTCGATATCGGCCCATCGCAAAGCAAGTAGTTCACCGCGCCGCGCTCCGCAACCCAGCGCAAGGCGTATGAACGGTCCCCAGCGAGTCTCGTCGCCGGCGCTGATCATCATCTTTGCCTCGTCGACCGAGAGCGCAACGGCGGTCCCGCGCGGTACCCGTGGGGTTTCAACTGCGATCGCGACGTTTCGGGCGACGAGTTCCTGGCGTAGAGCCCACGCAAGTGCGCCACGCAGAAAAGAGTAGGCGTGGTTCACGGACTTGGGCGAGAGAGGTCGACCTTTCGCGCCACCCCGTTCTCTTAAGACGGTCACCATCTCATTGACGTGGCCGGGCTTGAGTTTTGCCAGCGGGATGCTGCCGATTTGCGGTTTTAAGTAGAGCCTAACAAGGTCGCCGTAGCGCTCGACGGTTTTTGCTCCACGTCCAAGGACGGTGCGATCGCGTAGGTAGCGGTCGAGCAACGAACTGACGTCAATTCGGTCGGGGCTCAAATTGGTCCCGCGGTCTTTACTTTGCAGTAGATCGCGCTGGGCACGTTCGGCTTCTTTGCGCGAAGGTTACTGGGTAAGACGCCGATTTCAATTCTTCGGACATCCCTTGCTTCACACAGCAGACCCCATCGCTCGTCCCGACGATCGATCAGATTTCGATGGCGTGATTGACGTCATCGGCGACGTTGCCCGCGATCAGGCCGCTCCCGGCTCCTCGAGTTCTGGCTTACGGCTTTTGCAATCACCCACGGCAACAGGCCGAGGTCTTAGTCAACGTCGAGCGCGCGACGCGCACGTTCGACGACCATCACGTGTAAAAACCAGCTCGGACAGTTGTTCCCTGCAGAACGTAATTACAGCGTTGGAGACAACCATGCCTGAGCCCGAAAGGCGTGCCCGCTGTCTCGTGCAAATCGAGCTCGAAGGTGGTCCTAAGACGCGCGGCTTTCTTGAGGCAGTCGTCGCGCATCGGGCTGGAATCGCGCCCAAGTGCCTTACCGATGTTTTAAGTAGGCTGCGCGCTCAACATCTCATTTGCCGTACCGCCCTCAGCTACCCAGGTTCTTCAGGGAAACCCCACGACGTTTACTCGCTCGTCGAGTTGACCCCATTTGAACGCGCTGGATTAGAGAAGAGCCTGTCGCGTAAAGATGCTTTGCTCGACGCAAACAAGATGAAAAAGGTCGGTGAGCACTACGTCTATTTGGTAATCTATCACTCGCGGCTGTTCCGACAAGGTAAATATCTAATGACCGGTCGTTACCTAGACGATCAGGGCGCCAACGCGGCTGACAATAAATGCCGCTACAAAGAGGACCACTTCAGCATTGGTGAGATCATCGTTGAGGTAAAAAACAGCCGCGAGATTTACCATCTCCGCAGAAAGTTATTTGGAAAGCTCGTCAGGGCCGCGATCGCACACAACGCGCAACCTGTGCTCGTTGTCGGTCATTTAAGTCAAGAAGCTCGCGGTATGTGCGCCGAGTTTGGGATCGCCGTCCTTGAACTGGGCAGGCAGATATTGCCTATAGCGTGGAAGACCGCTGTCGAGGAACTCACTAACGTCATCGGGCCGCAACCGTATGAATTCGTAATACAGCGGCTGTACCAAGGAGCTCTCAGCCCCCAGGCGCAGCGCGATCTTCAGATCGTCAGCAATCCGACGTGGTTAGTCGAGCCTGCGAGGGTGTGGGCGTCCAAGAAGCACATTGTTGCTGCCAATCTGGGAAAGTCGTGGCGTGAACTACGCAAGCTACTTTACGCCCATACAGCCGATCTGGCGCAAATAGCCGCTTGACGGTTGGCGGCGCGCGGATGCGGGCGGCTTGAGTTCATTCCCGTCATCTGTCGGAATTGTTGTAGGTTAGAGCGGACATCGCGCCGCCGGCGATTTTGCCAGGCCTACCGGTGGCGACAGCGGTGATTAAGATCCTCGGCGGAGCCCTCGCTGATTGCGGCAAACTGCGCGTGATCGCCTCCCTCCTGCTTGGCGCGCTGGAGCTCCCGGCCGCCGGCGACGCCACCGATCGCGGCGTGTTGACTGCGATGACCACGCCAGGCGTAAACCCCAAAGGCGCGCCACGACTGCCCGGGCCCTACGACGCAATCGATGCCTAACATCGATGCCGAATCTTAGGTATACGCAGATCACACGGGCGACCGATCGCGACCGATCTTGTCATGCTCCTGCTGCCGTGATGAAGTCGCTCGCCGATCCACGCCCATGGCCTGAGGCGGGCATGATCGCGGTGCAAGCTGCTGGAGCGTTGCCGACACCCCAGCGGCCCCCGGGACGATCGTCGCGCAAGCGCAAGGCCGCTGGGCGTGAGGGCACGCTCACGGCACATCGTCGTGGTTCGGCGCCTTGCATCCGAACGGCGCTTGGGCGGCGCTGGATGAGCGAGATCGGCAAGCGTGGCGGCGCCGCCCGCACAGCAGCTAAGGTGCTTCCGCTCGCACCAACGGGCGAAAAGGTGGCCGTTCGCGCAAAAACGCGGTCGGTTAGCCGCCGCACGTCCCGAAGTTGTGCGCGGTTGAGCGCAACGCGATTAGTGTTCGCGTACTTGCCGCGTTCGCCGGCTGCAGGTGAGTGCCAGGCGCTGGCTGCGATTTTCACCAAAGGACGTAAGAGCGTTTTTGCATAAGAATGTTAGTATGCCAAAGAAGATGCGGCATGGCGAATATGCCGGGGAGCCCGAAGTGCAACAGAGGTCCGATGCGAAGGCGGTTGCGGCGATCGTTGCGCCGGCCAATACGGGTCTCGACCTCGACCGTACGACCCTCGTCATTCCCAGGCACCTGCGGCGTGAAGTCGAGCAACGGCTGCTCGACATTGGCCGGCGGGTGTCGTTTTCCGGCATTGTCGAGGCTGCGCTACGCGAGGTACTCGCTGGCGATACCGAGGCGATTATTGATCGCTGGGACGCGCGCGCCCGTCGCGTGGGCTCATAGGGCGAGTGCGTGGTGGATCGCGCGTGGTACATCGGCACTGATGCCCAGGGGCGTCGAGATCCGGCCGGAGCAGTACTACAAAGCGTCTGTCGAGCGCTTTGCGATGGTCAAGCATCTGCGCAGCACCGGTCGCGGGGATTCCCCAGTCGCAGCGTATCTCTGCGGCTTATCGGTTGAATGTGCTTTGCGTGCCCTGATCATGCCCGGAACCGAATTCTACGATCGACACGATTTCGTAATCTTGGCAGGGTCAGGGGCCTTGGATCGCGCCGATGGCGTCGCTCGTAGGCGGCTTGGGGCGCAGCTCAACGAATTGACGGCGTTGTGGCGAAATTCTCTGAGGTTTTATTCGGACGAGCTATTTGCGGCGTTTTGCCGTAAACGGGTTCGGTCACTCGGCTTGTCCGTCCGGCGCGGATCTAGCCCCGTCTCCTTAATGTGCGCACGGCTTTTTGACGTCTCGGACCTTGCATTTACGGAGTGTGCGCGGTTATGGCTAGAGTGAAGATCGACGTTTCCAGCAAGCTCGATGTTCTCGGGCCCTGGGACGAGCCCATCAAGAAAGCTGTCCGTGATGCAATGCCGGGAGCGAAGCCGTCTTTTACGATGCTGCCGATGGGGCGCGCGGCGTTGGTGGTCTTATGGCCGGGATTCAAGGGCCGCGACGTGACCGAGCGACAGGAGCAGGTTCACGATACCGTTGCGGAATTGGGCGACGACGCCTTGGACCGCGTCACGATGATCGTCGCGCTCACGCCCGAAGAAGCCCGGCGGGGCGACGATTAGAAGTTTGCTCCTAATCTAGTCTAGGAGGCTGTCGGGCTTTGCCCGACAGCCGACGACGGGCGGCTTGCGGCGAAGCCGCAAACGCGGCGGGTCGACGAAGTCCACCCAGTAGACGGCGGGCCTGGTCGCCGTTGGTTAGCGATTCGTGCTGTTCCTTGTGGCCAATCGGCAATCGGCGAAGCGCATTTCGATTCCACGCTCGAACGTATTTCGCGCCGCAGCTCTTGGGGTGCACTTTGCGTCGGCACACGCCGATAACGGTCGGTGTAAGCTTCCAAGGGGAAAGAGCAACTATGGACGTCCCGCAAGACCTGGACGCGTTTCTCGCGGAGCTGTTGAACAGCTCTGCCGAAAAGAAACTGGGTCGACGCCTCGACCTCGATGCGGACGATCGCGCGTTCGTCGAGCGCATCCTGGAATCGGTGACGACCGGGAGTAAAGCCGTGTTCGTCGTCCTGCATCCCAACGATCGTTTACAGTACATGCTGCTTAACGCAAATCGGGTGAATGCCGTGGCCCTCTTGAGCGAGGTCATACTCCGCACGGCGCAAGCGCTGAGATCGGACCTGGATAGCTAAAAACGGCGCGAGACTAGGTTCGTGTGCCGCACCGAGCTTCGGGCTCCGCCAAGACCTCGGTTCCGCCGAGACTGCGCTGCGTCAACGGATTGTGGAGCAGGTAGCAGCCCCGCGAACACGAGGCGTGTGTCGCTCCTGGGCGGGGCGGGTACGATTCAAACGCCGGTGCGTGGCGCATCGCCCGGCGGGAGGAAACGATATGCCCAAGAAGCGTTGGTCGGCGGATGTTACGGCGCACAGCGACGCGCTCGATCTCGAGCCGAAGGTCTTTGCCGGCGACGATCCGCGCGCAATTGCAAGCTCCCTCAAACACTCCGCCGACGAGAGCCTCCGGCGCAAGAGCGACCCGTACCGGTCGGCGATGTCGATGCTGACGTTCTATCTCAACCGGGCGGGAAAAAACGTACCGGCGAGCCGCCGAGCGGTCTTGCAGCGAGCGAAAAACGAACTGCGCGCGCTGTACGGACGAACGGTGGCAAAAGGCGCTAAAAAGCCGCGTTGACCCCTCTAGCGGGACTAAGGTCATGGGCAGAAGGACCGCGCGCAACGGTTTTCTGCACCCCGGCCGGTTAAAACTTGAAGCATGCTTGCAAACACTCCGCCGCCGCGCCTGCCCGCAAAGCGCCTGAATCCCCTCAAGCGCGGCGGCGGCGGCTTGATGCTGGCGGCCGTCATCGTCATCGCGCTCACGATCGCCGCGGCGGGCGGACTTTACGGCTACGGTCCCAGCCGAGCACCGGACACACAGGCCGTGGCCATGGAGCCGGCCGGCGGCGCGAGCTTTCACGACGCGCAGCGGAGCGGCCCCAACGGCAGCGGGGGCGGCGGCGGCGGATTTGCCGCGGATGACACCCATATGTTCCACGGCTACCCCTGCACGGTTGACTGTTCGGGGCACAAGGCCGGCTACAACTGGGCCAAGGACCAGGGGATTACCGAAGCCGCGCGTTGCCCGATCGCGCCGGCCAACTTAATGTCGCTGACCGAAGGCTGCTGGGCCGAAACCGGTCGCGACGGACCATACGCGCAAGGGCGTTGACTCGCGGCGTTCCAGGCGGCGCGCCGAGCTGTTTCCGAGGCTGACGCGCTGATTCCACCGGTCGCGATCGTATACTCCGAACACGCCGTATCGTTACCGTTCTACCTGCTGGGCCGCTCCACGGCGGTCAACGACGACCTCAAGGACTTCGAACCGCTGCCCGGGATCGCAAGTTGGTGGAACGCCTGGCAGTGGTCGATTTGACGGGTAGGCGGCAGGTTTCCCGATCCGGCAGCGGGCACGTCTGCAACTTTCGGTGAGCAGCGTGGCCCGACGATCATTCTCCGCGCGCGCGTCGGCCGTCAAAGCGCATCCGGCGGCAGGCCTAACGTTGATCCTGGGAGCGATGCCCTCGGAGGTTCGCTCGATCTCAGCCGCGCTCGTCGAACGCAAAGACGGGCAACTCGCCTGCTTTCCCTACGCGCGCGGGCGGCTCAACGGACGCCGGGCCATCGTCGCGGTTACCGGCGTCGGCGTGACGAACGGCGCGATGGTCAGCGCGCTCTTCATCAACGCGTTCGCTCCCGCGCAGGTGATCGTGTCGGGAACGGGCTCGCGCTTCAATCCGCGCGTGCGCACCGGCGACACGGTCATCTCGACCAAGACGATTCACCACGCCGCGGGCAGCCTCACCAATGACGGCATGGTGTACCGCAAGGTGCGCGGCCCGCTGACGGGCGCCATGACGGCGTGGTTTTACAAACCCGACCCCGCCCTCTTCGCCCTCGCGCGCGCCTCGATTGCCGGCTACGAAGCAAACGAGATTACCGTCGACGGCTTGCGCTACCGTCCCGCGGTGTTCCCCGGCGTCGTTACCGCGAGCGACCTCTTTGGCGTCTCCGACGAGAAGATTGCCGACATGCAGAGCAAATTGCAGCCCGATATCATGGAGATGGAAAGCGCGGCGATCGCGCAAGTGTGTCATCAGCTCGCGACACCCCACATCGTCTTCCGCGCCGGCAGCAATCGCACGCAGTCCAATCCCGGCAACGATTATCGCCGCCTCGGCCAGATCGCGGCGGCCGCCGCGGCGCGCTGGACGATGTATTTTGTCGGCTGCCTAGCCGCGCGCGAGGCCGGCGCGCGATGATCGATCCGGCGCTGCCGTGCATCGATCTCCACCGGCACCTAGACGGCAACGTGCGGCTGCAGACGATCCTGGACCTCGGGCGCGAGCACGGCGTCGCGCTGCCGGGCGATACGGTTGAAACGCTGCGCCCGCATGTCGAAGTCAACGGCGTCATGCCGGATCTGGTGTCGTGGCTCGACCGGCTGCATTGGATGACCGCCGTGCTGGGAGACGTCGACGCCTGTCGGCGCGTCGCCCGCGAGAACGTCGAGGACGCCAAGCGCGACGGCCTCGATTACGTCGAACTGCGTTTCAGTCCGTATTTTCAAGCGTTGCCCAACGGGCTCGATCCCGCCGCGGTGGTCGAAGCGGTCGTCGCCGGCGTCGCCGAGGGCCGTGCGGCGACCGGTTTGCCGGTGAAGCTGATCGGCATTTTGAGCCGAACGTTCGGGCCCGAGGCGTGTTCGGTGGAACTCGCCGCTTTGCTGACGCAGCGCGAACACATCACCGCGCTGGATTTGGCCGGTGACGAACGGAGTTGGCCGGCGGAATTATTCGAGCGGCATTTCGCCGCCGGACGCGCGGCCGGCTGGGCGGTCACCGTGCACGCCGGCGAGGCCGGCAGCGCGCAGAGCATCTGGTCGGCGATCCGTCTGCTGGGTGCGACGCGCATCGGTCACGGGCTGCGCGCGATCGACGATCCGGCGCTCATGGAGTATCTGTCCGAGCACCGCATCGGGATCGAAATGAATTTGACGAGCAACGTGCAGACCAACAGTGTGCCGAGCTTCATCGAGCATCCGTTCAAACGGTTTCTGTCGAACGGTTTGCTCGTCACGATCAACACCGACGATCCGGTCATCAGCGGGATCGATTGGCGCCACGAATGCGAGGTTGCGGCGCCCCTGGCGGGTCTGACGCCCGCCGATGTGAGCGCCGCCCAGCGCAACGCGGTTGAGATCGCGTTCCTTACTCGCGCCGAAAAGGAGACTTTGCTGCTCGCCGCCCGGCGGTAAGCGCTTGAACGCGAGCGCGCACGCTTAAATCCGAGCTAGGTTCGCACGTCGTACGGGCGGTTGAGCGCGGTCGCGTCGCGCAGCACCGAATCGTCGATGAAATGGTCGACGTCGGGCAGCGCGGAACGGCCTGTCGCGCGGAGCGTCGCGTAAATTGGTCCGCGCACGCGGTCCCGGTCGATCCACAGCAAACCGTGCGCGCGCGTGGCGGCGCTGCGCGTGAGCGGAATTTGGGCCCGGTTCTCGGCGATCTGCTGACTCTCGTCCAAGCCTAGCGTGGCCCCGTACGTCGCGGTCGCCAAATGCGCGGCGCGCACCGGATCGCGCGCGTTCTCGGCCCAGCCGCGCTGCAGCGCCGCGAGGTAGCGCACGAGCGTGTCGCGATGATCGCGCAAATAGTCGCGCGTGCAGAACAGACATTCGCCGTAGTTCGGCGCCCCGAGCTGCTCGAAGCTGACGACGACGTGCGGGATGCCGCGCGCGGCGAGCGTTAAGGGCTGGTTCGTGACGAAGCACAGATACGCGTCGCAGGCGCCTTCGATCAGCGGCTGCGGGTCGAACCCGACGACGACTTCGGTGAAATCGCGCGGCAGGTGGTTGAGGCTGAGAATGCCGTCGATGTAGACGCGCGCGCCCTGTTGGAGTCCGATGCGTTTACCCACGATGTCGCGTGCCGTACGGATCGGATGCGCGGGCAGCGACAGCAACCCCGCCGGCGTTTGTTGGAAGATCGCGCCGAGCACGACGAGATCGGCGCCCGTCGCGACCGCATCCACGATGCGTTCGATTTGATCGATGCCGACGTCGGCGCGGCCGGCCGCGACGATCGCCTCGACGCTGGCTATGCCCGGGCCGCCGGCGAGCACGTTCGCCGTGATGTTTACGTCCCGAAAATAGCCGTTGGCGTCAGCCAGCCACAGACCGGCGGACTCGACGTTCTTGATCCAAAGCAGTTGCGAGGTGACCGTATCGCTGGGTCCCGGCGCGGCACCAACACTCAGCCAGGCCCCGGCCGCGGCTGCCGCGCGCAAGAACGTTGCGCGGCCGAAGCGCTCGCGACCCGCGACGGGCTCAGTCAACGACGGCGTACCGGCTGTCCGAGAACAGCAGGCCGTCGGGGATGCCCAGCGATTCGGTCGTCCAGGCCCAAATGCGCCACAGCGAGCGCTCGAGATCGTCGAAGCCGGTGCGCCCGTGGAGCACGCGGTAATTGTCGAGGCAGATCGCCTCGCCGGCTTGCAGCACGAAGCGCGGCGCGGCCAGCGAGGCGGAATAGGTGATCGCGCGCCACCGCTCGATCCAGGCCTGCTGGCGCTGCTGCTCGGCGACGGTGACGCGTGCATCGGGGCGCTGCACGGGCGTCCAGCGCGCCATCCGTCGTCCGCGGCCGTTCGCGCCGATGGTCGGGGCAACCGACGGCACGAATCCGGGCTCCGTCTGCTCGATCGGCACCGTATAGAGAAAGTCCGCGAAGGCCGCGTCGTCGGCATCCCCCGACGCGCGCAGCGCCGCAACGATGCGCTGCGTATCGACGACGAACGATTCGCCGCCGGCGACGGCGGGCCGCACGCACAGCAAGAAGATAAAGTCCGGATACTTGTCGCCGTAGGCGAAACCGTCGGTATGACCGGATTGAAACGGGACGGCGAAGGCTTCGTTGAGATCCGAGGTGCGGTAGCTGTTGTCGCGGTTGCCGCCGCCTTCTTTGATCGGGGCGGGGTCGGGTACGACCGGCGCGAGCGGCGCGAGGACGCGCTGCGCGAGTGACCGGGCATCGTCGCGCGTGCTTCCGGCACCGCAGAGGATGACCGCGCCGTCGCGGCGCAGGGCGGTGAATGCCTCGCCGGTGTCCGCGCAGCGCTGCGGGATAATGCCGAAATCCGACTCGTTCATCGCTTTGGATTTGGCCAAAACGGTACATATCCCCGTATCTCGGCGCGTGACCGGCGCTGACGCAGGCTCGCGCGCCGTCCATGCGTAAAAGAGCGCAACCGCCGCTCCGGCGCCGTTAAGGAGCGGTCGCTGCACCGCGTACTGCGGAACACCTCTGCGGAACCCTCTGGTCCCAGGAGAGCGCATGCCGCACAACCGGACGACGTTCAGCAAATTCATTATCGAAGACCAACGCCGGCGCAGCAACCCCGATCCGGAGTTGACGGCGTTGCTCAACGACATTCAGACGGCGTGCAAATTCATCGCGTCGGCGGTCTCGCGCGGTGAGCTCGACCGCGGCGCGGGCGCCGGCGAAGCACGCGGGTCCCTGCGCGATACCGCGACCGACATCATGCTGCGCGAATGCGAATCGGGCGGCAAACTGTGCGGCATGGTGTACGAGGGCAGCGATGCGCCATACCGGATTTCGCCGGACTATCCGCAGGGACGCTATCTGCTCGTTTTCGACGCGCTCGACGGCTCGCCCAATCTCGACGTCAACGTCACCGTCGGCACCATCTTCGCGGTGCTCCGCGCGCCGTCCGGCGTCGACTCACCGGCGACGGCCGACTTTCTGCTCCCCGGAACAAAGCAGATCGCTGCGGGCTACGCCCTCTACGGCCCGACGTCGATGCTGGTGGTCACGACGGGCGCAGGCGTGCACGGCTTCACGCTCGACCGTGAGATCGGAGCCTACACGCTCACGCATCCCGAGATGCGGATTCCGTCCGAAACCTGCGAATTCGCCATCGATGCCTCGAACGAACGCCATTGGGAGCCGCCGATCCAGCATTACGTGCAGGAGTGCGTTGACGGGCAGGCGGGAAGGCGCGGCGCTGATTTCAATATGCGCTGGGTCGACTCGCTGGTCGTCGAGGTCAACCGCATCCTCATTCGCGGCGGTCTGTTCATCGATCCGCGCGACACGAGCGACGCGTCCAAGCGCGGGCGCCTGCATCTTCTCTACGAAGCCAATCCGATGGCGATGATCGTCGAAGCGGCGGGCGGCGCGGCGTCGACCGGCCGCGAGCGCATTCTCGACGTGGTGCCGGGCGGTCTGCACGACCGCGTCCCGGTGATCCTGGGTTCGCGCAGTGAAGTCGAGCGGCTCAACCGGCTGCACGCGGAGTACGATCGCGGGGAAGCGCTCACGTTCAAAACGCCGCTCTTCAAGGAACGCTCGCTGTTCCGAACCGTTTAATTCGCCGCGAAAGGCAAGAGCATGTCGGCCAAGCATCCCGTCCTGGTCATAACCGGTTCATCCGGAGCCGGCACGACGACGGTGAAGAACACGTTCCAGCAAATCTTTCGGCGTGACGGGCTGACCCCCGCGATCGTCGAGGGCGATGCGTTTCATCGTTACGACCGCATCGAGATGCGCAACCTCATGGCCGAAGCCCAAAAATCCGGCAACACGTCCTTTAGCCATTTCGGACCTGAAGCCAATCTGTTCGACGATCTCGAGAGCCTCTTTCGCGTCTACGGAGAGATCGGCAGCGGCCGGCTGCGCAAATATTTGCACGACGAAGAGGAAGCCGCGCCCTACAATCAATCGCCGGGGACGTTCACCGCGTGGGAAGATATCGGGCCCGGAACCGACCTCTTATTTTACGAGGGTCTGCACGGTGCCGTCGCGACCGACACCATCGACGTTTCGCGCTACGCCGATCTGATCATCGGCGTCGTGCCGACGATCAACCTCGAATGGATTCAAAAGCTGCACCGCGACAAAACGGCGCGCGGCCATTCGCAGGAAGCCATCGTCGACACGATTCTGCGCCGGATGCCCGACTACGTGAATTACATCGTCCCGCAATTTTCGCGCACGCACGCCAACTTTCAGCGCGTGCCGATTGTCGACACCTCGAATCCGTTCATCGCCCGCACGATCCCGACGCTCGACGAAAGCATGCTCGTCATCCGCTTCAAAGATCCGCACGGCATCGACTTTCCCTACCTGCTCTCGATGCTGCACGACTCGTTCATGTCGCGCCCCAACACGATCGTCTGTCCGGGCGGAAAAATGGATCTCGCGACGCAGCTCATCTTCACCCCGATGATTTGGCAGATCATGGACCGCAAGAAACGCGCGTTTTAGGCATACGCGAAGGTTCCCGCGCCCGGCTGGCGGACGTACCCGGCTATGGCGTATAGCAACGAAGATATCGATGATGCCATCGAGCGGATCGCCGGCGATGTCGCGCGCCGCTTCGACATCCCAGAGTTTCATGGGCCCGCGATGGCGGCGCTCGTCGACGATCTGCGGCATATGGAGGCGGCACGCCGCGGCGGCGACACGGCCGCGGCGGCGGCGAGCGCGACTGCCGCCCAGCCGGAACTCGAACGCTACCGGCCGACCAACGCGACCTCACGTTCGAAAGCCGTGCTGTCCGAGCTCGTCGCCGAGATCACCGGCCCCCAGGGACATGCCACGTAGCTGCTTTCCATGTCTGGCTAGCGACGAACGCATCACGCGGCGAGCGGCGCGATCTCGCGCCGGCGCCAAACAAGCCGATAGTACGAAGTTTGGCAGATCAAGCCGGCGATGAACGCGGCCGGATACGCTAGCCACACGCCGGTCAAACCAAGCCGCGTGTGCTGCGAGAGAACATAGGCGACGGGTACTTCAATGCCCCAAATCGAGAAGATCGAGATCAGCGTCGGCCAAAGGACGGCGCCGCTCGATCGCATCACGCCCGAGAGCACGGTGTTGTTGCCGAAGATGACGTAACTCCAGAGCGTGATCGTGAGCAGGCCATGCGCCACCGCCAGCGTGTGCGCGTCGCGGACAAAAACGCTCAGCAGCGCGGAATCAAAGCTGTACGAGAGCACGATGAGTACGCCGCCAATGATGTAGTTGAGCGCGACGCCGGAGCGCACAATGCTCGAAAGCCGATCGGAGCGCCGCGCACCGATCGATTGGGCGCCGAAAATCGAGGAGGCGATGCCGATGCTCAATGCGGGGAACTGCACGTAACTGACGATTTGATTGACCGCGCCGTACGCCGCGGTCGCCGTCGAGCCGAAGCGGTTGACGAAGGCGATCACGGCGATTTCCGCCAGCGACACCATGATGAACTGCACGCCGGTCGGCAGCCCGATGCGCAACACCGCGCGCAGAATCAAGGGTTGGAGCCGCATGACGCGCAGCATCTTCCCATCGAGTGCCAGCGGATCGCGCCGTCGCTGCAGGACGACGAGCATGCCCGCCAGCCCAATGAACGTTGAGATAATCGAGGCGATCGCTGCGCTCGCGACGCCGAGCTGCGGCAGACCGAGCCAGCCGCGGATAAACGCCGGCGTCAAGACGATGCCCACTAGCGTGCTGACGATCAAAAAATAGAATGGCGTACGTGAATCGCCGACCCCGCGCAGGAATGTCGTGTACGCAAGATAGACGAACAGCAGCGGGAGCGCGAAGAACGTAATCTTCGCGTATGCCACTGCCAGATCGAAGACGTCGCTTGGAGTGCCGATCAGCCGCAGGATCGGCTCGGTAGCGAGGCCGCCGGCGATCCCGGCGACGACGCCCAGCACGAGCGCGGCGCTGATGGTGGTTCCGGCGACGGCGCGCACCCGCTCGGTGTCGCCGGCGCCGTAGGCTTGTCCGATGAGCACGGTGCTGCCGTTCGACATGCCGATTAAAAACGAGATCAGCAGAAACTGAACCGGGAAGAACGCCGAAACGGCAGCGAGTGCTTTGACGCCGATGAGCTGCCCGAGATAGATGCTGGTGAACGTTGCCGAAGCGGACTGCAGCACGTTGCTGAGCATCAGCGGGATCAGAAAGACGAGCATCGCGCGCCAAATCGGCTGGTTGTCGTCGATGACCGCTCGGCGCTGCACCAAGTCCAGGTTCCCACCGAGCGCCCGGCTCACCCGTGTCGGGGGCGACGCCCTCCTCGCTGTGGGAGCGCCTCCGGCGAGGAGCGAAGTTGACACGGCGCCGGTGCGCGGCGGGCGATTAGCTCAGCTGGGAGAGCAGGTCCTTTACACGGACAAGGTCGGCGGTTCGAGCCCGTCATCGCCCAGGTCTGCATGCCTGGTAAAAATTAAAGACCGCCATTCGGCATCGGCTGGCTGATCGTGAATATCGCGCCGGCGGGGCAGGCGATCACGGCGCGCCGCAGGGGCGGCGCCGCGAATGGCGGCTTTACCACGCTGCCGCCGCTCTTTGCGACGCGTTCGACTGCCGCATCGACATCGTCGATCCAGAAATCGACCGACCAGTTATCCGCGTGGAGGGAGTCATCAGCCACGGCAAGGGCGACGACGTCGCGCGGAACGGGTTGTTGCGCAAGCCCGCCGACATAGCCCGGTAGTCGCAGCAACGCTCCTGGCGCACCGCCCAGCGCGAACGGCTGGGCGTCCCAGCCGAAAACGGTCGAGTAGAACGGCAGGGCCGCTTCGAGGCTTCGCGTTCGGATCGAACTCATCGCCCAGGCGCTGGGCTCGTTGATGCGCTGCGCGCCCGGACGGCTTCCAGGTTCCCAGAGTCCGAACGTAGCCCCGGTCGGCGCCGCGACGATCGCGAGTCGTCCCGCCGGCGGCGCGTCGAGTGGCGCGACGATCACGTGACCGCCGGCCGCGACGACGCGGGCCACGGTATCCTCGAGACGCTCGACACGAACGTACGTGGTCCAAGCCGGCTCGGCGACTCCGCCCGGCGGCAGCGTCGCGATGCCGGCGACGTCGTCGCCGTGCAAGCGCGCGACGTAATACTCGCCGCCCTGCGGTATCGGCCCGGGGGCGCTTGCGTCCCAACCGAAAAGCTCGTGATAGAAAGCGAGCGCCCTTAGCGGTTCGGGATGGATCGTTTCCACCCAGCACGGTACGCCGGGCGGATATGCCTGCGCGGTCATGGCCGTTCCTCCACTACTCAGGCGTGGCGACTCGGAGTCCATTCTCCAGTTCACGGCGCAAATCCGCGAACGGGGTCGGCGCACCGGTCCTTACGAGGGCGTCGTGGCGTACAGGAGGAGCGTTAGCCACTGGAGCGTCGCGGCCGTTTCCTTGTCGATGCGGAGTTCGACGCCGTAGACGTAGGGAGACGTCGAGCTTGCGACGAGCCGCACGACGCTTCCCTGGACCTTCACACGGGTTGGTTCTTGGCGGCAAGGGTCGGCGGCGACTCCTGGGTCGAATGCTACGTCCACCGACGTGCCGAGTACGAGTTTCCGTTCTACACAAAGCTGAAGGCCGATACGGGATATTTCGACCACCCGCGCCGGCATGGCCGCGAAGCCGGCAACGTGATATGTTGCACGCAGGTCAAGGCCTGCTCGCGTGGCTTTTCTCCGGAGGGGGATCGGCTCTTGGTCTGGACTCGTCATCGCGTTCACGCTCGCTTCAGGGACTGCTTACTCGTCGGTAAATGTCGGCAAAGAAAGCGCAACACTTGAGATTGCCGGGGCCGGAACGTAACTCAACGCAGCCGCGAAGACAATCGAAGCGCTTCGCGCTCCGTCGGCGGCGACGCGCACGAGCATCGGCCGGCGCGCGCCCGGATCGTTCTCGATCAATTGCAGTTCGATCGATTCGCGCCCTGAGCGCGGCAGAACGAAGGTAACGCGAAACGGCGCGCAGACGCGGCGGGTGCAGAACGACGCAAGATAACCGGTCGGCACGTCGACGGCACGCAACCGAACCGTCTGTCCCGCCCGGCCTCGAACGTCGACGGAAAACCGGGTCACCGCTGCGGAGTCGCCGAGCTCGGTGGGCGGCGCGGGCGACCGATGCAGCGCGAGGATCAGCGAAAGCGGTAATACGGGCAACATTGGGCTCCTCGCGCGGCGATCGCGGACACAAACGACTCGACAATCATAAGTGATGCCGCTGGCGCGGCCGCGTAAGCCGGCTCACGAACGCCGAACTTTGCCGCGGCGCGATCGACGAAAACAAGAGCGGTCTCGCTCACCGCGCGCACAAGAAACGCTTCGGCGTCGTGCGAAGAGCAGCGGCGTGCACAAACCAGCCGTGGCGGTCATGTGGCTGTTCGTGGTCGCGTTATTCGGCTGCTCGCAGGCGCCGCGGCACGATCACGAACTGCGCCTGAGCCTCGCGATCGACCCCACGTCGCTCAGCCCGATCTATGCCTTCGCACAGGACCAGATCGCGCTCGATCTCTTCTGGTGCCAGACGCTCGTCGGTCTGGACGAACATGATCGCTTCCGTCCGGTCCTCATCACGCGGCTGCCGACGCTCGCGAACGGTGATATCTCCGCCGATGGCCGGCGCATCACGTATCATTTGCGGCGCGACGTTCGCTTCGCCGACGGCGTGCCGTTGACGTCGGCCGACGTCGCCTTCACGTACCGCGCAATCCTCGAGCCGGCGAACGCCGCACCATCGATCGATCAGTACCAACGCATCGCGTCCCTTACGACGCCCGACGACCACACGGTGGTCGTTCGGCTGCGCAAGCCGTGGGGTGCGGCGGTGCACGTGCTTTTCGCGCAGGCCGATGAAGCGTACGGCATCCTGCCCAAGCACGCATTTCGCTCGCTCAAGGTGAGCGGGTCGACGTGGGATCAGAAGCCGTTCGGCAGCGGGCCTTTTCGGGTCACGGACTGGCAGCGCGGCGACCGCATCGATCTCGCGCCCAATCCGTATTTCTCGCCCGCGCCCAAACTGCGCCGCATCCTCGTGCGCATCGTGCCGAATCAGACGACGGCGTTCGGCGCTTTGCAGACGCACGAAGTCGACGTCGCCACGCTCACTCCGGATAACCTTGCGCAAGCCCAAGCCATTCCCGGGCTGCGCATCGCGCGAACCGCTGAGAACGGGCTCGAGGGACTCTATCTGCAAACCCGTGCCGCGCCGACGGACGACGTCCACGTTCGGCGCGCCATTGCCTTCGCGCTGGACCGCACGGCCCTGAGCAATGCCTGGCGCGGCGTCTTTCCACTCGCCCCGTCTGTTTTTCCGCCCCCGATCGTCAGCTGGCCGGCCCCGGCCGAAACGTATCGGCACGATGTTCGTCAAGCTCAACGCGAGCTCGACGCTGCTGGGTGGCGGCTGCGCGGGAAGACGCGCGTCAAAGACGGCGTGCCGCTGACGCTGCTCGTCGTCGCCAGTACCCAGAGCCCAATCCTGGGTCGGATTGCCGTCGTCGCGCAGCAGCAGCTTGCCGCACTGGGCGCCGACGTCACGATCAAAACTTACACGCCGGCACTCATGGCGGCGCCCGACGGTCCCCAGCGGACCGGCCGTTTCTCCGTGCTGATCGGTTCGTTCATCGGCGGATCCGATCCCGAAGCCTCGCTCAACCTCGACTGCGCGGATGCCCGGGCCGGCGGCGGCAATTATGCGCGGTATTGTTCGAGCCGGTTCGAGACGCTGTTCGCCGACCAACTCGCAGCATCGACGCAAGCGCGACGCGACCGTGACTTCGAGGCCATCGCCAACGTCGTGCACGACGAAGTTCCGCTGATCCCGCTGTTCGATTTCGTCAATCTCGAAGGCGTCGACAGCCGGGTGACGGGATATCGCCGCGACATGCTGCGCTTCCCGATTCACCCCGAGGATTGGGACGCCCGCTGATCGAGTGCAGCTCCTCCGTTTCGCACATGGCGTGAACACAAGCGGACCTTGCTCGTACACAGAGCGGGCTCAGATGCTCCTGGCGGTAACAGCAGCGAAGGCGATATCCAATCGCTGCCGTGTGATTCCGTTCGGGTTACGCGTGCTGGTGAACGAAGGCCGAGATGCGCGGCATGATCGCCTCGCGCCAGCGACGGCCATTGAAGATACCGTAGTGACCGACGCCCGGCTGCAGCAGATGATCGCGCTGCGTATCGCGCAGTGACGAACACAGCGTCTGCGCCGCCAGCGTTTGGCCCGGTGCCGAGATATCGTCGAGTTCGCCTTCGACCGTCAGCAGCGCGGTGGAATCGATCGCGGACAAGTCGACGCGCTCCCCGCGCCAGGTCAGCGTGCCCAGCGGCAACGAGTGGCGCTGGAAGATGTGATCGATCGTCTGCAAGTAATACTCGGCGGTGACGTCCATGACCGACAGGTATTCGTCGTAGAACGTTTGGCGCGCCGCAGCCGACTCGCCGTCACCGCGCACGAGTTCGTTGTACATCTTGATGTGGGCATCGATGTGGCGCGTCGCGTTCATCGAAATAAAGGCGCTCAGCTGCATGAAGCCGGGGTAGACGCGGCGGCCGCCGCCGGGATAATACGCCGGCACCCGGGTCGTCAGCTCGCGCTCGAACCACTCGAGCGCGTACGCTTTGGCGATCTTGGTGGGCGCGGTCGGGTGGAGCCGAGTGTCGACCGGGCCGCCCATGAGAATCATCGAGCGCGGCACGGCGGCGTCACCGTGCGCCGCCATCAGCGCGACGGCCGCCAGAACGGCGGGCGCCGGCTGGCAGACCGCCATGACATGTACGTCGGGGCCCAGCAGCCGCAAATAGTCCATCGTGTATTCGATGTAGCTCTCGAGGTCGAACACGCCCGTCTTGAGCGGAACCTCGCGCGCGTCGACCCAGTCCGTGACGTAGACGTCGTGATCGGCGACGAGCGCCTCGACGGTGCCGCGCAGCAGGGTGGCATAGTGGCCGGACATCGGAGCGACGAGCAAGATGCGCGGTACGGCCACGGCGCGCTCGCGCGAAAAGCGCACCAAGCGGCAGAACGGGCGCTCGTCGATCACGTCCTGGGCCGCGTCGATGCCCCAGGCCGGCTTCCCGCGCCGCTTCGCGACGCTGGTGAAGACGTCGGCCGACGCGTTGATCATCCGCCCCGGCAGGGTGTACGCAAAGGGATTGAAGGGATTTCCGAACACCGCTTGGGCTGCGGCGGCCGACCAGCGCAGCGGGCTCATGGTGAGATACCCGGCGTCGTAGACTCCGTATTCGATGGTATGCCTCGATTTTGAAGAGCGGTTCACACCCTAACCGCAAAGAAATGTTTTCCCGGCTGCAGCAGTTCCCTGACGAGTGGGAGCTCACTTCTATTGGTTAGGGGTGGAATTACGCGTTAATGTGTGTAGAATCCATCTACCCCATAATCGACAGTTCGGTGGAGGAAAGTTATGTTTGACGGTCATGTCGCGCTGGTGACGGGTGGAACCCGAGGGATCGGTGCGGCGATTACCCGGATGCTCTCGCAAAGCGGCGCTCGGGTTGCGGCCGGGTACAGCCGCGGCACGGAGTCGGCCGAGGCGCTCGTCACGGAGCTGACCGCGGCCGGCGCGGCGGTCTCAATTCACCAGGGGCGGGTCGACGACGCCGACGATTGCAAGCGGGTCGTCAGCGAGGTACTCGAGCGTCACGGCCGGATCGACTTCCTGATCAACAATGCCGGCATCACGATTGACAAGACGATCCGCAAGATGACCACCGACGACTGGCACAAGGTCCTCAACGTGAATCTGTTCGGGGCCTTCTGCATGACCAAGGCGGTCCTCGAACATATGATCGAGCGCGGCTCGGGCCGGATCGTCAACATCAGCTCGGTCATCGGTGAGACCGGCAACGTCGGCCAAGCCAATTACGCCGCCTCGAAAGCCGGGCTGTTCGGACTCACCAAGAGTTTGGCGTTGGAGATGGCGCGGCGCGGGATTACCGTCAATGTCGTCGCGCCCGGTTTTATCGCGACGGAGATGGTCGCCGTCATCCCGGCCGCGACCCTCGATGCGATCATCGACAAAATTCCGCAGCGCCGTCTGGGCCGCCCCGAGGACGTCGCTCGGGTGGTACAGTTCCTGTGCGAGGACGAATCGTCGTACATCACGGGTGCGACCTTCAACGTCAACGGCGGATTGGACATGTGATGCTAAGCGAGACACCGATTGCAACCGAGGAATTTGCTTACGGCCTGGATGTCGCGGGCTTGGATATGGCGTCGCTGGCGGAGTCCTTGCGCGCCGTCGTGGCCGACGCCATGACCGACCCGGCGCGGATCACGACTTGGACGGCCGAGGTGATGCTGGCCGATCAAGCGATCGGCCTTAACATGCTGCGGCGTTTCATGCAGGAGCCGGTGACGCCGCTAGCCGCACCGGCCGGCGGCGACAAGCGGTTTGCCGACGCGGCCTGGACCAAGAACCCGATGCTCGCGGGGATGCTCGAAGGTTACCTCGTGCGCGCGCGCGCCGCGCTCAAGCTCGTCGAGGGCTCGCGCCTTCCCGAGGCCACCCGGCGCAAGGCGAAGTTCGCGCTCACCATGCTCACCGATGCCATGGCACCGACCAATATCCCGTGGGTCAACCCCGTGGTGGTCAAGGAAGCCATCGACACCGGCGGCGGCAGCTTGGTGCGCGGGTTGCAGAACTACGCCGACGACATCCGCTCGAACAACGGGAAGCCGCGCCAGGTCGAGAGCAGCGGGTTCGTGCTCGGCCAGAATCTGGCGGCGACGCCGGGCCGGGTCGTCTTCCGGAACGAGCTCATCGAACTCATCGCCTACGAGCCCCAGACGGCGCAGGTCCATGCGGTGCCGCTGCTGTGCAGCCCGCCCTGGATCAATAAGTACTACATCATGGACCTTGCGCCGAAGCGCTCGTTCATCGAGTGGGCGGTTCGGCACGGCCATCAAACCTTCGCGATCAGCTACCGCAATCCGGACCCGTCCATGGCTGACTACCGGATGGACGATTACCTGGACCGCGGGCTGATGGCCGCGCTCGACGCCGTCGAATCGATCACGGGCACCAAGCAGACCAACATCGCCGCGCTGTGTCTGGGCGGTACGCTCACGCTTATCCTCATGGCCTATCTCGCCGCCAAAGGCCAAGCCGGCCGGGTCAACGCGACGACCATCACCAACACGCTGGTCGATTTCGGCGATCCGGGCGATTTTGCGGTGTTCACCGACGAGGCGACGATCGAGCGGCTCGAACGCGGGATGAAAGAGAAAGGCTTCCTCGACTCGACCCAGATGGCCGGCACCTTCGATTGGATGCGGGCCAACGATCTGGTGTGGAGCTACGTCGTCAACAACTGGTTCATGGGCAAGCAGCCGCCGGCGTTCGACATCTTGAGTTGGAACGCCGACAGCACGCGCATGCCGGCGGCGATGCATTCGCAGTACTTGCGCACCTGCTATCTGCACAACGAGATCGTGCAGCGCGGAACGTTCATGATCGACGGCACGCCGATCGACCTCAAGCGAATCGAAACGCCGCTCTATGTGCTGGGCGCCGAAGCCGACCATATCGCGCCCTGGCGTTCGACGTACGCGACGATCCAGAACGTCGGCGGCGACGACCTCAAGTACACGCTCACCAACGCCGGGCACATCGCGGGGATCGTCAATCCGGTCGGCAATCCCAAAGCCTGGTACCGCACCAAGCCGCAGGCCTCGAGCAGCGAGAACGCCGACGCTTGGTACGCCTCGTCGCAGCAGCAGACGGGAAGCTGGTGGGAAGACTGGGCGGCGTGGTCGGCCGAGCATTCGGGCAAACTCGTTACGCCGTACGATCTGCCGCCCGGCGAGAGCGCACCGGGGCGGTACGTGCGGAACGAAGACGGTCCGCCCATTCCCCTCAATGGCTGAAAAGCCCGATGCGCTATGGCGCAGCGGCGTCGGCGAGTTCATCAAGACGCAGCGCGAGCTGGCGAACCTCTCGCTGCGCCAGCTCGCCGAGATCGCCAAGATCTCCAACCCCTACTTGAGTCAAGTCGAGCGCGGCCTCTACAAGCCATCGGCGGACGTCCTCAAGAGCATCGCCGGGGCGCTAAAGATTTCGGCCGAAACGATGTACGCTCAGGCCGGCCTGCTCGACGAAATCGCCCCACCGCCCGGCGGCGCGGAAGGACCGGGTGTCGAGCAAGCGGTGCGCTTGGATTCGCGGCTCTCGGTGGAGCAGAAAGAGACGTTGATCCGAGTCTATCGCGGCTTTGTCGAAAGAGCTTGACAAATACAGCATCTGCTTGGTACACTTAGCACATGAGAATTTTCCGCCTCGAATAAATCGGCGGAGGAAGAGTAGAACACCATGGCCACCTATCTCGAATTACTCCAGAAGATCCAAGCGCAGACGCTCGAAAACCTCAAACAAATCCAAGCCGTCCAGGTTTCGACCCTAACGACCGCGCGCGAACTCGCCACCAGCCTGCCCTCGATCGCCGCGGTGCCGAGTGTGCCGACCATCGAAGGCCTGCCCACCCTCGCGCAGATTTCCGAAGTGAACACCGCGTTCGCGACCCAATTGCTCGATCAGCAAAAAGCGTACGCGAGCCAGCTCGCCGAGCTGTTCACCCCCGCCCCGGTAAAGACGAGCTCGAACTAGGAATCTGCCGCCGAACCGTCTGGTTCGACAGGCCCGGTTTCGATTGCGCGCCGCAGCTTGGGCTGAGGCGTGCTTTTCTTTTACGGCGACCGCGCGTGCCGGCGTTGCGGTAAGAAACGCCGGGCGAGGCGAAGAGACCCGCTATGATCGACACAGCGATGTATCGTTATCTGTCTTTGACCGTCGACGACGGCGTCGCGGCGCTCACGTTGGCGCGGGCCGAGAAACGCAATGCACTTTCGCTCGCGGTGATGCGCGAACTCATCGGCGCGTTCGGCGCTATCGAGTCGGACCGCGGCGTCCGCGTCGTCGTCTTGCGCGGTTTGGGTCCGGCCTTTAGCGCCGGACACGACTTGCGCGAGATGCTGGCGCGCAGCGTTCGCGAGTACCGCGAAATTTTCGCTACTTGCGTCACGCTCATGGAATCGATCCAGCGTATCCCGCAGCCGGTCATCGCCGAAGTCGGCGGCGTCGCCACGGCCGCGGGTTGTCAGCTCGTTGCCGCCTGCGATCTCGCGGTTGCGTCGACCGCAGCGACCTTTGCCGTGCCGGGCGTCAAGATCGGCTTATTTTGTTCGACGCCGATGGTCGCGCTCACGCGCGCTATCGGCCGCAAGCGCGCGCTGGAAATGTTGCTGACCGGCGAGTCCATCGATGCGGCGACGGCCGCGGAGTGGGGGCTCGTCAACCGGGTCGTCGCGCCGCACGAACTTGCCGCCGCGACCAATGCGTTGGCGCGGCGCATCGCGGGCGCCAGCAGCTTCGTCGTCGGTTTGGGTAAAGCCGCGTTTTACACGCAGATCGATCTCGACCAAGCGCAGGCATATGCCTACGCGAAAGAAGTAATGAGCATGAACGCTCTAGCCGACGATGCTCAGGAAGGCATGGCGGCGTTTCTCGAACGGCGCGCGCCGGACTGGAAAAGCTAACCGCCGCCGTCGTTCCTTAGCTCAGCCGCTTCACAGCGAATTTTATCGTAGCTTTATCTTGTAGCGCGGGAATTCGGCGCGGCCCGCACTATTTGATCATTTGAAACTTTGCGCGCAGTGCAGAGTGGGCGCTGCAGCGACTTGCACGGACGTCGCCCACACCCGGTAGTAGGGCAACCTGCTACGCGACGGCAACAGGGCTCGCGCTATGCGGGCCTTGTTGTTTGGAGCCGGAGTTCGGGCGCCAGGATCGCGGCGAGCGCTTCGGCCTCGGCTAAGAACGCATCGTGCCCGTGACCCGTTGCGAAGGTGTGGTACGAACACGCGTAACCCAACGCGGCGTAACGCGCCGCCGTTCGTTCGATGTAGTGCTTGGGAAAGAGCCAATCGTTTTCGATGCCGACGAAGGTCAAGCGCGGCGTGCGGTCGGCCGGCGAACACTCGCGCACGTCGAACAGATCCATGGCCCGCGTCAGCGCTAAATACGCATTGGCGTCCATGCGCTTGGCGAAAATGTCGCCTTGGTACGCGAGGTAGCCCTCAACGTCGAAGCGGTCGCCGCGATTGCGCGCCGGATCGCCGCCGGCGCGGTCGAGCCGATTGCCGAAGCGCGTCTCGAACAGCACGTCGCTCTTGTACGTGAGCATCGCGATCATGCGCGCGAGCCGCACGCCTTGGGTCGGCTGCAGGTCGGGCGGATAGTTGCCGCCGGCGAATCCCGGATCGTTGTAGATCGCCTGACGGGCGACGGCGTTGAGTCCGATTCCCATTGCCGAAAACGCATCGTACGCACCGACGATTACTGCGTTTTCGACGAATGGCCCGTATTCCAGCGCCCAGGTCAACGCCTGCATTCCGCCCAGCGATCCGCCGATCACGACCGCCAGCCGCTCGATGCCAAGCGCCGCGAGCGCGCGCTGCTGCGCCTCGACCATGTCGCGCACGCAAACGATCGGGAATCGCGCGGCATAGGGCGCGCCGTCGGGGGCCGGCGACGCCGGTCCGGTCGAGCCGTAGCAACTTCCGAGCGCGTTGACGCCCAGCACGCACCACTGCGTCGGATCGAACAGCTTCCCCGGTCCAGCGATGCCGTTCCACCAATCGCCGACCCGGCTCGAACCCGTCAATGCGTGCGGGACGAGTACGGCGTTCGCGCGCCGCGTGTCGAACTCGCCGTACTGTGTGACGCGCTGAACGACGCGCTCGAGTCGTTCGCCGTTAGCCAAAGTCAACGCGCCGATGTCGACATCGGTCGTGCGCGTGGGCTCCACGCTTATGCTTCAACTCCGACGGACATGCCGACTCCAGAAAGTAGCAAGGCCAAGCGTACCGAACGCGGCGCTCGTGCGTCAAGTTGAACGGCCGGTCCCGCTCCCCTCCGGGGGCATGCTTTCCGCGGCCGGAGATCCGGCCAAACCCGCCGTGCTGTTTCTGCACGGCGTCGGTGGCGCGGCGTGGTCGTGGCGGCCGCAGGTCGCCGATCTGTCCGCCGACCGCGCCTGCTTTGTGTGGGAAGCACGCGGCCACGGATCAGCGCCGCGCGTTCGCGACGCGGGCTTGGCCGATTACTACACCGACGCGCGCGAAGCGCTGACCGAGGTGCGGGCCCGAACCTCGGCGGGCATTACCATCGCCGGCCACTCGATGGGCGGCTTATTGGCGATCGCGCTGGGGGCCGAATCGCCCGAGCGCATCAATGGGCTCGTGCTCGTCGATCCGGTGTATCCCGAAACCGAAGGCGAGTCGGCCCACGATCTGGGCCCGCTGACGCCGCTTGCGCTGCTGCTCATGAAGCCGCTGGTGGCGTCGTTCGTGCGTGACGGCTTCGTCGCCCGGTCGATCGCGCGCTGGATCTTCGAGCACAGCTTCACCGATCGCGCCCGGATGGAAGCAGCTTGGGTCGATCAGCGCCGCCAGGTGCCGATCGAATACCCCAAGATGTTTTTCGAGGCCTTTGGGCAGCCGCAAGGCTTCCCGATCGCACCGTTCGCGCAGGCGATCGCGGTGCCGGTGCTGACCTTTAATCCGCGATCAGCGGCGCTGGTTCACGCGCTGCGCGCGCGGCTAGGCGAGCGGTTTGAATGCGAGCGGCTTGCGGGCGGCCACTACCTGCAGCTCGACCGGCCGCAGGAAGTCAATGAGCGGCTTCGGCGGTTCTTGCGCGAACGGGTCGATGCGTGACGTATCGCCGTATCCTGTTCATCTTGCTTGCCGTCGGGCTGGCGGCGGCGGCTTACGTCGCCGCGCGGCGCGTGCATCACGAAGCGCAAGCCCGCTATGTCGAAATCGTTATGGACGACGCCGACTTCAGTTCGCTCGCGCGCTCGTACGGCTACGATCAGAGCGCGTTTTTGCGCGCGCTCAAACGCGCCGGGCTCACGTCGCTGGCGGTGGCCGAGGAACTCGGCAGCGGCGTTTCGTCGTCGGGCAGCGGCGCGGTCTACGCCGGCACGACCCTGCTCGCGCAATCGCGCTTGGGTCCGCTGGGCGATCCGGTCTTGGCACGGCTCGCCCGCAGCGGCGGGTTGCGGCCCGACGAAGTGTACCTCATCGCGTACGACGCGCCGACGGCGGCCCGCTATCGCACCCAGCTCGGGCTCAAGTTCGCACCGAGAACCGTGCGCGTGCTGCGCGCGACGCTGCCGGCGATCTTCGCCGTGCGCACGCAGAGCGATTATTTCGCCGCGGTTGGCCTAGGGCTGTCGGCCGAACGCGTCGACTTGGCCCAGCGGCTGGGCCTGGACCTGGTGCCGCGGCTGCAGAACGATGAACGCTTCGACGCCGCGCAGATTGACGCTCTCGTCGGCACGGCGACTCACGGTGCGCGCGCGCGCACGCTGATCTTCTTCGGGTTGCGCAACCAAGTTTTAGGCTATCCCGCCAGCCTCGATGCCGCCGCCCTGATGTTTCGCCGCACAAAGCTCAACTTCGGCGACATCGAAACCTACGATCCCAAGCAAATTCAAGCCGGGACCGACGATTTAGCCCGCAAGATTCCCGGGCGGATCGTGCGCGTCCAAGCGATCTCGAAGATCGAGCAAGACAAGCTCGCGCCGCGTGACATCATCGAGCGCTATTTGCTCGGCGTGCGCGAGCGCAACATCCGGGTCATTTACCTGCGGCCCTTCGCGCATCAGTGGGATACCGGAAAGGGACCGCTCTCGATCGAGGCGACCAACGTCGAACTGGTGCACCGGATCGCGGACGGCGTGCGGCGCGACGGGTATCGCCTGGGCGGCGCGTCGCCGATCTATCCGTTCGTCGTGCAGCCGTGGCTCGTCGTGCTGGTGTCGCTGGCCGTACCCGCGATGCTGCTGCTGCTGCTCGATACACTGGGGATCGGCGACCCGCGCTGGGCACTCGCGGCCGTCGCCATCGCTATCGCGCTCGTCGTCGCGGGCTACCTCGTCCACCACGACTTCCTTGCCCGGCAAGTGCTGGCGCTCGTCGCGGGCATCCTGTTCCCGGTCGCCGGCGTCGCCACGATCGCGCCGCTGTTCGCCCGCCCGCGGGCGCGGTCGCTGCGCGAAACGGTCGGGCGGGGACTCATCGCGCTGGGCGAGGCAACGGGCGTCGCGCTAGCCGGCGCCTTGGTCGTGATCGGCCTGCTTTCGACGCCGCTCACGATGGTCGAAGTCGACCGCTTCGCCGGCGTGAAGCTGCTGCTGTTGGTTCCGCCGCTGGCGGCGCTCGCGCTCTACCTGCTCACGCCGTTATGGAGCGCGCGCGTTGAGGATCCGGTCGCCGCCGCGCGCGCGCCGGTTCGGATCGACGCCCTCGCGCTGGGCCTCATCATCATCGGCGGCGCCTACGTGCTGCAGGCGCGCAGCGGCAATCAGAGCGACATCGCACCGTCGTCGTTCGAGCTTGCGCTGCGCGCACACTTGACCTCGATCTTGAGCGTGCGGCCGCGCTTCAAGGAATTCCTCATCGGCTTTCCCGCGCTCATGCTCGTGCCGGCGTTACGGGCGAGCGACCTGCGCGCCGTCGGCTGGCTCCTCGTACTGGCGATCGGGATGGGGCTCGGCGACGTCGTGGACACGTTTTCGCACCTGCACACGCCGCTGGCGATCTCGGTGCTGCGCATCGTCAATGGGGCGGTGCTCGGCGCCGTGGTCGGGACGATCGCAATCGCGGTCTACCGCCGGCTGCGGCCCGTGCGGTGACGCCGCGCTTTTTGATCTCGGGCTATTACGGCTTCGGAAACCTCGGCGACGAGGCGCTTTTGGGGGTCGTCGTCGCCGAGTTGCGGCGCCGCCATGCGGGCTGCGCGATCGACGTGCTGACGGGCGACCTCGCCGGAACCGCCGCCGCGTACGCGGTCGAGGTCACACCGCGGGCCGACGCGCGCGCGGTCCGGCGCGCGATCGGGCGGGCGGACGTCGTCATCTCCGGCGGCGGCGGTTTGCTGCAGAACGCCACGAGCCTACGCAGTCTGATATATTATGCGGGCATCATCCGGGTCGCGATCGGCGCCAAAAAGCCGACGATGATTTTCGCCCAGTCCGTCGGCCCACTCGACTTTTGGGGGAAGGCCGTGGTTCGTCAGTTCTGTCGCGGCGTCGCACGCGCCACCGTGCGCGACGAACGTTCGCGGACGTTGTTGACCCCGCTCTTGGCCGGAACGCCGGTCGAGCGCACCGCCGATCCGGTTTTCCTTTTCACGCCCGGCGAAGCGCCGCTCGATCTCGACGCCGAAGGGTTGGGCGCAAGCGATCCGCTGGTGGTCGTTTCGGTGCGACGCTGGCAGGGCGCCGACCGGACCGCATCGGCGATCGCCACCGCCGTCGACCGGCTGGTCGACGCCTACGGCGCGCGGGTCGCGTTTTTGCCGCTCGGCGGCGCGCCCGACGCCGAAGTTTCGACCGTCGTCATCCGCCGCTGCCGCTCAAACCCGGTGCTGCTGCCGAGTTATTCGCTGGCGCAAGTGGCGCAGGTCATCGCGCGCGCCCGGCTCGTCATCGGGATGCGCCTGCACGCGCTCATCATCGCCGCGCGGCTGGGCGTGCCGTTCACGGCGCTGCCGTACGACCCCAAGGTGAGCGCGCTGCTCGAAGAACTGCGGTATCCGCTCGAGCCGCTGTTCGTGCCCGGGACGAGTCTGCCGCCTAGCCAAGAGATCGAGCGCCGCATCGATGCCGCCTGGGCGCGGCGGGACGAACTCGCCGCGCACTTGCGGCGCATCGCGCCCGAGGTCGAACGGCTGGCGGAGCGCAATTTCGACGTGCTCGACGAACTCGTGACAAACGGCGGAAAAAACCAGCAGGCGTCACGCGCGAGCCGCGTGAACGACGGCTGACCGCGATGCGCCTGACATTTATCATCGGCCGCTTCTTCGATATCCGCGTCGGCGTTCACGTGTCGTGGCTCGCCCTCTACGCGTTCGTGACGCTGTCGATCGCGGGCAGCATCACGGGCGTTTCGCACGTCGCGGCCGTCGCGCTCGCCGCGGTGTGCGCGCTGCTGGTTTTCTTGAGCGTGATCGCGCACGAATTCGCGCACGCGCTGGTCGCGCGCGGCTTCGGCGTTCGAACCAAAGCGATCACGCTGTTTTTGTTCGGCGGCGTCGCGATGCTCGAATCCGAGCCGCCGTCGCCGCGCGCGGAGGCGCTCATCGCGCTGGCGGGTCCAGGAATGAGCGGCGTCTTGGCGCTCACGGCGTACGGGCTGCTATGCGTGTGCGAACGCTGGTCGAGCGGATCGCTTGCCGATGCCGTCGGCATGCTGCTCGCGTATCTTTCGCTGGCCAACGCGGTCTTGGCACTGTTCAATTTGGCTCCGGCCTTTCCGATGGACGGCGGGCGCGTGCTGCGCGCCGCGGTCTGGCAGCTCCGCAAAAGCCGCGCCGCCGCGACCGGCGCGGCTTCGATCGTCAGCTTGGTCTTGGCGGGCGCGTTGGCCGTCGGCGGCCTGGTAACGGCGCTCGTTTTCCACTCCTGGCAATACGCGTGGTACTCGCTCGTCGGCGGATTTTTGCTGCGCCAAGGC
The DNA here is from genome assembly GCA_003134035.1 of Candidatus Velthaea versatilis. GTDB lineage: Bacteria > Vulcanimicrobiota > Vulcanimicrobiia > Vulcanimicrobiales > Vulcanimicrobiaceae > Velthaea > Velthaea versatilis. The sequence continues at coordinate 29,127 of PLAE01000249.1, forward strand.
TGGCTGCAATTTCACGATTCGCGGTATATCGAACGGCTCGAACGGGTTCGCGTCAGCGACGTGATGGACGCTGCCGGCGCGCGCGAGCTGCCCGGCGACGGCTTTTCGCTGGCTTCCTCGGCTAGCGCGCTCGACGCGGTGAGCGTCTTTCGGGCCAGCAACCGCACCGAGATCGCCGTGGTCGACGCCGGCCGCCTCTCGGGCTGGCTGAACCGCGAACGAATGCTCGAAATCTTCGACCGCGCGGCCTAACAGTGCGCCCGAGCCGCTCGTTTCGTCGGCGTAACCGTTAAGGCGATCAAGCGTTGCGGGGCCGAAAGGCCGGAGCAGCCGCACGTCGCCGATTTTGCCTTGATGCACGACCGCGCGGGAAGTCTCGGAGCCAGGCGAGCATCCACGGTCGGCCGAGAAGGGAACGCGGCATGGGCCGCCGGTCGGTACCCCGAATGTCGTCGAGTCATGCCCGAGACCAGAACGCCCGTCCATCCGGCGGAAATCACCGACTATCGCAAGACCCTGAACCTGCCGGCCACCGACTTCCCGATGCGCGCGGAACTGCCCAAGCGCGAGCCCGCGCGCATCGATTGGTGGACTGCTCACGACACCTATGCCAAGCGGCTGGAGCGTAATCGTGAGCAGGGCGGGACGCCGTGGATTCTGCACGACGGGCCGCCGTATGCCAACGGCGACTTGCACATGGGGCATTTCCTCAACCGCTTCCTCAAAGACGCGTTCGTCAAGATCGCCTTGCTCGACGGACGCTGGGCCGATTTCATCCCCGGATGGGACATGCACGGGTTGCCGATCGAGCGCGAGACGCTCATCCACCTCGGCGTTGACTTCCATAAGATCGATCCGATCGAATTGCGCGCGCGGTGCAAGGAGCGCGCGCTGTACTGGCTCGACCGCCAGCGCCGCGCGATGCTGCGCATGGGTCTCTTCGGGCATTACGCGCGGCCCTACATGACGATCGCGCCGGCGTTCGAGGCGACGATCGTCGATACGCTGGCCGATCTCGCCGAATCGGGACAGCTCTACAAGGGCCTGCGTTCGACGCTGTGGTGCGTGCACGATGAAACCGCGCTGGCCGAAGCCGAGATCGAGTATCGCGAACGCACGTCGCCGTCGATCTACGTGCGCTTCGCGGCGAATGCCGCGCAACGCGCCGATCTCGTGCGGCGGTTCGGCGCCGCCGACGACGCGACGCCGCTGTCGATCGTGATCTGGACGACGACGCCTTGGACGCTGCCCGCCAACGTCGCGATCGCGATCAAACCCGACGCGCAGTACGGGCTCTACCGGCTCGGGGGTCAGGATTACGTGTTCGCGGCAGAGTTGCGCGCGAGCGTGGTCGCCCAATTCGGCGCCGCCGGCGGCGATGCCGAGGAGCGCGCCCTCGCCCCGGGCGAGGCGCTGCTCGGGGCGGCTGTGCGGCATCCGTTTCTCGACCGCGATTCGCTCGTCGTCGGAGCCGACTACGTCGATCTCGTCACCGGCACCGGTGCCGTCCACACGGCGCCCGGTCACGGCACGGACGACTTCGAGACCGGCGTGAAATACGATCTGCCGATCCTCAATCCGGTCGACGCCGCCGGCACGTTTCTGTCCGACGCCGGCCCGTACGCGGGGCGCAACATCTTCGACGCGCAACAGCAAATCGTCGACGACCTCGCGGCGTCGGGGGCACTGGTGCGCGCCGCCGCGTACGAACATTCGTATCCGCACTGCTGGCGCTGCAAAAATCCGGTGATCTTCCGCGCGACCGCGCAGTGGTTCATCGCCCTCGACGCCAACGGACTGCGCGAACGGATCGAAGCACAGATCCCGAACGTGGCCTGGCTGCCGGCGTGGGGCGAGACGCGCATGACCCAGATGATCGCCAATCATCCCGAGTGGTGCGTGTCGCGCCAGCGCACGTGGGGCACGCCGATTCCGGCGGTCGCCTGCAAGACGTGCGGCGAGTCGATCGTCGATCCGCGCGTCGCGCGCATCGCCGCCGAGCGCTTTCGGCGCGAGGGTCCGCAGCTCACGAACGCCTCCGACATCTGGTGGACGGATGACGTCAGCGCCTTTCTGCCCGTCGATTTCACTTGCCCGAAATGCGGCGGAACGACTTTCGAAAAAGAATTCAACATCGTCGACATCTGGTTCGAGTCGGGCGTGACCCATCGCGCCGTGTTGCGCGACGGCGGTCTGCCGTGGCCGGCCGATCTCTATCTCGAAGGCAGCGATCAATTTCGCGGCTGGTTCCGCAGCAACCTCATCACCGCCGTCGCGACGGCCGGCGTGCCGCCGTATAAGGGCGTCGTCTCGACCGGGATGGTCGTGGACGCCGAAGGCCGCGCGATGCACAAGTCGACCGGCAACTACATCGGCGCCGTCGACGCGATTGAGAAATACGGCGCCGACGTGCTCCGCCTGTGGGCGGCCTCGGTCGAATATACCGCCGACATGCGCTTGGGCGCGAAGATGCTCGATAATGTCGCGAACGTCTACCGCAACCTGCGCAACCGGCTGCGCTTCTTTCTAAGCGCCGTGGGCGATCTACCGGCCGCGGCGGTCGTCCCGCGCGCGCAACTCGAACCGCTCGACCGGCTGGCGCTCGCCGCGCTCGACCGCCTCGCGCGCGAGGTAGTCGAGCACTATCGGGCGTTTCGTCTGCACGACGCCTACCTCGCGCTCGTCGCGTTCGACAACGACGATCTGTCGCGATTCTACATCGCCGCGCTCAAAGACCGGCTCTACTCGAGCGCGCCCGACGCGCCGCGGCGGCGCAGCGCGCAGAGCGCGTTGCTCGAGATGCTGCGCACGGTCGCGGTCCTGCTCGCCCCGGTCCTGTCATTCACGTCGGAAGAAGCTTGGCAGTCGCTGCCGGCCGAACTGCGCGGCGAATTCGAGTCGATCTTCGACGTGCCGTTTCCGCACGTCGACGCGCGCGACGATGCAGCGCTCGCGCAGTGGCAACTGCTCAAGGATCTGCGCGCGCTCGTCGCGGCGACCGGCGCGGTTGACTTCGCCCTCGACGCCCGGGTCGAAGTGCCGGAGCGTTTCGTCGAGCCGCTGACGGCGCTGGGTGACAACCTGCGCGAAGCGCTCATCGTCTCCGCGCTGCTCGGCATCGCCCCCTCGGACTCTGAAGCGTGGACGGTGCGAACCGAGCCGGCCGGTGGCGAGAAGTGCGCGCGCTGTTGGAAGTATCTCCCGCTCGGGGGCGATCGCGCGCACCCGAATCTCTGCGCGTCCTGCGCGCAGATCGTTCGCGAGTTGCCGCCGGCCGCTTAGACTCCAGGAGCGTGCGGGCGGCTTGCGGCGCAGCCGCCAACGCGAAGGATCGACGAAGTCGATCCATTAAAATTAAAGGCGCGCCGCCGGAACGGGTTCGGGTCGCGCGCGGCGCGCGACTGCCGAAACGTTGGGTATGGCGGGCCGAAAGGCGAGGAAGCCGAACAGGATCGCGCCCAGCGCGATTGCGAGCCCGGTCGTGTGCTCGCCGTCGCTAGGTCGCGCGGTCGACTGCGATGAGGCGGGCGATCTGTGCTTCGAGGCGGCGCAAGGCTTCGGCGTCGCCGACGAACTCGAACCGCAGGCGGGTGGCGAGATCGTCGTTCGATTCGGCGGCGATGCTGCGATAACGGCAGCCGCAGCGTTCGGAAAGATTGACGATCCGGGCAACCAGGCGCGGGTCGTTGACGGTCGCTTCGACCGTGATCGAAGCCGCCGCGGCGGCGGGCATGCCGGCACCGGCGCGCGTTCGGTCATCACGTCGTCGATCGATCCGCCGCCGGGGATCATCGGCCAAACGTTTTCGGCCGGATAGCAGGCGCAGTGCAATAGCGCCGGGCCGGGGATTCCGATGAGCCGCTGCAAGGCGGCGTCGAGATCGGCCGGCGCGTCGACGGTTTCGCTGCGGATCCCGTAGGCCGCCGCGATCGCCGCGAAATCGGGATTGTCCGACAGGTTCGTGGCCGAGTAGCGTTCGTCGTAGAAGAGCTCTTGCCACTGGCGCACCATGCCCAGGTTGCGGTTGTCGATCAGGACGATCTTGACCGGCAGGCGGTAGCGCTTGAGGGTGGCGAGCTCCGTGAGCGACATTTGGAATCCGCCGTCGCCGACGATGCAGAACACCGGGCGCTCCGGATGGGCGACCTGCGCGCCGACGGCGGCCGGGAAGCCGAAGCCCATCGCGCCCAGACCCGCCGAGGTCGCGAACGCGCGCGGTTCGCGCGGCCGGATGCGCTGCGCGGCCCACATTTGATGCTGTCCGACGTCGGTCGTCACCACGGCGTTGGCCGGAACGACCTCGAAGAACCGATCCAACACGGTCGTCGCCGAAAGATTGTGCGCCGCGATCCGGTCGCAGGGCAGCGTCATCGCGCGGTCGGCTGCGGCGCGAGCCCAGGTGTCGAAACGCGGGGCGGGGTGATTCTCGAGTTCGTCGGCGAGCGCGGCCAGCGTAGCGGTGATATCGCCGGGCAACGTGACCTCGGCGGGAATGATCTTGTCGAATTCGCTGGGGTCGATATCGGCGTGGACGATCTTGGCGCCGCGGGCGAAGCGGTCGGTCCGGCCCGTTACCCGGTCGTCGAAGCGCATCCCGAGCGCGAAGAGCACGTCGCTTTCATGGACCGCCAGGTTCGCCGCCTTGGTGCCGTGCATGCCGAGCATGCCCAAATCGCGCCAATCGCCGGGAGCGACCGCTCCCAGGCCGTTGATGGTCGTCGTTTGCGGGGCGCCGGCCAGGCCCGCGAAGCGCCGGAAGGCGGCGACGGCCTCGGCACCGCGCACGCCTCCGCCGGCGATGAGAATCGGCCGTTCGGCCGCGCGCAGCAGAGCCACGGCGCGAACGATCGCCGCGCGATCCGGTTCGGCCTTGGGCTGGCGACCGGTGATTCGCGCCGGGCGCGGCGTTTGCGGCATCGCGGCTTTGAGCACATCCGTGGGAATGTCGACCAGAACGGGGCCCGGGCGGCCCGAGCGGGCCAGCGCGAAGGCCTCGGCGATCGCGGCCGGGATCTCGCCGGCGTTTCGCACGAGGATGTTGTACTTGGTGACCGGCTGGGTGATGGCGCAGACGTCGGCTTCCTGGAAGCCGTCGGTGCCCATGAGGTTCGAGCGCACTTGACCGGTAATGGCCACGAGCGGGACGCTGTCCATGAAAGCGTCGAGCAGGCCGGTGACGAGGTTGGTGGCCCCGGGGCCGCTCGTCGCGCAACAGAGCCCGACGCGGCCCGTCGTCCGCGCGTAGCCGCTCGCCGCGAACACGGCCGCCGCTTCGTGACGGACGAGGTAGTGACGGAAATGCTCGTCTCCAAACATCGCATCGTAAAACGGCATGATGGTGCCGCCCGGATATCCGAAAATCGCATCGGCGCCTTCGCGTTTACACGCCTCGAGTGCCGCCCTTGCCCCGTTCACTTCAGTGTCCTTTCGGCTTTCGAGAAAACTCGTCGGCCTAGTAAAAAGCCCCTCGCCACGTTTCTGGCGAGGGGCTCTCACAGTTAGCGCTCGTCGCGTCTACGTGAAAGCTGCTCGCCGCCCAAGAAGGACTGCAAGTCGAAGGCTAACGACGACCGGAATCGAGCTGAGCTCAAACATGATGTTCCCAGGTAAATAACATGGATTGCTTGCCGATGTCAACGCGTTATCGCGGGATTTACAAGCGCCGATGTGGGTGTCGCGTGGCCGCACAATGTGTGGGTATCAAGTTGGCTGCGCCCCATGCGTCGCTCTGGTTCGGCGCCGCCGCGGTCAGCGCACGCCGAGCAGCTTGGCCAAGATTTCGGTGCGTTTGGTGCTTTTGGTCTTGCGCGCGATGTTCTTCACGTGCGCGTGCACGGTCGTCGCCGCGATGCACAAGCGCTGCGCGATCTCGGCGGTCGTCATCCCGTGCAGCACGAGCCGCAGCACGTCGAGTTCGCGCAGCGAGAGGCCGTAGTTTTCGGACGCGTTCGCGAGCAGGTCGCGCGACTCGACGTGCTCGACGAAGAGCGCATAGAATTTGCCGCCGGAGCCGGTCAGCGGCGTTGCTCGCACAACCGTAGTGGGCGACATGAGAGCGAAGACCTCGCTCTCCTTACCGGCTTCGATCTCGCCGATCAACTGCGCGGTTTGAGCCGACGAAAACAACATCGCGACCGAATCGGCATCGGCGGGATCGCCCGACGTCATCAGAATCTGTCCTGACGCGTCGACGATGACGAAGCGCGGCGTCCGACGGCGACGCGCCGTGGCAATGGCTTCGATTCCCGGTTCCCCTGCGGGTTCCGCGTCATTAGGCTTGAGCATCAATCATTCACCGGGGAGAACGCGAGAAAAATCCGCGTCGTCAGGCGGGCCCGCCGGGGACAAGTACCCGGTACCGTAGTCATCGGCACGGAACTCCCCCGCCAGCACAGGCACCCCAGAAACGGCGCAGTTTCCGAATTGGTTCTACCTGGTTGCGCGTTCAAACTTGACACATTGGGGCCAAATCATCGTTCGTCCCCTTTTTTGGTAGGAGGCCGGACCTGCCGAGTGTGTTTCGCCGCGTAACGTCAGCTGTTCCGCCCGAGCAAACATTTTAGGACAAAATTGGGAACAAAAGCCCTTCCGAACGGTTACCGATGGGAGTCCGATTCGCTTGGCTGTTCCGCTCCGACGGTCAGTCTGCCCTTTCGTCCTGGGGCCTTGGAGAGCCAAATCGGGGCGCGGCCCGGGCGGCGCCGGAAGCGGCCACGGGTCTCTGGGCCGCCTTGCGCGGGGCATGAGGTCGCGACCGCCGCCACCGCCAAGAGCCGGGCATGAACATCGTCATTACCGGAGCCAATCGCGGCATTGGACTCGCGCTGGCGTCGCGTTACGCGGCGCGCCCGGACGCCGTCGTCTTCGCGCTCGCCCGTGATCCGGCCGCGCCCGAGCTGCACGCCCTCGCGGCCGCGCGGGCCGGTCGCGTTCGGCCGCTGGCCCTGGACGTGCGCGATACGCAGGCAATCGACGCGCTGCCCAGTGCGCTGGGAGTCGATTCGATCGACCTGCTGATCAACAACGCCGGTGTGCCGGCCCCCAGCGACTTCGGCGCGATAAGCGGTGCGGAACTCAACGCGGTCTTCGCCGTCAATACGTTTGCGCCGCTGCTCATCACGCAAGCGCTGCGCGACCGGCTGGGAACCGGTTCGAAAGTCGTCAACATCACCTCGGTGCTCGGTTCGATCGCGCGCGCCGGAGCCGACTATTTAACCTACGGTATGAGCAAAGCCGCGCTCAACATGCTCAGCAAAAAGCTGGCCCTCGAATTCGAGTCCGCCGGTGTCGCGGTGCTCGCGCTGCACCCGGGATGGGTGCAGACACGCATGGGCGGATCGGGAGCCGCGCTCGACGTCGACACGGCAGCCGATGGAATGGTGCGGGTCATCGACGCGTTTTCACTGGCGCGCAGCGGGGCGTATCTTACCTACGACGGCAGCGAGCTGCCGTGGTAAGGACGCTCGGCGCGCTGGTGCAGCGCTGCCCGTGGGCGACGCGCGAGCCGGAGATCGCGTATCATGACAGCGAGTGGGGCGTGCCGCAGTACGATGACCGCATGCTCTTCGAGTTGCTCACGCTCGAAGGCGCGCAGGCCGGACTGAGTTGGGAGACGATCCTCAAGAAGCGGACCGGCTATCGCGAGCTGTTTGCCGGATTCGATCCCGCGGCCGTCGCGCGTTTCAGCGCCAAACGGATCGACCAGCTCGTCGCCGATCCGCGGATCGTGCGCCACCGCGGCAAGATCGAGTCGACCGTCGCGAACGCGCGCGCGTTCCGAATCGTGCAGGACGAATACGGTTCGTTCGCTGCCTACTTATGGAATTTCGTCGATGGCACCCCGGTCGTCACCCGACGCGCGGCCAGTGAGGAATTGCCGAGCCGCACCACGCTTTCCGACGCCGTCAGCGTCGATTTGAAGCGGCGCGGCTTTACCTTCGTCGGTTCGACGATCGTGTACGCTTATTTGCAGGCGACCGGCGTCGTCGACGATCACCGCTCAACCTGTTTTCGAGCCGCCGGCTAAACCGCGCCGCGGCGCCGACGCGACGTAGCCGGCTTACATGGTGGCCGCACTCTCCACGGATTGCAACTCGCCCGTCGTCCGAGCCGCGAAATGTCCGTCGACGTCTTTGACGAAACGCCAGAATCGCCGCAGACTCAGGCCCTCGCCGAGCCGGCCATCGTTCTTCGGGGACCAGTCATAATTGAATTGGACACCCGCATTCAAGTCCGGTGTGAAGTGGCGATCGACGCGGAAGCCGTTTTCCGTGGCAACGCGCTCGATGAAGAAGGGCGACGGGAGGCAGCCTATTCCCTTGATGGACGACTCGTTATCATCGAGCGGCGTGCCCAACTTCTTTTCATCGCAGAGCGTCACTTTGTACGGATCGGTCGAATCGCAGACGACGGTTTCCATCACCAAATCGTCAGCACATGAAAAACATGCGCGCAGATGCGCGTTTATATCGCGCAAATGATAGATGAGACCGAAATTGATAATGAGGTCGAAGCGCCCGAAACCCGAAAAATCATCTTCGAGATTGAATTGCTCGAAGCGGATCCCGGCAACGTTTCGATGTTTGAGTCGCGCGAATGTCACGTTTCTCTGTCGTCCGTCCAGTCCCAGGACTTGTGCTCCGAGCTCGGCAAAGAACGCTCCGATATCGCCATGTCCGCAGCCAAGTTCAAGAATCTTCCGATCTTTGAAAAAGTCTATCCCATAGATATCGAGGATTTTATTGCAGCGCTTTACGCGCCATGCACCGTACGATGGATGAAAGAGCCCGGCCCAATCGCTGTACAGGGCGGTTTGCATGACATGACGATCGATCGGCGATAACGTGTACTCCGCGTCGATGACGAGTTTACGATACAGCATTTTCGAGATTTGATAGAGTCGGTCAATCTTTCTCAGCAAGTTTCTCCTGTATCTTTCGCCCGCCGACGGAGCGCATTCGGGATGCTTGATTCGGGCCTGCGAATTCGAGCCGCCGCCGTATGATTCCGGCTGGGTCCGGACCCGAGTGCCTTCCTTGACACCGTCGGTGTTCGCGTGTTACGAAAGCGGCACGATGCAGTCGACGTTTGTGGGCACCCGGATCGCCAAGATTTTTCCCGCTCGCGGAAGTGCGAGCCACGGGAGCCGGAGAGTGCGCCGATGACCACGCCGACCGCGCACGGACCGAATGAAGCTCCCGAGCCGCCCGGCCGGGAGCTTTTTCCATCCGTGACCATTCGGCCCGCGACGCGTCTGACCGGTTCGCCGGCGATCCCGGGCGACAAGTCGATCTCGCACCGGATGCTGATGTTCGGCGCGCTGGCGCACGGCAAGACGCACATCACGAACCTGCTCGATTCCGCCGACGTGCGTTCGACGCGCGCGGTGCTCGAGGCGCTTGGGGTGCCGATCGCCGACGAGGGCGCGACCGTCATCGTCCACGGCCGCGGGGCCGAGGCGCTGCGCGCACCGGCGGCGGTGCTCGACTGCGGGAATTCGGGCACCACGATGCGCCTGATGGCGGGCATCCTGGCGGGCTTGCCGTTCGCGACCCGGCTGGACGGGGACGATTCGCTGCGCTCGCGGCCGATGCGGCGCATCGCTGAACCGCTGCGCGCGCTGGGCGCCTCGATCGACCTTGGGCCGGGGGATCGCGCCCCGATCGCGATCGCCGGACGGGCGCTCACGGCGGCGCGCTACGACTTGCCCCTGCCCAGCGCGCAAGTCAAGAGCGCGCTATTGCTCGCCGCGTTGAGCGCGCAGGGTGAGACGGTGGTCGGCGGCGAGTTGGGCGGCCGCGACCATACCGAACGGTTGCTTTGGCATTTCGGGGTCGACCTCAAGCTGAACGGAACGCTGCGCCTGCGTGGCGGGCAGAAACTGCGCGCGGCCGATCTGCGCGTTCCCGGCGATCCGTCGTCGGCCGCGTTTTGGCTCGCGGCGGCGACGATCGTGCCGAACAGCTCGGTGCAGCTCTACGACGTCGGAATCAATCCGACGCGGATGGGATTCGTGCGTGTGCTCCAGCGGATGGGCGCGCACATCACGGTCACGCGTTCGCACGACGATTGCGAGCCGGTCGGCACGCTGCTGGCCGAACATGCGGTGCTGCGGGCCGCCACGATCGGGGCCGACGAAGTCCCGGCGCTCATCGACGAGTTGCCGCTCATCGCCGTGCTCGCGACATACGCCCAGGGCGTTACCGAGGTGCGCGGCGCGAAAGAACTGCGGGTGAAGGAAAGCGACCGGATCGAAGCGATCGCGGTCAACCTGCGTGCGATGGGCGCCCAGATCGAGGTGCTCGAGGACGGCTTTCGGATCGCCGGACCGCAGCCGCTGCACGGCGCGGCGATCCGGAGCTTCGGCGATCATCGGATCGCGATGGCCTGCGCGATCGCGGCGCTGGGCGCGTCGTCGCCGTCGACGATCGACGATGCCGCGTGTGTCGCCATTTCGTATCCGGGCTTCTTCCCGACGTTGCGCTATCTGACCGGCGATCCGGTCCGCGCCGGCGTGCTCGGTGCGTCGCTGGCGCACTCGCGCTCGCCCGAGATCTTCGCCTGGCTCGCGCGCGCCACCGGGACGAACATCGCGTACGAGCGGTTTGAACGCTCGGCCGGCGATGTCGCTGCGCTGTTCGCCGCGATCCGGCGCGACGCCGCGTACGTGGGCTGCAACGTCACGATTCCATATAAGGAGCGCGCCGCGGAACTGGTCGACCATCCGTCGCGCTCCGCCGCGATCGTCGGCGCGGTCAACGTGGTCGCCCGGCGCGCCGACGGCAGTCTCGACGGACATAACACCGACGTCACCGGCGTGCTCGCGACGCTCGACGCGCACGCGATCGATCTGCGCGGAAGGCGCGCCTGCGTGCTGGGCGCGGGCGGCGCGGCGGCCGCCGTCGTGTACGCGCTGGCCCAGCGCGGTCCGGCTGAGATCGTCATCGTCAACCGCTCCCCCGAACGGGCGGCAGCCCTTATCGCGCGCTTCGCGCAGCAGTTGCCCGGGCTTGCGTTGCGGGCCGACCCGGCGCCGGAGGGCGCCTTCACGCTCGTCGTCGACGCGACGCCGGGCAGCGCGGCCCGGGTCGAAATCGCCCCGGGCGGCTGGGCTTTCGATCTGAAGTACGGCCGGATGCCGACGCCGCTGCTGGCGGCCGCGAACGCGGCGGGCGTGTCCACCATCGACGGCCTTGAGATGCTGGTCGCGCAAGCGCTCGCCACGTACGAAATTTGGTTTCGCGAGGGCCGGCCGTTCGAGCGCGAGGAGAAACGGCGGCTCACCGACGGGCTCCTCGCCCACCTCCACGCCGCGCCCTGACCTACCCCGGCCCGGCTCGAATCGAAATTCTCGACGGACGTCGGTTCGTGCACGCCGAACGCCCGGACGTCATGGTATTGGCCCACACGCGATGAGCGCTCTGCGTTACCTCACAGCCGGCGAATCGCACGGCCGCGCGCTCGTCGGAATCATCGAAGGCGTGCCGGCCGGGCTGGCGCTCGACGTTCCATCCCTGCACGCCCAGCTCAAACGCCGCAAACTCGGCTACGGCCGCGGCAACCGGCAGACCATCGAGACCGACGAAGTCGAGATTCTCACCGGCGTCCGTTTCGGCGAAACGCTCGGCAGTCCGATTGCGCTTGTGATCGCGAATCGCGACTGGCGCGCCTGGACCGAGATCATGGCCGCCGAGCCGCCGATGCGCGAAGGGCGCCGCAAGGTGACCGTGCCGCGGCCGGGCCACGCCGACTACGTCGGCGGCCTCAAGTACGCCCACGGCGACATGCGCAACGTGCTCGAGCGGTCCAGCGCCCGCGAGACGGCGATGCGCGTCGCGCTGGGCAGCGTCGCCCGGGCCTTCCTCGCGGCTTTCGACATTCACATCGGCAGCCGGGTCGTCGCCGTCGGTTCGGTCAGCGATGCGCGGCCGCTCGACGTTGCGGTCGAAGATCTCAACGCGCGGCTGGACCAGCGGCCGTTGCGGGTCCTCGACGATGCGGCCGAATCCCGGATGGTCGCCGAGGTGGACGCCGCCAAAGCCGCCGGCGACACGCTGGGCGGCATCTTCGAGGTCTACGCGTCGAACGTCGTGGTCGGGCTGGGCAGCTACGTCCAGTGGGACCGGCGGCTCGAGGCCGAGATCGGCCGCCAATTCCTGAGCCTCAATGCGATCAAGGGTGTCGAGGTCGGCGGTGGCTTCACCAGCGCCGTTCGCCGCGGGTCGCAAGTGCACGACGAGTATCTGCCCGGCGACGACGAACGCTTGCGCTACGCGAGCAACAACTCGGGCGGCATCGACGGCGGGATGAGCACCGGCGAATTGCTCGTGGTGCGCGCCGGGATGAAGCCGATTTCGACGTTGATGAAGCCGCTGCGGTCGGTGGACCTCACCACCGGTGAGGCGACCAGCGCGCACATCGAGCGTTCCGACACGTGTGCCGTGCCGGCCGCCGCCGTCATCGGCGAGTCGCTCCTCGCGCTGGTGCTCGCCGAAGCGCTGCTCGAAAAGTTCGGCGGCGACAGCATGGCCGAGATTCTTCCGCGGGTCCGCGAGTGGCAGCGGCTTGCCGTCCGACACTAAACCGGTGTTCCTGTGGGGCGCGCCGGGTGTCGGCAAAACGACCGTCGGGCGGCGCTTGGCGCGCACCCTGGGACGGCCCTTCGTCGACACCGACGCCTTGATCGTCGAGCGCGCCGGGATGTCGATCGCCTCGATTTTCGGCCAGTTGGGCGAACCGGCGTTTCGGGCGCTTGAATCCGAAGCGCTCGCGGCGGCGGCCGACAACCCCGGCTGCGTCGTTTCCCTGGGCGGCGGCGCGGTGCTGGCCGAACGCAATCGCGCACTCATCGCCGAACGCGGCCGGTCGATTCATTTGCGCGCGTCGATCGCCACGATTGAACGCCGCCTGCGCGCGCAGCGCACCGAACGGCCGCTGCTCGCGGCGGGAATCCCGGTGGGGACGCTGCTCGCCCAGCGGCTGCCGTTCTACGAACTCGCCGACCACAGCATCGACGTCGACCGCCGGCGGCTCGACGACATCGTCGCCGAGATTTGCGCGCTGTTATGAGGACCGTCCGGTTCGCGCTGGGTCCGCGCGGCTACGACGTTGTCATCGGGCCCCAAACCATCGACACACTCGACGCGTCGGCCGCCGCGGCCGGTCTCGCCGATGCCGGCGCGTTCGTGCTCGTCGCCGACCGCGCGACCGGACCGGCGGTGGAGCGCGTCGCGGGCGCACTGGCCCGGCTGGGTAAGCCGGTCCACCGCATCGTGCTCGACGTCGCCGAAACGAGCAAATCGATGGCCGGGCTCGACGACCTTTACGGCCGGTTCATCGACGCGAAGCTCGACCGCAGCGGCGTGGTCGTCGCGCTCGGCGGCGGCGTGATCGGCGACCTGGCGGGCTTCGCGGCCGCGACCTATTCGCGCGGCCTGCGCTGGATCGGCGTGCCGAGCACGCTGCTGGCCGCCGTCGATAGCTCGGTCGGCGGAAAGACCGGCATCAATCACGCTCGCGGCAAGAATCTGATCGGCGCGATCCATCAGCCCGCGCTCGTGATCGTCGACCGCTCCCTGTTCGCCACGTTGCCGCGGCGCGAGCTGATCTCGGGCTACGGCGAGATGATCAAATACGGCCTCGCGCTCGACCGCGGGCTATGGAACGATCTGTTCCTGGTCGATCCCGGCGCCGTCACCGACGCGCACATCGAACGCTGCATCGCGCTCAAAGCGGCGATCGTCGGGGCCGACGAACGCGACGAGACCGGCGTGCGCGAAACGCTCAACTTCGGTCACACGATCGGCCATGCGATCGAGTCCGCAACCGCCTACGCCTATTACCGGCACGGCGAAGCGGTGGTGCTCGGCATGCGCGCCGCCGTCGCGCTATCGGCCGTGCGCCGGCATTGCAGCGTGGCGTTCGCGGCCGGCGTCGACGCCCAGCTGGCGACGGTGCCGGTTCCGGCGCTGCCGCCGCTCGACCCCGAGACCATCGCCGACGCCGTGGCGCGCGACAAGAAGCGCAGTGCGGGCGGTGCGACGCGCTTCGTTCTGCTGCGCGCGATCGGCGAAACGGTGCCGGATGCCGGCGTCGATCGCGCGGCGGTCGTCGCCGCGTTCCGCGGCTTGGAGACGGCCTGTATCTCGTCGGCCTGAACGGTCCGAACCTCAACCTGCCGACCGGCCCGCGCGCGGCCGATTTCTAGAGTGTGTCGGCTTGCGGCGCAGCCGCAAACGCGAAGGATCGACGAAGCCGATCCACTAGTGGCGGTCGCCGCCGCCGTGTCCGCCGCCGCCGTGTTCGCCGCCACGTCCGTCACCGCCACGTCCGCCGCCGCCGCGTGCGCCGCCGCCGTGTTCGCCGCCATCATGTCCGCCGCTAAATCCGCCGTGCGGGGCACCGGGATGGTAATAGCCGCCCTGCTCGCGCGGCGCGACGACGTCGCGACCGTGGAACTGGGCGCCGGCATTGCGGTACACTTGCCCGACGTGCACGCTGTTGTAAATGCGGACGCCCGCGTTGTAATGATAACCGCCGCGGAAATAGCCGCCGTGCCACCAGCCGGCGTTACCGAAGAAGAAGCCCAAGGTGATCGACGGCCCATAGTAGTTCCACGGGTGGCCGCTGTAGTAAGCATAGCCGTTGTAGAACTGGTACGGCGTATCGATCTCGTTGGCCGAGAAATAATTCCCCGCGTTATAGCCGAGGACACTCACGACCATGCCGGGGGCAAGCGTTAAGCCGGTCGGGTTGATGATCGTGCCCGGATGGAGCCGCACGTCGTCGATGTAGCCTTTTTCGTCGCGTACACTCAGCGAGTAGCCGCCGTCGAAGCCGACCACGCGTCCGTGGATGTTCGCGTCGGCTGGGAATTGCCCGGTTGCGTACGAGGGGATGTCCTGTGCTTGCGCTGCTATTGGAAGCATCAGGCAGAATCCGGTCAGAGCGCCGATGAGAAATTTGAACATAACATTTCGACAACGAACGTCGAGGTCTGTTCCGTGCTGGCATTCATCTGATCTTTATACGAACTATACGGCTATTTATACGAACGATACGGCGAGCGGTTCGCGTGTACGCGAGCGGTCGGCGGCAAGGCGCGCTCTCAGCGTTCGTCCAGCAAGGTCACAGGTAATTGCGGTTCCTTGCAGTGTATGATCGCGGCATGAATCGTTCGATCGTTCTCTGGCTTGCACTCGTCGCTTTTGCCCCCGCCAGCGCCCTTGCGCAGGACGGCCCGCCGCCGCCGGTCGCTGAAGCCGGAGCTCCGGGACTCGACGCCGGCACACCACCGAGTCCGCAGCAGCGTGCTGCGATGCAGCAAGTGCATTTGCAGATGGAGCAGGTGCGCCTGCAGACCCGTGCGCGCATGCTCGCTGCGCTGACTCCTGCGCACCGCGCCCTCGTCGCCAACGTGGTGGGACAACTCGTAACGTCGGTGAACCCAAATCCGCAGGCGGCGGCGGCGTCCCTCGACGCGCTGCTGGCCCCGGTCGAGAAGCAGTCGATCGTCAACATCGCCGCCGCCGAGCGGTCCAACGTGCGGGCCCTCATGAGCCAACAGCGGGCAGCGTTCGAGTCTACTCTCACGGCCGATCAGAAGGCGGCGTTGGCGCAACGCGAAGTCAAGCGCCAAGCGTTCATGCAAAGCCATCCGCGCCCGGCGCGGGTTGCCGATCCCGGCGAGATCGTGCTGCGCACCCTCGGCGACGTCGGCGGCGGACCCGGGATGCACCGCCGACCATTCTAACCGAGCCTGTATTTCGATCTTTCTCCGCGAAGCGCATTTCCGCTGTCTTTCTTTCGAGGCAGGCGTGAGCGGAAAGGTCGAAAACGTTGACGACTACAGGGAAGATCGCGCTGGTAACCGGTGCGGGAAGCGGCATCGGAAGAGCGGCGGCGCTCGCGCTGATCGAAGCCGGATATACCACGGTGCTGACCGGACGGCGGCGGGAGCAGCTCGATGAAACCGCGGCCCACGCTCCGAACGGCCGCGCGCTGGCGGTCCCCGCCGACGTCGCCGATCCGGCCTCGGTCGAGGCGCTTTTCGCGGCGGCCGTCGACGCCTACGGCCGCATCGACGTGCTGTTCAACAACGCGGGCACCAACGCGCCGCCGCTGCCGTTCGAGGACCTGACCTTCGCGCAGTGGTCGGGCGTCGTCGCCGTCAATCTGAGCGGCGCGTTCCTGTGCGCGCAAGCAGCGTTTCGGCAGATGAAAGCGCAGTCGCCGCAAGGCGGCCGGATCATCAACAACGGCTCGATCTCGGCCCACGCGCCGCGCCCGAATTCGGCGCCGTACACGGCGTCGAAACACGCGATTACCGGGCTGACCAAATCGATCTCGCTCGACGGGCGCAAATACGATATCGCCTGCGGCCAAATCGACATCGGCAACGCGCTCACCGAAATGGCCGCCGCGATGACCAAAGGCGTGACCCAAGCCAACGGCAGCGTCGCGATCGAGCCGGTGATGGACGTTGCCGATGTCGCCCGGGCCGTCGTGTTCATGGCCGGTTTGCCGCCCGCGGCGAACGTGCAGTTCATGACGGTCATGGCGACCAAGATGCCCTTCGTCGGGCGTGGCTGACCAGGACCCGACGGCCGCGACGGGAGAGATGCAGACATGAACATCGTGATGACCGGCGGGAACGGCTTCATCGGCCGGCGCCTCGCCCAGCGTCTCCTGGACGGCGGCGAAGCGATCGGCGCCGACGGGCAGCGCGTCGCATTCGAGAAGCTCGTGCTCTTCGACATCGCGCGGCTCGACGACGAACTCGGGCGCGATCCGCGGGTCGAGCAGGTGACCGGCGACATCGCCGACGCCGCGACGCTCGCGCGCGTGATCGATGCCTCGACGGCGGCGGTCTTTCATTTCGGCGCCGTCGTCAGCGCCGGCGCCGAGGCGGATTTCGATCTGGGCCTGCGTGTAAACCTCGACGGAACGCGCAACGTCCTCGAAGCTTGCCGTCGGCTTCCGGCGCCGCCGCGCGTCATCTTCGCCAGCAGTCTGGCCGTGTACGGCGGCGCACTCCCGAAGGTGATCGACGATGCGACGCCGCTGTATCCGCAAACCTCGTACGGCGCGCACAAAGCCTGCGGCGAACTGCTGATCTCGGATTACAGCCGCAAAGGATTCCTCGATGGACGCGCGCTGCGCTTTCCGACGATCCTCGTGCGGCCCGAACCGAATCTCGCCGCATCCACGTTCGCCTCGACGATCATCCGCGAGCCGCTGCTCGGGCGCGAGACGAGCTGTCCGGTCGATCCGTCATCGGTCATGGCCGTGATGTCGGTGGCGCGGCTGCTCGACTGCATCGTGCACGCCTACGAACTGCCGGCCGCGGCATTCGGTGCCCAGCGCGCGCTGCTGCTGCCCGCGATTTCCGCTCCGGTGGCCGAGATGATCGCGGCCGTTCGCCGGGCCGGCGGCGCTGCGGCGGCTGACCGCATCGCGCTGCGGCCGGACCCCAAGACCCAACACATCGTGGACGGCTGGCCGGGCGGCGTCAACGCCGAACGTGCCGTCGCGCTCGGGATGCGCGCCGACGCGACGGTCGACGAGATCGTCGACTCATTCGTCGCGGAGGATCTGCCGCGCATGCTGCAAGCGGCGCGCTGAGCGCTCAGTTAAAGGCGTAAGCGTTCAATGCGAGTCGCGCGGAACGCCCATGGTGTGGGTCACGTCGCGGAAAGCCACGGCTGGTTCGAGACAGCCGCCGGTTTCGAGCTGGCCGACTTCCTCGCGATAGATTTGCTGCCAGGGCGTCTGGTTTTTCAGCAGCGGCGGTTTCCACGCTCCCCGGCGAGCAGCGATCTCGCTGTCGGGCAGCAGGAGGTTCACTTCGCGCTTGACGAGATCGATGCGCAATCGGTCGCCGGTGTGCAGCAGTGCGAGTCCGCCGCCGACCGCGGCTTCGGGCGAGACGTGCAGGATCGACGGGCTCGCCGACGTTCCGCTCTGCCGCCCGTCGCCCATCGTCGGCAGATTTAGAATGCCGCGCTTGACCAGCGCGTCGGGCGGGGTCATGTTCACCACTTCGGCTGAGCCGGGGAAACCGACCGGGCCGCAGTTGCGGATGACGAGGATCGCGTGGTCGTCGATTTCGAGCGCCGGATCGTTGATGCGCTCGTGATAGTCTTCGGGCCCCTCGAAGACGATCGCCCGCGCCACGTAGGCGTTCGGATCGGCCGGATCGCTGAGATGACGCTGGCGAAAGTCCGCGCTGATCACGCTCGTCTTCATGATCGCCGAGTCGAAAAAATTGCCCCGCAGGACCAGAAAGCCGGCTTCTTCGACGAGCGGATCGCTGAAGGGCCGGATGACGGCGTGGTTGGTGCTGCGCGCCGCACCGACGTTTTCGCCGACGCTGCGCCCGGTGACCGTCAGCGCTTGGGGATGCAGTTTACCGGCCGCGAAGAGTTCGCCCATCACCGCGGGCACGCCGCCGGCGCGATGGTAGCCCTCACCTAAATATTCGCCCGCCGGCTGGCAATTGACGAGCAGCGGTATGGGGTGGCCGAGCCGCTGCCAATCGTCGAGATCGAGCGCAACGCCGATGTGGCGGGCGATCGCGATGAGATGCGGCACGCAATTCGTCGAGCCGCCGATCGCCGCTGCGACGACGATCGCGTTCTCGAATGCGGCGCGCGTCATGATCTTGGCCGGCGTAAGATCCTCGAGCACCATGTCGACGATCCGGCGCCCGGTCTCGTACGCGATCTGCCCGCGTTCGCGATACGGCGCCGGGATCGCCGCGCAGCCGGGCAACGACATCCCGAGCGCCTCGGCGAGCGAGTTCATCGACGTCGCCGTGCCCATCGTATTGCAGTGTCCGGCGCTGGGCGTTGACGAAGCGACAAGGTCGATGAATTGCTCGCTGTCGATCTTCCCCGCCGCCAGCAGTTCGCGCGCTTCCCAGACGATCGTCCCCGATCCGGCGAGACGGTTCTGGTAGTGGCCGTCGAGCATCGGGCCGCCGGAGAGGACGATCGCCGGCAACCCGACGGTCCCGGCCGCCATCAGTGCCGCGGGTGTCGTCTTATCGCAGCCCGTCGTGAGCACGACGCCGTCGAGCGGGTAGCCGTAGAGAACCTCGACCAAACCCAAGTACGCCAGATTCCGGTCGAGCGCCGCGGTCGGCCGTTTGCCGGTCTCTTGCAGCGGATGGACGGGGAACTCCATCGGCACGCCGCCCGCCGCGCGGATGCCGTCGCGCACGCGTTCGGCGAGTTGGATATGGTGCCGGTTGCACGGCACCAGGTCGTTGCCGGTTTGGGCGATCCCGATGATCGGCTTGCCGGACTGCAGTTCGCCGCGGGTCAACCCATAGTTCAGAAAGCGCTCCAAATAGAGCGCGGTCATGCTCGGGTTATGCGAATTGGTGAACCACTGCCGGCTGCGCAGCGTCGGGTTGGCGTCGCTCATCGTGCTCCTCGCGCGGCGTGCGCGCATCCGATGAGGTTACGCCGAATGCGGCTCGAATTCCAGCGCCAGGGAGTTGATGCAATAACGCTGGCCCGTCGGCGCCGGACCATCGTCGAAAACGTGGCCGAGATGCGAGCCGCACGGCTTGCAGCGCACTTCCGTCCGCACCATGCCGTGCGAGCGATCCGCGACCAATTCGACGTTTTCCGCATCGCCGGGCGCAAAAAAGCTCGGCCAGCCGCTGCCGCTTTCGTACTTGGCATCCGACGAGAAAAGCAACGCCTTACAAGCCCCGCAATGATACGTGCCGGTCGCTTTGTTGTGGTAGAGTTCGCCGCTGAAGGGACGCTCGGTGGCGGCTTGCCGCAAAACCGCAAACTTCTCGGCGGGGAGTTCTTCGCGCCATTGCGCGTCGGTTTTCTTCACACTGATCACGGTCTACAAAACGTCACCGCCGCCGCGGCGGTTTCGGCACGTCGGGGCCGGGGGCGCTGCGGGTGTGGGCGGCAGCGAGAAAGCAGCTTGGCGCTTGGCGTTTGCCGTCAGGTGAACGTTCGCGTTATCGGTGAGCCGCCAGCCGCCGGGCGAACGTCAATGCGATTGCAATCGCAGCCAACGTCCCCGCCAGGGTGAACGCGGCAACGATTTGCGCGTCGTCGTAGAGGTTGGAAATTTGCAGCGAGACCGTGTCGGTCAAACCGCGAATGCGCCCCGAGATGACCGCGACGGCGCCGAATTCGCCCATCGCGCGCGCGTTGCAGAGCAGCACGCCGCTGACGAATGCGCTCCGGATGGACGGAAAGGTGACCCGCCGGAACGCCTGCCAGGTGCTCGCGCCGAGCGCGATCGCCGCTTCCTCGAGTTCGCGACCTTGATCGCTCATGAGCGCGATCAGTTCGCGCGCCACGTACGGAAACGTCACGAAGATCGTCGCGATCACGATTCCCGGCCGGGCGAAGGCGATCGGGACGCCGTGGTGCGCAAACCAGGCGCCCAACGGCGAGCGCGTACCGAACGTCAAGAGCAGCGCGAGGCCCGCGACGACCGGCGAGACGGTCAGCGGGAGATCGATGAGCGCCTGCAGCGCCGCTTTGCCCGGGAAGCGATACTTCGTGAGCGTCCAGGCGGCAATCAGACCGAAGGCCGCGTTGAACGCCACGGCGATTGCCGCGGCAACGATCGTGAGCCAGATGGCCGCTTGCGACTCGCGGTCGGCGAACGTCGCGAGCAGCGGACCAATGCCGGACCGTCCGGCTTCGTAGACGATCTGGGCGACCGGCGCAAGGATGAAGACGATCAGCAGCAGTCCGGCCAGGCCGATCGCTGCGGCGCCCCGGCCGAACCCGGGCCGGCGGGTGCCGGTCGCGGTCACGCGCGGGTTTGCGGCGAGGATTACAGCGTCGTCCGCGCCAGCGTCATGCGGCGCTGGAACCCGTTGATCGCGAGCAGCATCGCGAACGACACCGCGAGCAGCACGACGGCGATCGCCGCGGCACCGGCATAATCGTACTCTTCGAGCCGGGTCACGATGAGCAGCGGCGCGATCTCGGTGCGGCCCGGAATATTGCCCGCGATGAAGATGACCGACCCGTATTCGCCCAGCGTGCGTGCCAGCGCGAGCGTGAACGCGGTGAGCAGCGCCGGGCCCAGCAGCGGCAGGGTGACACGCCAAAAGGTCGTCCACTCGCCCGCGCCCAGCGACGCGGCCGCCTCGCTGAATGCCGCGGGCAATTGGGCCAGCGGCTCTTGAACCGTTCGAACGACGAAGGGAAAGGCGACGAACGTCAGCGCGACCACGATTCCGAGCTGGGTGTTCGCGACGTGCCACCCGTGCGCCTCGAGCCAGGCGCCGAAGGCGCCGTGCGCGCCGTACAGCACGGCGAGTGCGATGCCCGTGACCGACGGCGGCAGCGCGAACGGGATGTCGATGAGCGCGTCGAGCGCGGCTCGGCCCGGGAAGCGGTAGCGCGCCAGGACCCAGGCCACGTAGAGGCCGGCGAACACATCGACGATCGAGGCCCCGAGCGCGCTCCCGACGGTCAGCCGCAACGCCGCGAGCGCGCGCGGTGTGAGAACGGCGCCGGCGAACGTCGCGGGGGTCGTGCCGTGCAGTGCGAGCACCAGCGAGGCCAGCGGCAGGATCACCACGGCCGCGACGAGGACGAGCGTCGTTCCAAGCAGCAGCGGCCGACCGCCGATGGGGTCGCGGCGCCTCACTTTCCCGAGATCTGGTCGAAGACGCCGCCGTCGGCGAAAAAGCGGGCTTGGGCGCTGTTCCAGCCGCCGAAGCTGGCGATCGTTACGAGGTCCGTGCGCGGAAACGACGTGCCGCACGAGCCGAGCACGGCCGTGAGCGTCGGGCGATACCCGAACTTGCAGGCCAGCCGCTGCGCCGCCGGCGTGTAGAGAAACTCCAGGTAGGCTTTGGCGGCGGCGGCCGTGCCGTGGCGTTGCACGTTGGCATCGACCCAGGCGACGGACGGTTCGGCCAAGATGCTGACCGACGGGACGACGATCTCGTACGCGCCGGGCTGCGCTTGGGTGATGAAGTGGGCCTCGTTCTCCCAGGCCACGAGCACGTCGCCGATGCCGCGCTCGACGAACGTCGTGGTGGACCCGCGCGCACCGCTGTCGAGGACGCCGACGTTCTTGTAGAGCGCCGTGACGAACTCGCGCGCTTTGGCATCGTCGTTGTGGTTGCGCTTGAGCGCATAGGCGTACGCGGCCAAGAAATTCCAGCGCGCGCCGCCGCCCGTCTTCGGGTTGGCGGTGACGACGCCGATTCCGGGTGCGACGACGTCGTTCCAATCGCGGATGTGTTTGGGGTTGCCTTTCCGCACGACGAGCACGATCGTCGACGTGTACGGGCTGGAGTCGTGCGGCAGCCGGCTTTCCCAGTCGGTTGCGATCGCGCCGCTCTTCTTGGCGATCGCGTCGATGTCGTAGGCTAGAGCCAGCGTCACCACGTCGGCGTCGAGCCCCTCGATCACGGCGCGCGCCTGCGCGCCCGAACCGCCGTGCGACTGGTTCACCGTCACCGTTTGACCGGTCTTCGACTTCCAATAGGCCGCGAAAAGCGGGTTGAAGGCGGCATAGAATTCGCGCGTCGGATCGTACGATACGTTGAGCAGCGTGAGGTTGGGCGAATCGGCGGCGCCAACCGGCGCGGCGAGCATGAGGAGGATCGCGATGAGGGCCGCGGCGCGGCTGCGGTTCGGCATCTGCGCCTAGCTCGCCGCCGCGAACGAGTGCGCGTGGCGCGGCGAGAGAAAGATGCGGCTGCCGGGGCGCGGTTCCAGCCGCTGCGCTTCGACGTCGCTGATCTCGGCGTTGACGGTTTGGCCATCGTCGGTATACACGTCGAGCGCGACCCGCCAGCCCAACGCGGCGACTCGCCGTACCACGCCGGGAAGCGAACCGGCAAAGGGCCGGTCGTCCACGACGAACTCGTGCGGCCGCACGTAGACCGCCAAGTGGTCCGCGCCCTGCAGCAGGTTCGCGTTGCCGAAGAAGCGCATCGCAAACGGCGTTTGTGGCGCGGCATATAACTCGCTGGGCGTCCCGGTTTGCACGATCCGTCCGTCTTCGAGCAGCACGATCCGGTCGGCGAGTTCCATCGCTTCGTCGGCGTCGTGCGTGACGAGGATCGTCGTCACGTGGGTGCGCTCGTGCAATTCGCGCAGCCAAGCCCGCAGTTCGCGCCGCACGTGCAGATCGAGGGCGGCAAACGGTTCGTCGAGCAGCAAGATCGACGGTTCGGCGGCCAGCGCGCGGGCCAGCGCGACGCGCTGCCGCTGTCCGCCGGAGAGTTCGCGCGGCAGCCGCGCGCCGTAGCCGTCGAGTCGCACGAGTGCGAGCAGTTCGGCGACGCGGCGCGCGGTTTGCTCACGCTGCGTTCCGCGCACGTCGAGCGCGAAGCCGACGTTCTGGGCGACCGTCATGTGCGGGAAGAGCGCGTAGTGCTGGGCGACGAAACCGATGCCGCGCTTGCGGGCGGGGACGTTCGAGACGTCGCTGCCGTCGATCCGGATCAACCCCGCATCGGCGTGATCGAAGCCGGCGATGATGCGCAGCAGCGTCGATTTCCCGCACCCCGACGGCCCGAGCAACGCGACGAGCGTGTTGCGTTCGATGGTGACGTCGATGTCGCTCAGCGCGCGCACCGGACCGTGCGACTTGGCGACGCCCGCGAGGACGATGCTCATGCCGCGACGGCCGCGCCGAGGTATCCGGCGCTTTGGAGATGTTCGAGGATCGCCGCAACGCTCTGAGCGACGGTTTGACCACGGCTGTCGACGATCACCTCGGGTGTCGCCGGCTCTTCGTACGGATCGTTCACTCCGGTAAAATGGGCGATCTCGCCGCGCAGGGCTCGCGCGTAAAGGCCCTTGGGGTCGCGCCGAGCGAGTTCGTCGAGCGGGCAGCGCACATAGACCTCGACAAAATCGCCGATCGTCGCGCGGGCGGCCTCGCGAGCGGCGGCATAGGGCGAAATCGCCGCCGTAATTGCGATGACGCCGTTGCGCGTCAACAGCTTGGCGACGAAAGCGATTCGCGCGATATTGGTGTCACGGTCCGCGCGGGAAAAGCCCAGATCGGCCGAGAGGTATTCACGCACTTCATCGCCGTCGAGGATCTCGACGGCCCGGCCGCGGGCCACCAACTCGTCGCGCAACTGCCCCGCAATCGTCGATTTTCCCGCGCCGGACAGCCCGGTCAGCCAGATCGTCACACCCTGCGGCACCGTCAGATCTCCTTGCTTTCACTTGGGTCGACTTTGCTTTCAACTGGATCAACGTTTGTCTTGAGTAATTCCGGATAGTGCAAACCGCATTCGGTCTTCGCGAATCCGGCCCAGCGGCCGGCGCGCGCATCCTCGCCCGGCTGCACACGACGCGTGCAGGGGACGCAGCCGATGCTGGCATAGCCGGCATCCGTGAGCGGGTTGTGCGGAATATCGTTCGCGTCGGCGTATGCGGCGATGTCGAGGTCGCTCCACGACGCCAGCGGGCTGACCTTGAGGAGATTCGAGCCGGCGTCCCAAGCGACGCTCCGCACGGCTTGGCGAGTCGCAATCGTCGTCTGGTGCAGGCCGGTGATCCACGCATCGTAGTTGGCCAAGAATGCCCGCTGGGGCGCGACCTTGCGCATCGCACAGCAAGCGTCGGGATCGCGCTCCCAGAGCGCTTCGCCGTGCCGGCGCGCCTGATCGACGAGCGAGAGTTCGGGCTGCACACCCGTTACCGCGATGCCGTAACGCTCCTCGACTCGCCGGATGAATGCGTAGGTCTCCGCAAACAACAGGCCCGTGTCGAGGTAGTAAACCGGCAGCTTGGGTTCGATGCGCAGCGCCATGTCGAGCAAAACCAGACCGCCCAAGCCGCCGAAGGAAGCGGCTAGCACGATGCGCTCGCGATAGGTGCGCAGCGCCCAATGCAGCGTCGCTTCGGCGGAATCGATCGTGGGGGACGGCGAGGTGATGATGGCGGGCCTCTTGGGGAGCGTCGCTGCCGCGGACGGAGCGCGGAAAGAAAAGAAGCCTCGCCGGGCCGGCGAGGCTTCATCTCACGAACGTTTTGGCAGACGTTTTATCGCGTGACGAACTTATGCCGGTCCGACGGAATCGCCGAAGCAACGACATGGGCAACAGCATAATACGTACTGCATCGGCTCGACCATACCACGGTGCGCACTTGCCGTCAATCGTGAAAGGCAGTGCGGGCAGCGCGGCTTCCTTGACGGTTTCCCCGGAATCGTGGTACCGTCCACGCGATATGACGCAACCGCCCTTTGGCTGTCCGCGTTTGGGTTGTTGTCGCGTAATGCGGCGGCGTGTCATGTCGGCTTTGTTGCCCTGAGGGCCGCCGTCGACATGAACCTCCGCCGATGTCCGGCGAAGGTTCTTTTTCTTGTTCCCGGCCCCGCTATTCGGCAACCGCCCCTGCCGGCTACGTTCTGAATCGCCCGATACCTCGCAGTCACGGCGCCGATCCATCACGAGGTCTTGTTAAGGTCTTCCATGAGCAAACTTCCATGAGCAAACTCGACGTCGAAGCCGTCAAGGCGAATAGCCAAGGGCTGCGCGGCCCAATCCCGGACGAATTGCAGGCGCCCACCGACCATTTCGGTGATGAATCGTCGTTACTGCTGAAGTTTCACGGGGTCTATCAGCAAGACGACCGCGATGCGCGAAAGACGATGCGCGAGCGGGGCGCAGGCCGAGATTTCTCGTTCATGGTGCGGACCAAGAATCCGGGCGGTTTTCTACCGGCGGCCTTCTATTTGGCAATCGATCGGCTCGCCGACGAGTACGGCAACGGAACGATCCGGGTAACGACGCGCGCCGGTCTGCAGTTGCACGGCGTCCGCAAATCGAATTTGCACGAGGTCATCGCCCAAATCAATGCCCACCTAGGTTCGACGCTGGGCGCCTGCGGCGACATCAACCGCAACGTGACGGCCGCGCCGTTTCCGTTCGCTGCGCCGGAGTATGCGGCCGCGCGGACCGCGGCGGTGGAGATCGCCGAGCTGCTGACCCCACGCGCCACCGCGTACTATGAGATTTGGCAAGACGGGGAAGTCGTGCACTCGACCGAGGCGGCCGAAGATCCGATTTACGGCAAAGCGTTTCTGCCGCGCAAGTTCAAGATCGCCGTCGCCGTGCCGGGCGACAACAGCGTCGATCTCTACACGAACGATTTGGGCGTCGTCCCGCTCGTCGACGACGCGGGCACGCTGCTCGGCTTCAATCTCACCGTCGGCGGCGGCTTGGGCAATACCCACGGCAAAACCGCGACTTATCCGCGGCTGGCCGATGAATTCGGCTTTGTGCCGCCGGCGCTGCTGCTCGATGCGGTGAAGGCGATCGTCCTCGTCCAGCGCGATCACGGCGATCGAACCAATCGCCGCCACGCGCGGCTCAAGTATCTGATCGCCGATCGCGGCCTGGCCTGGTTCCGCGCGCAGGTCGAGGCCCAAGCCGGCTTTTCGCTCGAGGCCTGGCGCCCGCTGCAGGCCTGGACCGCGCCGCAGTTCCTGGGTTGGAACGCCGCCGGCGACGGCACCTGGTTTTACGGCGTCTCGATCGCGAACGGCCGCGTGCGCGACGGGCTCAAGGCGGCGCTGCGCGACATCGTCGCCGAACTCGGCTGCGATCTCATCGCCACACCCGATCAAAACATCGTCATCGGCGGCATCGCGCCGGCCCTGCGGCCACGGATCGACGCGATCTTCGCCGCGCACGGCGTGGCCGATCCGCAAATGATCTCGGTGCGCGAAAAAGTCGCCATGGCGTGTCCCGCGCTGCCGACGTGCGGCCTCGCGCTGGCCGAGTCCGAACGCGTGCTGCCCAAGCTCGTGGCCGAGATCGATGCGCTGCTCGAGCGGCTGGGCGTCGGCGACCCGGTCACGATCCGAATGACCGGCTGTCCCAACGGCTGCGCACGGCCGTACATGGGCGAGATCGGGATCGTCGGCGTCAGCGCCGATCGCTACACGCTTTACCTTGGCGGTAATCCCGCCTCGACCCGGCTCAACCAAGTCTTCGCCGAAGGCGTGCGCACCGCAGAAATCGCCGGAGTGCTGGCGCCGCTCTTCGAACGCTGGTCCCGCGAGCGCGCGGCCGGCGAGCCGTTCGGCGACTTCTGCGTGCGCGCCGTCCTCGATCGCGAGAAAGTCGCATCCTAGAGGACCGACGAAGTCGGTCCGCGCAGCGGCGCGTGCATTTAGTCGCCCGCTTTCGGGGTCGTCTTCTCTTTGGTGAGGTAGAGCGAAACGGCGATGAGCGCGATGCCGATCGCGAGGTAGAGCAAGTCGAGGGGCGCGCCGATCTCCGCTTCGAGCGCGTACTCGAAATAGCGCACGATCAAAATCAGAAACACGACCTTGGCCAGGCGTTCCTTGAGGTCGTCGAGGCTGCGGATGATCAGCACGCGCGGGGCGGTCGTCGAGTCCTCGATCTCATCGATCCTGCTGATGAAGAGTTCGTACAAGCCCAGTGCGAAGATGATGAGAATCGTCGCGAATAAATAGCCGTCGACGATCTCGGCGACGTTGGCGACGATTTTGAGGTGCAAGTGCTCGCGCGCGGCGGTTTCCAGCGCCGCATACGTGAAGACGTCGCGCACGAGATACACGACGTCGGCCGTCGCGACGTAGAACATCACGAGCGCCGCGATCAAGCTCGCGATGACCGCCGTGAGCGTGAACAAGCGGCTGTTCCAGAGCACCCGCTCGAAGAATCGTTCGAGCACCTTCATGCCGTACGCGTTCCGCGAGCGCCACGGCTGCTACTGCTTGAGAATCGCGGTGACACGATCGTGCAGCAGCGCGAGCGGCAGCGGTTCGGCGACGTTCGCGCTGGGTGGACGCAACTCGCGCTGCAGCCACAACACGTCGTGCCAAGCGCCAAACTTGTAGCCGGCGTTGAAGTACACACCGACGAGATCGAACCCGATCGCCCGGTGCAGCGCCACACTCGGTGCGTTGGGCAGCGTCACGCCGGCGAACGCGTTGTAGTAGCCCTGTTCGATCAGCAGTCCCAGCAGCGCGCCGTAGAGACGGCGCCCGATTCCGCCGCGGCGCGCACGTTCGGCGACGTACACCGAAACGTCGACCGACCAGCGATACGCCGCCCGCGCGCGGTGCGCGCCGGCGTAGGCGTAGCCAGCGATCCCCCCATCGTCGGCGACCAGCCACGGCCAGCGTCCGGCATCGGCCAGGATGCGCCGCGCCATTTCAGCGGCGTCCGGAACCTCGACTTCAAACGAGATCGAAGTGCCTGCGACGAGCGGCGCATAGATCGCCGCGATACCGGCGGCGTCGCCCGGGAGCGCGACGCGCAACTCGATCACGGGCCGATGCGCGTCCGATAGCCGATGACCGGCAGCAAACCGACGTTGCGATCCGAGAGGCCGCCGCCGACCGCCGCGTAGCGCGCGGTATAGTTCACGTAGCGCAGTCCGAGCAGAAATTCGCCGCGGCGGCCAGCGGGTCGAACGAAGCGGATCGCCGTGTCGACTTGATCGGCGCGCTCTGGGTTGGCGCGGCCCGCAAAGAACCCGAGGTCGTAGAGCGTATACTGCGTTCCCAGCATCACCGGCGTGAAGTCGAAGACGGCCTCGAAGCGGCCGCGCCGAAACGGGACGCCGTAACCGGCCTCATAGGTGAGCCCGGTAACGCGCGAAAATTGGGTCTCACCGGTGCCCGCGATCTCGATCGCGTTGGCGTAGTGCGTGCCCTGATTGTAGAGCGTCTGTCCGATGCCCGCGCTGAAGCGATGCAGCGGATCCCAGATCCGCAAGACGCCCTCGAAGATCGAGAGCCGGGTCGACGTGTGGCCTTGAATCGCGTCCTGGTACGGCACTGACGCGACTGGCGGCAAGCCGCTCAAGGCGAGTTCGAAGGGACCGTAGCGCGCGCGGGCTTCGATCAGCGGAATCGGCACGGGCGGCACGTGAACGCGGTCGTTGAAACTCTCATGGATCCCGCCGATGATCGGGTTGAGCGTGAGGCCGACGTCGGCCGACACGGTTTCGGCGCGGGCCGTCGCGCACGTGCCCAGTCCCGCGGCTAGGATTCCAAGCACGAGCGCCGGCGTTGGTCGCGGGCGCTTGGGCGGCCGTTCATCGGCCGCGCACACCGTGAGCGCCTTGCCGTTGACCGCGAATCCGCCCAAGAGCGCGATGGCTTCGCGTGCTTGCCCGGCATCGACGATCTCGACGTACGCGAAGCCCTTGCGGCGCCGTGTGCGGCGGTCGCGCGGCAGGACGACCCCCGCGTCGTCGGCGCCGAACCGCTCAAAGAGCCGGACGACATCGTCCTTGGTTGCGGTCGGCGGCAGTCCGCCTACGAATAAGCGCATCGCGTTGACCTCATGGGCTGCAGGGGTGCCGGCCCCCTGTCGACGGGCGGATCTTCGGCTTTTTCGCCCGCGCGCCGTCGTCGCTGGGCGACGCGATTACCGGGCAACGCCCGCCGACCGGGCATGCCCCGCCGTGACGCCGTCGCGGAACGCCGCCCACGTGCCGTTTTCAATCGCGTTCCGCGCTTCGCGCATGAGCGCGTTGAGCACATAGACGTTGTGATACGAGAGCAAGCGCATTCCGAGCAGCTCTTTGGAGCGGAACAGATGCGCGAGATACGCGCGCGTGAACGTGGCACAGACCTCGCAGGCGCAGTTCGCGTCGAGCGGCGTGAAGTCGCGCGTGTAGGCGGCATTGCGCAAGTTGAATTCGCCGCCGCGCGTGAGCGCTCGACCGTGACGGCCCGAGCGCGTCGGGTACACGCAGTCGAACATGTCGATTCCGCACTCGATGCCGTCGATGAGGTCGCGCACGGTTCCGACGCCCATGAGATAGCGCGGCCGCTCGGGCGGCAGCAGGCCGGCGCAAAAGCCCGCCATGTGCACCATCTCCGCGCGTGTTTCGCCGACCGAGAGACCGCCGATGGCGTAGCCGCTGAGGTCGAGTTCGACGAGTTCCGCCGCGCTGCGCGCCCGCGCCGCCTCGTCCAGACCGCCTTGCACGATCGCGAAGAGGGCGGTCGAGCCGCGCCGCCAGGCCGCCGCCGCGCGGCGCGCCCACAGGCTCGTGCGCCGTACCGCGTCGTCGACGGCGGCCGGCGACGCGGGTAGTTTGATGCACTCGTCGAGCACCATCGCGATATCGACGCCCAGATCTTCTTGAAAGCCGACGACGTTCTCGGGCGTGAAGCGGTGGGTGCTGCCGTCGATGTGCGAGCGGAACGTGACGCCGCCGTCGTCGAGCGTGCGCCGTGATTCCAAGCTAAAGACCTGAAAGCCGCCCGAATCGGTGAGGATCGGCCGGTCCCAGGCCATGAAGCGATGCAGTCCGCCGGCTTCGACGATGATGTCGCGCCCGGGGCGCAGCCACAGATGATACGTATTGGCGAGAATGATCTGGGCGCCGGTTTCGCGCAGATCGCGCGGCGTCAGCCCCTTGACCGTCGCGCCCGTCCCGACCGGCATGAACGCCGGCGTTTCCAACCTCCCGTGGGCGAGCGCGAGGGCGCCGCGGCGCGCCGTCCCGCACGTTGCGCGCAGCTCGAAAGCGCTCGGCGTCACCCGCGCAGAAACGCCAGTGCCGCGAGATACGCCGGCGGCGGCTCGGCTTCAAAGGCCAGGTACTCTTTGGTCTGCGGATGTTTGAACGCGAGCTTCCAGGCGTGCAGGGCTTGACCCGGCAGCGCCAGCCGTGAGTCCGGCCGGCCGTACAGCGGGTCGTTGACGATCGGATGACCGAGTGCCGCCATGTGGACGCGGATTTGGTGCGTGCGGCCGGTCTCGAGCGCGAACGTCAATTCGGCGGCGTTCCGCAGCGCCTCGCGCACGGCGTAGTGCGTGGTCGACGGTTTGCCGTCGCTGCGAATGGTATAGCGCATGCGGTTGCGGATGTCGCGCCCCAGCGCCCCGCGCACGGTTCCCTGCGCATCGCGCGGCACGCCTTCCACCAAACCGCGATATTCGCGTTTGATGTAGCGCTTTTGCATCGCGCGGCCGAGCGTGGCGAGCGCCGTTTCGGTCTTCGCCGCGAGCAGCAGGCCCGAGGTGTCGCGATCGAGGCGATGAACGAGCCCGCCGCGGATCGCTTCGCCCGGCAGCGTGCCCAGCCGCGCGAGCAGCGCGTTGACCAGCGTGCCGTCGGGTGAGCCGTGCGCCGGGTGCGAAACGAGGCCGGCCGGCTTGTTGACGACGATGATCGTGTCGTCCTCGTACACCACGTCGAGGGCGATCGCTTGCGGCTGAATCTCGTACGCCGCCGGCGGATCGATCGCGAAGCGCACCAGGTCGCCTGCTTCGAGGATGCGGCTGGGTTTGGCGACGGAGCCGTTGACGCTCACGTGGCCGTTCTTCATGGCACCCGCGACGTAGCTGCGCGAGAGCCCGGTCAGGCGCGTCACCAGCACGTCGGTGCGGGTACCGACGTCCGCGGCGGCGACGCGCAGTTCGCTCACGAGTGGCGCTCCTCGCGCCGCACCGACGCGATGATCAGCAAGAACACACCGATGGTGATGAAGGAGTCGGCGACGTTGAACACATTGGGCCAAATCGTTTTGAAGTCGATGAAGTCGACGACGAACTCGTGCTGCAGCCGATCGGCGATATTGCCCGCCGCGCCGCCGACGATCGCGCCGAACGCGATGCGCACGACCAGCGAGCGTTGGGCGGCGTCGCGAAAGGCGAACGCGAAGAGCGTCAGCACGGCGAGCGCCAAAATAATAAGTACCACGCGCGAGCTGCCGAACAAACCGAACGCGCCGTGGGTGTTCTGAATGTACGTCCACCACAGCAGGTGCGGGACGACGATCCGGCTTTCGCCGGGCAAGAATGACGTGATGACGATATGTTTGGTCAACCGGTCGAGGGCGAAAACAGCGAGCGCGACCAGCCAGAGTATCACAGACTCGGCGGTTTCACGTACTGGTAGAAGAATCCGGCGATGCGCGTGAAGGAGCCGGTGATGAGCACAAGGCCCGTGGCGACGAGAAACGCGCCGGCGCCGATTTCGACGGCGTTGAGATAGCGTTTGATGCCGTTGAGCAGCCCTAGCGCTTGGGTTATCGCAGCGGCCGTGAGCAGGAACGGGATCGCCAGCCCCATCGAGTAGACGAAGAGCAGAAAGGTCGCCGCGCCGATCTGTTCTTGCGCCGCGAGCAGGATGATCCCGGAGAGAATCGGCCCGATGCACGGCGACCAGCCCGCGGCGAAGCCCAGCCCGACCAAAAACGATGCGGCCAGCGAGCGGTTCGCGCTGCGCACTTGGAGCCGTTTGTCCATCGCCAGCAGCGGGATCTTGAACACGCCGATCATGTTGAGCCCGAGCACGATGATGACGACGCCGCCGATGCGCGCGATCCAATCTTTGTAGTCGATGAAGACCGAACCGACGGCGCTCGCCGACAGCCCGATGAGCATGAACACGATGGTGAAGCCCGCGACGAAGGCCAGCGCGTGCAGCAGCACGCGGGTTCGCTGCGTGGCGTCGCGGTCGGCCTTGAGCTCCTCCAGACTCGAACCGGTGAGAAACGAGAGATAGGCCGGGATGAGGGGCAGCACGCAGGGCGAGATGAACGACAAGAGCCCGGCAAGGAAAGCGGTCGCGATATTGAGCTGGGGATGCACGGCTTTCCGAGTGTACGCCGCCGAGGCGGCGCGGCCTCGTGCGCCGGCCGCGAGCCCCCGCGGCTCCGATGCCCGCCGGAACCGGTGAGAAAGCGGCCGAACGAGCTTTGGGGCGAAGGCTCAGCGCCGTTTGACGGGGGTTACGATCGCCGAGTCGCGCAGCGTGGCGAGCAATCGCGTGCCGTCAGCGCGGCTTCGCGCTTTCTTCCTAATCCCGAACGCGGCGGGCGTAGCCGGCCGAGCCGCGTCTCGGCGGGGTGCAGCCCGCGCGGAAGTCCGCCCGCATGCGGCGTAAGGGGCCACGGTGACCCACTGGTTTACCTACCCCAATATCGATCCGATCGCTTTCCGACTGGGTCCGATTGCCGTGCACTGGTACGGCTTATCCTACTTGTTCGGCTTCATCTGCGTGTTCTTGTGGATGAATCGCCCGGCCGGGCGCCGCCGCCTCGGCTTGACCACCGATGAGATCCAGGATTTTTTGGTGTACGCGCTCGTCGGCGTGCTGATCGGCGGCCGCATCGGGTTCGTCATCGCCGACATCATCACGCAGCACAATCTGGCCGAGTACCTCGCCCACCCGCTCAATTTTATCGCCGTGTGGCAAGGCGGCATGGCCTTTCACGGCGCGCTCATCGGCGTCATTTTGGCCATCTGGCTCTATCTGCGCAAGCATCCGGGGCTCAGCTTTAACGTGCTGGCCGACGAGGTCGTGGTGCTGCTGCCGATCGGCATCGCGACAACGCGCGTGGTCAACTTCATCAACGACGAACTGCAAGGGAAGATTTGCGATCCCGACCGGCCGTACTGCATCGCGTTTCCCAACTACTCCGGTTACCGCTATCCGTCGCAGATCTTCGAGGGGATCCTCGACATCTTGGTGTTGCCGATCATCCTGCTGCTTTACCGCCGCCGGCCGGCCGACGGCGTCGTCGCGTGGACGTGGTTCACGCTCTACGGGGTCACGCGCTCCATCGCCGAGATTTGGCGCGAGCCCGGCTTTACGGTTGCCGGCCTCTCGGGCGGACAGCTCGCGGCGATCCCGCAAATTTTTATTGGCCTCGCTTTATTAATCTGGGCCGTGCGTCGCGGGAAGCACACGTGGCCACGGTGAAATATGCCGGCCATGGACATTACCGCGTCCGTGGCCACACTGCGTGATCGGGTCGATCGAGTTACGACCGCCGCGCAGCGGGCACCGGGTTCGGTAACGATCCTCGGGGTCACCAAGACGGTGCCGCGTGAAACGGTCCTAGCCGCAATCGCTGCCGGATTGACCGACATCGGGGAAAACTACCTTCAGGAAGCGCGTTCCAAATACGTCGGGTTACCGCCGGTGCGGACGCATTTCATCGGGCACGTGCAAACGAATAAAGCGAAAGCCATTACCGCACTTTTCGACGTCGTGCAAAGCGTCGATCGTCTCGAGTCCGGACTTGCGCTCGCTAAAGCCGCGCAAACCGCCGGGAAAGCGTTGCGCGCACTCGTGCAGATCAACATTTCGCCCGCGGAACGGTTCGGCATCGCGCCGGCGGAGGCGCCGGCTCTCGCGCGCCGGCTGCGTGATGAGGGGCTCGTCGTCGACGGCGTCATGGCGATCGGCCCGCTTGGGGGAAGCGTCGAGGATGCCTTCGCGCTGGCGGCTCAGACGTTTGCGGCAGTCGGCGGAGCGACGCTCTCACTCGGTATGTCTGGTGATTGGGAACGCGCGATCGCGCACGGGTCGACGATGATCCGGATCGGATCGGCCCTCTTCGGTCCGCGCCCGGCGCGGGAAGGTGCACTCGCATGAGCATGTTCGTCAAACTGGGTTCTTGGTTCAAGATCCCCGAT
Source organism: Candidatus Velthaea versatilis (assembly GCA_003134035.1). Lineage (GTDB taxonomy): Bacteria > Vulcanimicrobiota > Vulcanimicrobiia > Vulcanimicrobiales > Vulcanimicrobiaceae > Velthaea > Velthaea versatilis. The sequence goes on from PLAE01000249.1 coordinate 63,529, forward strand.
GAAGAGGACGAGGAATTCTACGATACCGAGCCGCCGGCCACCGGAAAGCGCAATGTGGTCCCGATCGGCGAGGGCGTGCGGCGGGCAGGCGGGTCGGTGTCGGTGTTTGCGCCGCGTAGCTTCGGCGACGTGACCGAAGTTGCCGACGCGCTTCGTTCGCGCCAGGTCTGTATCGTCAATCTGCAGGGCGCTGACCGAACGCTGCTGCAGCGGGTCGTCGACTTTACCTCCGGCGTCGCCTACACGATCGACGGCCGGATCCAGAAACTCGCCGATGCGATCTACTTGATCGTGCCGGCCGGCGTCAACGTCAGCTCGGACAATCTCAAAGAGCAAGTCGATACCGACGGGCTGGTCGATCTGGCGCCTAAACTGCACCCGACCGGGAGCCGTTTCGCATGAGCCGCATTACCGTCATCGACATCCAGCACAAGACCTTCAAGAAGCAGCTGCAAGGTTACGATCGCGCCGAAGTCGACGCGTTCTTGGACGAAGTCATCGAAACGATCGAAGACGAGGCCACCGCGCGCGCCGCGCTCGAGGCCGAGATCGCCGATCTGCGCGAACGGATCAGTCATTTCAAGGCGATTGAAGAGTCGCTGCAGCACACGCTGGTCTTGGCCCAGCGCACGGCCGACGAGGTCAAGGCCGCCGCGCATACCGAAGCCGACCTGATCAAGCGCGAGGCCCGCATGCATGCCGAGCGGGAAGTCGCCGATCTGGACGATCGGATTTCGGAAGCGCGCCGCGAATTTGCGCGCGCGCTCGACACGGCGGCCCAAGCCAAGAGCGAGCTGCGCTCGCTGTTGATGTCGCACCTGTCGCTGATCGACCGGCCCCTCGCGGCGCACGAGCTGCGTTCGGCCGCCGCGCTCAACCCGGCCGAGCCGGCTCCGCTCGACGCGGCGAATGCGGCGAACCGGTCGGCGCCGTCGACGCCGGCGGCCACGGCGAACGAAATGGCTTCGGCCGGCCGGACGGCAGCGCCCAACGGATCGCCGCTGCGCGCGACGGTGCCGCTCGATGAGCGACCAACGATCGTCTCCGAGGAAATCGAGCCGCTTGCCGGTCGCGAATCGGTTCCGAGTCCGGTCCTCATCCGCAACGGCGTCACACACACCTTGGTCAAATAGCGCCGTTCGGCAGCCTCGGCGTTCGCGCTGACGGCTGATACCGCCGCAGGTACCATGCCGAACGGCGGGTTCGATCTGCCGCCAAAGGGTTACTCCGCCTCGTCAGCGAGCCGATACAGCGAATATGGAAGAATTCGTTCGGTTTTGCCGACCGGCATGAAAGACTCAGTCGAGTATCTGCGCGCCGTCGCGCCGGCGTTCGACGAGGCAGGCTTCCTGAGGTCGGTCGTAGTCAACGCCGATGACGCCGTCATTATCACCTCGGCGGCGATGCCGCCCGCGAAATTGCGAATCGTCTACGTCAATGCGGCCTTCACGCGTCTCACCGGCTATAGCGCGAGCGAAGTCCTCAACGAGTCGCCGCACATGCTGCAGGGCCCGCGCAGCAATCCGGACATCCGGGCGAAGATGCGTGAGGCGCTCCTGCGGCAGACCTCCGTTACGGCCGAACTGATCAATTATCGCAAAGACGGCCGCGAATATCTCGTCGAGGTCGGTCTTACGCCGGTTCTCGATGCCGCCGGCGTCTGCACCCACTGGATCGCGGTCGCACGTGACGTCACCGCGCTGCGGTGCGGCGAAGCCGCCGAAGGCCCCGCGTCGCGCGACCGGTACACCGCGCTCGTTGCCGAGATCGCCGAGCGCGAACGGGCGGAAAAGCAGTTAGCCTTCAATGCCGCCCACGACGATCTGACCGGCCTCTACAATCGCGACGTTTTCCTGACCCGCGTCGAGTCGGCGATTGCCCGTGCCGAGGTCGATCCGGCCTACGCGTTCTCCGTTCTCTTGCTGGATATCGACCGCTTCAAGCAGGTCAACGACCACCTCGGTCATCGCGCCGGCGATCTGGTGCTGCGCGACCTGGCGCGGCGTTTTGACGGCTTGGCCGGCTCGCGCGATACGCTGGCGCGCATGGACGGCGACGAGTTCGCCTTGCTCATCGAGATGCCCGACGATCCCGACGAAGCCGTCTCCGTCGCGAACCGAATGATCGTGGAGACGGCGAATCGGCCGCGCACGGCCGGCGACGACGTCGTTCTCGGCGCGAGCATCGGCATCGTTCACTGGGCAGCGGGGATGCATGACCCCGAACTGCTGCTGCGCGACGCCCAGACCGCGCTCGCGCGCGCGCAACACACGTGCGGCAGCACCTACGCCGTGTTCACTTCGGAGATGCGCGCGCAGGCCGAGGGCGTGGCCCGCGTGCGCAAGGAACTGTATGGCGCGTGCGAGCGCGGCGAAATGCGGCTGTATTACCAGCCGCTCGTCGACATCGCCACCGGCGGCGTCTACGGCTTTGAGGGGTTGGTGCGCTGGCAGCATCCCGAGCACGGGTGGGTGCTGCCCGACCAATTCATTCCGGCGGCCGAGGAGACGGGCTTAATCGTCGAGCTGGGCCGTTGGGTGCTCATCGAAGGCTGCACAAAGGCCGTCGTGTTTTCGGGTCTGGCCGGCAAGCCGCTGATGATGAGTCTGAACGTCTCAAGTCAGCAGCTCTTGCACCCGCACTTTCTCGTTCATCTCAAAGAGGCCCTCGACGTGAGCGGACTCGACCCGGCGACCTTGCAGCTTGAAATCACCGAGAGCGTCTTTCTCGCCGGCGGCAACGTCGTCGGCGCGGTGTTTGCCGCGATTCGGGCGCTCGGCATTCTCATCGCGTTCGACGATTTCGGGACCGGCTATTCGTCGCTCAGTTATCTTGAGCGCTTTCAGATCGATACGCTCAAGATTGATAAGTCGTTCGTCGCGCGCATTGACGACACGTCGGCCAAATCCGAGATCTTGCGCATGATTATCGCGCTCGCGCACGCGTTGGGTGTCGACATCGTCGCCGAAGGCGTCGAGAGCCGCGCGCAGCGCGATGCGCTCGGCCGCCTTGGCTGCACGCATCTGCAAGGGTATCTTTTCAGCCGTCCGATCAGTGAAACGGCCGTGACCGAACTACTCGGATCGTCCGCGGCGCATGCCGAACTCGATACGCTGCTAAAGGAAACCTTGACCGACGTCGGTTCTGCGGTTCTCTCCGAGGAGCAGCGGACAGAATTGCGGGTTCAGGTCGACCACGCGATCGAGGCGCATTACGTCTGGCTAGATCGCTTGCAGACGGCGGTGAAGACCGGCCGATCGGTCTTTGACCTAGCTGAAGTTGCGCGCGAAGATCTGTGTCCGATTGGGGTTTGGCTCAATTCGACGATCTCGGAAGCGCTGCGCACGATGCCGCTGTACTACGTGACGAAATCCCGTCACGCCGTCTTTCACCGCAGTATGGCCCGGCTGCTCGCCGCGACGGTCGCCGGCCGGCCACAAGCGGCGCTGTCCCTGCGTCCGGACGGCGACATGACGATCGTTGCGGTTTCGCTGCTGCGGACGTTGCATGATTGGCGGGCGATCGCGACCGCCCAGCCGTCTGACCCGCACGGGGCTTCCTCCGGTCCGGCAACCTGTTCGGCGGTGAATCGGCTGACCACTTCGATGAGCCGTCTTGCCCCGGACGCTGAACGCGTCACCAAATGACGAATCGCCCGCCCAACGGGAACATGCTTGACTGGGGCAGCCTCTTTGTGACGAAGCTCCATTACTTATTCGCCGCCGTCGTCGTCCGCCGCGCGCGCGAAGAGTTCCGTCCTCAAGATCGCGACGCGAGCGGGATGGAGCTGCTCTTCGATTGAGGCGTTGAGCGCGGAGACTTTCGCGTCAAAGCCCAGAATCGTGACGATGCTGCCGACGAAGACGAACATGACGAGCGCGAGAGCCGCCTGCAGCTTGACGCCGATTTTGCAGCTGCTCCAAAACGAGACCATGAAATGGCTACCCCTCAATCGCATTAGCCGGGAACGCGACGGGCCACTTCCGGCGCCTTCGTGATCTACCGGCTTAGTAAACCTATCGGACGGAGGGGGCGGGCCGTTTACTTTCGTGGTTTCGTTTTGTAAGGAAATCGGTCACTGAGGGATACACAAATCCGAAGCAAGAGAGCCCCCATGATGGCGTTTGTCGCGCCCCGATACTGCCCAAGGTCGCCCCAGACGGCCAGTCGAGTTTGGTCGGGTGTGCGCGGATCTCGACGCACGACCAGACGATGGCGCTGCAAGCCGCGGGCTGATGCGGGTGGCGGTCGATGTGGTGAGGCGGCGGGTGCGCAGCGCCGTCAACGCGCTTACGCGCGAGCGTGAACGCCGCTTTGCTTTGACGCTCCGAGGAGTTCGGCGAGGACCGCGTCGGCGAAGCTGCTCGTCGAGGCGACCGCATCGCCCGGCCGGCTCAGGTCGGCCGTGCGCGGGCCGGTTGCGAGGACGGCGGCGACTGCCGCTTCGATGGCCTCGGCAGCGGTGTGCTCGCCCAGTGAGAAGCGCGCCAGCAGGGCCGCCGAAAGGATCGCCGCCGCCGGATTCGCGCTGTTTTTGCCGGCGATGTCGGGCGCGGTGCCGCTGATCGGTTCGTAAAGTCCGAAGCGGCGGTCGCCGTCGGCCGCACCGAGGCTGGCGCTCGGGGCGGTACCGATCGAGCCGGTGATCATGGCGGCTTCATCCGACAGGATGTCGCCGAACATGTTCTCGGTCACGATCACGTCGAAGCGGGCCGGTTCGCGCACGAGCTGCATCGCCGCGTTGTCGACCAGCATGTGGTCGACGTCGACGTCGGGATAATCCGCGGCGCGCGCGGTGACCACGCGCCGCCAGAGCTGGGAACTCACCAGCACGTTGTTTTTGTCGATCGAGGTCAGTCTGCGCCGCCGCGTTTGGGCCAGCTCGAAGGCGAACACGACGACGCGCTCGATCTCGTCGGCGGTGTAGACGAGGGTCTCGCGCGCGGTGAGAACGCCGTTTTCGACCTCGAGCGACTTCGCGCCGAAATACAGCCCCCCGGTGAGCTCGCGCACGATCGCCAGATCCATCCCGCGCACAATCTCGGTTCGGACCGGGGAGCGGTCTTCGAGCCCTGGATACACGCGCGAGGGCCGGAGGTTGGCGAAAAGCTTGAAGTGTTTGCGCAGGCCCAGAATGCCGGCTTCGGGCCGCTGCTCGGGCCGCACGCCGT
>PLAE01000167.1 GCA_003134035.1 Candidatus Velthaea versatilis
AAGTACGGTTTGCTGATGCTATCGATCAGCCGGTTCGCGACGACCGCAACCCCAAGGCTATCCGTGACATCCGCAAGGATAATTGCGAACTCATCGCCGCCCAGTCGCGCAGCCGTGTCCACGTCGCGTATGTTGCCCGCGATGCGCTGGGCAACCAGGCATAACAGTTCGTCGCCGGCTCCATGACCGAGCGTATCGTTCACGGCCTTGAAGCGATCAAGATCCAAAAAGAACAGCGCGAACGGTGCACCCCGCCGCAGCCGCGCCGCCGCTTCATCCATTCGGTTACGGAACTGAAGACGGTTGGGCATTCCGGTCAGGGCGTCGTGCAGCGAGATATTGGTTATGTGCTCGTTGTTCTCATAGAGCGTTGCGTTGGTCGACTTCAAAGTCGTTGCGAGCGCTTCGAGTTGCAGTCTACGCCGCAGCGACAGCAGCAAGTAGGCAACGATCATCGCCGTCATCGTGAAACCCAAAACCAGCGTCGTTATTGCGAACAACGTCCAGCTGAAGAATTTGAGCGGACGGACCGGAGTAACGATGGCGCCAAGGTGTTGGTTGATGAGCAGGACCGTGCTCTGGGCATGCGCACCGGCCAGCAGTGTTTCTTCGGAAGCGGCTGCCACGGGTCCAGCAGCCGATTCGGACCGATAGATCACCCGGCGATCGCCACGCGCAGTCGGGTTGAAGAGGTAAAGATTCAAGCCGTCCGCGGAGCCGGCTCGTGTCTGGAAAATGTTCTTCACGAGCGCCGGAATGTCAAAGACGCCGAGCACGAGGCCACGCGCCGCCCCCGATCCGTTGACGCCGCTGCCTGCCCCGCGGTAGACCGGCATATAGCTGAGAACACCGGCGCCACGCTGTTTGACCGTGTTGACGTCCATTGGCGGTGTGGATGCCGGCAGTCCGGTTGCTAGTGCGCGCTTCACCGCTCCTGCGCGCCGCTTTTCCGAAATCAAATCGAAGCCGAGCATCGGGCGTTTTGCCCCGCCTGACTCAATATACAGCACCGGGTAATATGCCGGACGCGGCGCCGCCGCGACGAGCTTGCGATGTGGGCCGAACTGTCGGACCTCATAGCGCGCGAGCCCCGCAGCGCGAGCGTCATGTTCGAATGTCGACCGTTCGGCGAGGGTCACGCGCGGAGCCCAAGCCGTATCGCGAAGCCCCCGAACCCGGCGGTGCAGCGCCGCTGAAAAGTGCGCGAAGTCGTTCGCCGTCACGGCATGATCGTTGGAACCGATGAATGCGGCGATGGTGTACAGCAGCGTATTGGCTTCGTCGAGATCGGCATTGATGACCTCGAAATAAGTTTTGGCTTTGCTCTGAAAATCGATGACGGCGACCCGATATTCCCACGAGCACACGAGGAAAAACGCGCCGATCGTGACAAGCGTGCCGACGATCGCGCTCAAAATCACGGGGACATACCGCGCTCCGAGCATGCGCCAACTTCCGCTCATATCAGGCAACTGTCGATGTCTCGAGCAGAACGCCGCGTCGGGCCGCGAGGATGTACGACGATGTGCCATCGACGAGCGAGTCGGGCAGGACGTGAACGACCATCAGCGAGACGATCGGGATGAGAAACAGGACACCAATGGCCACCGTTTTAAGATCGAACGGTGCTGATCGAAGCGGTCTTGCCACCACGCGCGCCAGAGCGTCGATTGGGCTGACCACAGTCGGTTGCAAGCGAGCGGCGAATGAGCATAACTGCAGGCTATGATCGGCTGCTCCGCGCACGAAATTCAGTCTGGCGAAGCCGTAATCTGCTGCTGCGGCGCAGGTCGCTTCGGCGAAAGCGCTGAGTTCCGCCGCGCACGCCACTGGACGGCCGCCGGTCCGAGGGCGGCACACGTCGGCGGCTGGTCCAGCAACGACACGCGCACCGCGCGGCCTCGCGCAGCCGCGCGAGCGCTCATCGCGCCGGCGCCGCCTCGTCGGCGATGTTCGCGAACTCGGCGAGCTGGCGGCGCCGCCACGCATCGTCGCGGCCGAGTTCGGCGGCCAGTAAACTTGCGACTTGGTTTGCCGACGCGCGGCTCGCCTCCGCGTTGAGAAACAGCGCGCGCGTGCGCCGTGCGAGCACATCGTCGACGGTCCGAGCCAGCTCGCTGCGCGCCGCGTAGACGACCTGGGCGCGCGTGAACGGCAGTCGCCGGTCGAGCCGCTCCGCGAGGGTCAGATCGCTCGCCTCGAGCGCGAGCAGCTCATCTCGATCGCGGCCGTACCGCGCGTAGGCAACGTCGGGGGCGAAGGTACCCGGGGCCGGACTGCCGTGCAGCGCGAGCCTGGCCGTTGGACACGGCGCGGCCGCGAGACCGGCTGACGTCGCCGCCGTGTCGACGGCATCCGCGGCCATCTTGCGATACGTCGTCCACTTCCCCCCGGTGATCGTCACGACACCGCTTCTCGAAACCTCGATGAAGTGCTCGCGCGAGAGCTTGGCGGTGGTCGTCGCCTTTCCGCTGACCAGCGGCCGCAGCCCCGCGAAAGCGGCCAGCGCGTCGCCGCGCGTGACCGGCCGCTGCAAGTAGTTGTTGACCTCCGCGATGATGAAGTCGATCTCGTCATTCGTGGGCCAGACGTCGAGCGCGGGGTCCGCCACCGGAATGTCCGTGGTGCCGATGACCACGTGATCCTGCCACGGAACCGCGAAGAGCACCCGGCCGTCCTTCGTCTTTGGCACCAGCAACGCGTCGCCGCCGCGAAAGACCTCGCGCGCGAAGACGATGTGGCTGCCGCGGCTGTGCGCGAGCACCGGTACGGCGGACGGATCGTCGAGTTTGCGCAGCTCGTCGACGAAGATGCCCGTCGCATTGATGACGACTTTGGCGCGCACCTCGTAATCGAGCCCGGTCTCTTCGTCGCGGACGACCGCGCCGGCTGCTCTGCCGCCCGCATAGAGAAAACGCTGCGCACGCACGTAGTTGACGACGGTCGCGCCGCGGTCGAGCGCCGTGCGCGCCAGCGCGAGCGCGAGCCGCGCATCGTCAAAGCTGCCGTCGAAATACTTGATGCTGCCGTGCAGATGCGCGGCCCGCAGATCGGGCGCGCGTTCCAGCGTCGCCCTGCGACTGAGATACACGCTGCTGGGAAAAGCCGATTTCCCAGCCAGCACATCGTAGGCTTTGAGACCCGCAAAATAGTACGGCGCGTCGCGAAAACGATACAGCGGCAGCACGAAGCCCAGCCGGTCGACGAGATGCGGCGCGTTGAGCAGCAGATTCGCCCGTTCGTGCAGGGCCTCGCGAACCAAGCCGATGTCGCCTTTTTCGAGATAACGCACGCCGCCGTGCACGAGCTTGGTCGATCGGCTCGAGGTCGATTTCGCGAAATCGGACGCTTCGACGAGCGCCGTGCGATAGCCGCGCGCGACGGCGTCGACCGCTGCGCCAAGACCCGTCGCGCCGCCGCCCACGATGAGCACGTCGAATGCGCCGTTGAGCTGGCCGACCAGATCGTCGCGCACGACACGGCCGTCGCCATGCACTAACGTGCTTCGCCGCCGGCCAGTCCCTGAATGCCGCGGATGAGGTATTGACGCCCGAAGAACGCGATGAGCAGCGGCGGGATCGTCAAGATCAGCCCCGCCGCGGCCATCGGACCGTACTGCGGATTGAAGCCGTTGGCCAGGAACGAGGCGACTTCGACTGGGAGCGTCGTGTTCGACGACGTCAGCACGAACGAAAAGAAGAACTCGTTCCAGGTCATGATCCAGATGATCAAGGCGGCGGCGACGATGCTCGACGCGCTCATCGGAATCACGATACGAAAGTACGCCGACCAGAGCGAGCAGCCGTCGATGCGCGCCGCTTCTTCGGTCGACGCCGGCATCATACGGTAGAACGCAAGCAAGATCCACACGATGACCGGCAGATTGATGGCCGAGTAAATGATCGTCAAACCGGTCACGGTGTTGATGAGGTGGATGTGGATCATGATGACGTAGTACGGAATGATCAGCGCTTCGGGCGGCAGCATGCGCGTGCTGATCACCCAAAACTCGACGTCATCGCGCTGCTTGAATGGAAACCGCGCCAGGGCGTAGGCCATCGGCGCGCCGAGCAGCGTCGCGATCGCGACCGACAAGAACACCACGATCAAACTGTGCTTGAGGGGATCGAAGGTGAAATTCTGCTGCAGCCAGATGAAATTATCGAGCACCGGCGTCACGATCCAGACCGGGTCGGACGACTGGATATCGACCTTGAGCTTAAAGGCCGTCAGGATGAGCCAATACACCGGGAAGAGCCAGAAGATCAGGAGCACGACGAGCGCCGTCCGCCCGGTGAGGATTCCGATGAGCCGGCGCGTGCTCACGCGTCCGCCTCGCCCCAGACGGCGTCGCGCTCGATGCCGTACAAATCCTTGGCCTTGGTCGTTTTCACCCAGATCGTCGCGATGATGACCGTCACGATGAGCGCGATGACGCCGGCCGCCGCAGCCAGTGAGATCGAACCGGTCTCGGCGATGCCGACGCGATAAATATAGAGCGCGATCGATTCCGTCGCGTTGCCCGGGCCGCCGCTGGTCAAGAGCTGCGTCGGCGTGAATTGCGCCGACGCGAGCAAGAACTCGAAGAGCACCGTGACGATGACGATGCTGCGCATGAGCGGAATCGTGATGAGCCACAGGAACGTGAAGCCCTGCGCGCCGTCGACGCGCGCGGCTTCGAGCGCTTCGGTCGGCAGCGACTGCAAACCCGAATAAAAGAGCAAAATCGCAAAGGGCGTCGACTGCCACACCTGGTTCATCACGATCACCTCGGTCGCCAAAAACGGCGTGTCGGTCCAGGCGATCACGTTGTGGGTGAACCCGTAGAGCACTTGGTCGATTGGGCCGTAGAGCGTATTGAGCAAGAGCGAGAAGTTGAGCGCCGCGACGACCGGCGAGATGATCATCGGCAGCAGAAACAAGATCAGCAGCCAGGTATCCAGCCGCGGCGCGTAGCGCTGGATCAGCAGCGCGATCGCAAAGCCGAAGACGATCGAGAAGAGCGTGCTTTGAAACGAGATGACCAGCGTCTCACCGAAGGCGTGCAAGCTGCGCGACGTCGACAGGATCGTCCCGTAGTTTTGCAGCCACACGAATTGGGTCGCGATCTTGGCTTGATTGTCGAAGTTGAAAAGCGAGAGATAGAGCGCGTAAAAGAACGGCGGGAACGTGGCGAGGGCCAGCAGGATGAACCCGGGGAGCGGAACGATCCAACGGCGTTCGTCGATCGAGCGCCGCGGCGCACGCCGCGCGCGCGAGCGTTCCGCGCCCAGAGCGACCGGTGCCGGCTGGCCCTCGACCTTCACGATTGCTTCGAGCCGCCGGCTTTCATCGCTGCCTCGCCTTTTTTCGCAACGTAGGGGTTACCGTAGACTTTCTGGGTTTTAAACAAGGTCGTGACTTCTCCGGCAGCGTTCTTGAGCGCCGCCGCCGGCTGTGTCTGGCCGGTGAACGCGCCTTCGATCGCCGTTCCGATGCTGTCGCCCATCGCCTTCCACTGCGGGATCAAGGGGCGATAGTTCACGCTGGTGATCCGGTAGTCTTCGGCGACGGCGGCCGCGTAGTCGGGGCTGACCTTGGTGATCTTTTCGTTGTAGAGCGCCGAGTGCAGCAACGAGGTGCGCGCCACGTTCGCGATCGACTCCTCGGCCAGGCCGCCCTCCTCCATCTGCTCGGAGGTGCCGAAGGCCAACAGGGCTTTGGCCGCCGCGAGCTGCTTGGGATCGGTCACGGTCGATGCGATCGCGATGCCGGTCGTGTAGTTCGCCGGCCAACGGCCCGACGGTCCGGCCGGAACCGGCGCGAAGCCGACTTTCCCGACGACGCTGGACTGCTTGGGGTCGGTGAAGATCGGATAGAACGCCGTCGATTCGATCGTCATGCCGATGCGGCCCGACGAGTACGCCGAGAGCACCTCGGGCCAGCCCCACGTCGCGCTGTTCGGCGGCCCGTACTTGTTGATCAGCGCGGCGTAGTGGCTCGTGCCGTCGGCGGCTTGCGCCGAGTCGAAACCGGGAATGAGCTTATTCTCTTTGAAGAAATCGCCGCCGTACGAGTGCAGCCATTCACTCCAGATATAGACGTTCATGCCCTCGCCGCGTAAACCGCGCAGCGCGACGCCGTACGTCCGCGGCGGGCTCAAGAGTTTGGCCGCGTCGGCCGCGAACTCGTCCAAGGTTTTGGGCGGACCCTTGATGCCCGCGGCCGCGAAGAGATCCTTGCGGTAATATAAGATCGTCGTTTCGAGATAGATCGGCGCACCGTACAGCTTGCCGCCGTACGTATAGAGTCCACGCGCGAACGGCAGAATATCGTTGACGTTGTAAGCCGCCGGTAGGTTGTCGATCGGCTGCACCCACTTGTTCGAGGCGAACAGCGGCGTGTAGTTGCCGTCGAGGTTGTAGAGATCGAATTGTCCCGCATGCGTGCTCGCGTCGGCCACGATCTTATCGCGCAGCTCGTTTTCACCGTACTCGGTGACTTGGACTTTCGCCCCGGTGTACTTCTCGAACGCGTCGAGGTGTTTGACCACGAAGTCCATCGGCGGCAAATGCCGGGTCGCGAAGCGCAGGGTGACGCCGCTGAACTCGCCCGGCTTGGCCAGGCCTTTGAGGGATTCGGCGATCGCGCTCTCGGCGGCGTCGCTGCTCTCGGCCGCCGCGACCGGGGCCCGCTGCACGGCAAAGGTCGCCGCGCCGGCGACGAGAGCCCCTAATAGAACGGCGGCGCCGACGCGCCTTGGAAAGCTCGGTTTCGACATACTGATTCTCCTAAGCGTGAAGCCGGGAATTCCGCGGGCCGATGGCCCGCTGCCGAAGGAAAAATGCTGATTTCTGTCGCTTCCGGTTGGCAAAGGTCATGGTAATTTCCTCCGGAGAAGTAGACGGGACGTCCAATCTCGTTCCATGAGGGGTGCGCTATGTCGAAGCCGTTGACGCTCATCACGGGCGCTAGTTCCGGAATTGGTGAGGCCTCGGCGCGCGCGTTCGCGGCGGCGGGCTATCCGCTGCTGCTGCTCGCGCGCCGGCGCGAGCGAATGGAAGCCTTGAAGCTGCCCGCGGCCCTGTGCCGCGAGGTCGACGTGACCGACCGGACCGCGCTCGCCGCGGCCGTCGCCGAAGGCGAAGCGCAATTCGGTCCGGTCGACTGCGTGATCAACAACGCCGGCATCGCGCGGCTGGGCAACGTCCTCACGCAAGATCCGCGCGAATGGGACGAGATGATCGCCGTCAACGCCACCGGCGTGATGAACGTGCTGCACGCCGTCATGACCGGTATGACCCAGCGGCGGCGGGGCACGATCATCAACATGAGCTCGATCGCGGGGCGCAAAGTCTACCCCGATCACACCGTCTATTGCGGCACGAAGTATTTCGTGCACGCCGTTTCCGAGAGCATCCGCGGGCAGCTCGCGCCGTTCGACGTGCGAGTGATGGTGATCTCACCGGGCATCGTCGAAACCGAAGTGCTCGATCACGTGACCGATCCCGTCACGCTGCGCAATTACCGCGAAAACAAGGTCCGCATCGGCGGCGGCATCTCCGCCGACGTCGTCGCGCAAGCGATGCTCTTCGCCTACGAGCTCCCGCAAAACGTCCTGATTCAGGAGATCTGTATGACGCCCACTCGGCAGGAATACTGATCTGCCGGCCGGTCGGACACGTCCGGTGAAACGCTCGCCGGGCGCCGTGAAAAATCACCGCGCGCGGCCCGCCTCCGCCCCGCTCGAACTGGGTTTGGACACGGTCATGGCCGCGGCATGGCTGTACTATCACGACGGTCTCAACCAAGCCGACGTCGCCGAGATCATCGGCGTTTCGCGCGCGTCCGTCGTCAACTACCTGCAAGAAGCGCGCGACCGCGGAATCGTGCGCGTCGTGCTGGCGCCCGAACAAGAAGCGCCGATCGATCTGGCCTACCGGCTCAAGGAAAAATACGCGTTGACCGGCTGCCTGGTCATCCCCGACGACGGCGGCCGCACTGACCCGGCGTGGCGCATCGGTTCGGCCGGCGGCCGCGTGTTGAGCGCGACGCTGGCGCCGGGCGACATCGTCGGCGTCGCTTGGGGCCGCACGCTGCTGGCCCTCTCGCAGACGATTCCCGAAACGACGGCCGTCCCAAATCTGTCGGTGGTGCAGATCGTCGGCAGCATGCTCGCGACCTACGAATTGTCGCCCGAATTATGCACGTCGAACATCGCCGCGCGCATCGGCGCGCGCTGCGTGAATCTGCATGCGCCCGCGCTCGTTTCGCGGCGCGACGTGCGCGAGCTCATCTTGAGCGAACCCGCCATCGTCGAGCAACTGCGGATCATCGGCGCCTGCACGCGCGTCGTGTTCAGCGTCGCGGGCGTCGAGCCCGGGAGCACGCTGCTGCACAGCGGCTTGGTCAGCGCCGCCGAGGTCAAACCGTACGTCAAAAAATGGGCGGTCGGCGTGGTCGCGGGGCGGTTCATCGATCGCGACGGCGCGCCGGTAGCGGGCTTTCTCGACGAGCGGTTCATCGGGATCGCGCTGCCCGATCTCAAGCGCATTCCCGAGCGGCTCTGCGTCGCCGGCGGCCCGCAAAAAACCACCGTCCTGCGCGCCGCGCTCGTCGGCGGTTATGTAACGACGCTGGTTACCGACGAACGCACCGCCCGAGCGCTAATGGCCGCCGAACCCAAAGCGCGCAGCCGCCGATGACCGGCGACGGCGTGCGGCAGGCAGCACTTCATCAAAAGAGAAGCAGGCTTGACAAATGACAAACCCAGCATCGGAGATGCACCGATGAAGAGCCGCTGGTCGGATGACGACGCGCACGCATTCGTCGCGCGCTACGTCGCGCGCGGCGTCAGCGCGGATCTCGCGCTGCGCACGTATTCATCGCGCCTGCTGGGCGCCGATCCGCGCCTGGTCTTACACGGCGGCGGCAACACCTCGGTCAAAACGACGCTCGACGACGTATTCGGCCAACCGGTCGAGGTGTTGTGCGTCAAGGGCAGCGGCTGGGATTTGGCGACGATCGAACCGCAGGGTCATCCGGCACTGCGTTTGGCCGCGCTGCGCGACTTGCGCCACGCGACGCTGACCGACGAGCAGCTCGTGAATTACTTTCGTCAGAACTTGCTCGATACGACCGCGCCCAACCCGTCGATCGAAACGCTCACGCACGCCTACGCGCCGCACAAATTCGTCGATCACACCCACGCCGTCGTCGCGACGGCGATTGGCGATCAGCCCGAGTCCGAAGCGATCTGCCGCGCGATCTACGGCGACCGCGTCGCCTGGATGCCGTACGTGATGCCGGGCTTCGATCTCTCGATCGCGACGGCCGAGATCTTCGAGCGCTTCCCCGACGCAGAAGGCATGCTGCTCGCGAACCACGGGCTCTTCACCTACGCGGCGACGGCCAAAGCGTCATACGAGCGCATGATCGAATTCGTCACGCTCGCCGAGGACTTTATCGCGGCACACGGGCGCCCGGCCAAGGTTTTTGCCGCCGCCGGCCCGGCCGGCGACGCTCCGTCGCCGGCGGCCGTCTTGCCGCGTTTGCGCGGTGTCTTCGGCGCCGCGTCGGCACCGGCCGCGCCGCATTGGCTGTTCGACGTCCGGCGCGGCGAACGCATCTCGACGTTCGTCGACGGCTGCGGCATGCACGATTACGCCGCGCGCGGCGTGGCGACGCCCGAGCACGTCATCCGCATGAAGCGGCTGCCGCTGCTCCTCGCTCCCTTTACCGGCGCGATCGACGACTGGTCCGAGGCCGCCGGCGCGGCCGTGCGCCGGTACGTGGCCGACTACGACGCGTATTTCGCGCGCAACAACGCCCGCGTCGGCGGCGACCGGCGCGAGCTCGATCCGCTCCCGCGGGTGGTCGTCGTTCCCGGCCTGGGCGTGGTCGGCGCCGGGCGCACGGCGGCCGAAGCCGCGATCTCGGCGGACGTCGCCGAGGCCTGGATCGACGCGATCGTGGACGCCGAGTCGATCGGCCGCTATGCCTCGATCAGCGAAGCCCAACACTTCGATATGGAGTACTGGGCGCTCGAACAAGTCAAGCTCGGCAAGTCGCCGCGCAAACCGCTCGCCGGACGCGTTGTCGTCGTTACCGGCGGCGGCAGCGGGATCGGGGCGGCCACGGCTCGGGCGTTCGCCGCGCAGGGCGCCGAAGTCGCCGTCGTCGACATCGCGGGCGACGCGGCGGCAACCGTCGCGCGCGATTTCAAGGGCGTCGCGCAGGCCTGCGACGTGACCAACAGCAACGAGGTGCGGGCGATGATCGCAGCGGTCGTCACGCGCTTCGGCGGCGTCGACATCGTCGTCTCCAACGCCGGCGCCGCGTGGACCGGAATGATGGCCGACATCGACGATCGCGTGCTGCGCAAGAGTTTCGAGCTCAACTTTTTCGCGCACCAGAACGTGGCCAGCGCGGCCGTGCGCATCATGCGCGAGCAGCGCCTGGGCGGCGTGCTGCTGTTCAACGTGTCCAAACAAGCCGTCAACCCGGGCGCGAATTTCGGCGCCTACGGCACATCGAAAGCGGCGCTGCTCGCGCTGGTGCGCCAATACGCGCTCGAGCACGGCGCCGACGGCATCCGGGCCAACGCGATCAACGCCGACCGGATCCGCTCCGGGCTGCTGACCGACGCCTTCATCGCCGAACGGGCGCGCGCCCGCGGTGTGAGCGAAGCCGAATACATGGGCGGCAACCTGCTCGGCCGCGAAGTGCTCGCCGACGACGTGGCGCGGGCGTTCGTCGCCGCGGCGCTGCTCGAAAAGACGACCGGCAACGTCACGACGGTCGACGGCGGCAACGTCGCGGCGATGCTGCGATGAGCACCGAAACGCCGCGCGCCCCCGGCGCGGGCCGCTGGACGCAGTTCATCGACGACATCGTCGCCGGCGACTGGATCGACCCGCAAACGCACCAGAACGAACGCGTCCCGTACGAAGCGATCGTCATCGACGAAACCCTCGCGGGACGCGAAGCTGAACTGGTGGCGGCGCTCAATCTCGGCACGACGCTGGCCATCGTTTGCGACACGAAGACGTACGCCGTGTTAGGCCGTCGCGTCGAAGCCGCGCTGGCGTCCATCGCCGCCTGCACGCCGGTCATCCTCGAGCATCCGCATGCCGACGCCGCGACCGTCGAGCTCGTGCGCGCCCGAACCGCGCAGGCCGGCGCGGTCGTCGCCGTCGGCTCGGGGACGATCAATGATCTGTGCAAGTACGCGACGTTTCTGGACGGCAAGAAGTATTGCGTGTTCGCCACCGCGTCGTCGATGAACGGCTACACGTCGACGACCGCGTCGATCACGCTGCCGTCGGGTTTCAAGACCTCGTTCGCGGCGCACGCACCGCGCGGCGTCTTCATCGATCTCGCGATTAGTGCCGCCGCGCCGATCAAACTCAAGGCCGCCGGGCTGGGCGATTCGCTCTGCCGCTCGACCGCTCAGGTCGACTGGTGGCTCTCGCACCGGCTCTTCGGCACGCCGTATTCCTCGCTGCCATTTCGGCTTCAGGCGGCGGACGAACCGCAGATGATCGAGCACGCGCCGGGCCTCGCGGCCGGCACGACCGACGCCGTCGGCTATCTCCACCGCGTGCTGATCCTCGTCGGTTTCGGGGTCTCGTTCGTCGGCGCGACGCATCCCGGCTCGATGGGCGAACACCAAATTTCGCATTACATCGATTCGTTCGCCGGCGCCCGCCACCCCGGCACGACTCACGGCCAGCAAGTCGGGGTCGCCTCGCTCACGATGGCGCGCCTGCAGCATGCGCTTTTGGCGCGCGAAACACCGCCGCGTATCCGACCGACGCGCATCGACCGCGCCGAACTCGAAACCCGGCTCGACCCGGACAACGCGCAGAAGTGCATCGCCGAATGGTCGCTCAAGGCGCTCGACGAACGTGGAGCCGCCGAACTCAACGGCACATTGGAGGCGCTGTGGCCCGAACTGCGCGCCGAGTGCGCGGCCTTCATGCTCCCGGTCGAACGCATGCACTGGGCGTTGGCGGCGGCCGGCGGCGCGACGACGGCGCTGGACCTCGGACTCGAGCCGGGGTTCTATCGCGAGGCCGTGCTCCACGCGCGCGAGATGCGCAACCGGTATTCGGCGCTGGACTTGCTCGCCGATTCGGGGGAGCTCGAGTCGCTCGTCGAACGCGAGACGTGATGCGCCCGATCGCCGAGCTTTCCGCCTCGCTGCCGGCCCGGCCGCTAGCCGTTTTCACGGACATCGATGATACGCTCACGAGCGGCGGCCGGCTTTCGGCGGCCGTGTACGCGGCGCTCGAGCGCTTGCAGGCCGCCGGGGTGCGGGTCGTGCCGGTCACCGGCCGGCCCGCGGGCTGGTGCGATATGATCGCACGCTTTTGGCCCGTCGACGGCGTGATCGGTGAGAACGGCGCTTTCTACTTTCGTTACGACCGCGACGCGCGGCGGATGATTCGGCGGTACGCCGTGTCCGCCGACGCGCGGGCGCGCGACCGCCAAACGCTGCATGCGCTCGGCCAACGCATCATCGCCGCCGTTCCCGGGTGCGCCGTCGCGGCGGACCAAGCCTATCGCGAATCGGATCTCGCGATCGATTTCGCCGAAGACGTCGGGCCGTTGCCGCAGGCCGACATCGACGCGATCGTCGCCGCGTTCGTCGCCGCCGGCGCGACGGCGAAAGTCTCGTCGATCCACGTCAACGGCTGGTTCGGCACGTACGACAAGGCGGGGATGACGCAGCGTTTCGCGCGCGAGGTGCTGCACTGGGACCTCGACCGCGACAACGAGCGCTTCTTGTTCGTCGGCGACAGTCCCAACGATGCGCCGCTGTTCGCCTTCTTCCGCAACGCCTGCGGCGTCGGCAACGTGCTCGACTACGGAGACCGCATGCCGCACTACCCGCGTTTCGTCGCGCACGCGCACGGCGGCGCCGGCTTTCTCGAAATCGTCGACGAGATTCTCAAAGCCCGATGAACGCGACACGCCGCCGCGATCTCGTCATCGGGATCGACAGTTCGACCCAAAGCACGAAGGCGATCGCGTTCGATGCCGCCGGCGCCGTCGTCGCATCGGGCTCGGCGCCGATACCGCTGGCGTCCCCCGCTCCCAGCCGCTACGAGCAAGATGCGGCAGACTGGTGGTCGTCGCTGGGCGCGGCGCTGCGCATCATCTGGGAGACGATCAACCCGGATCGGGTCGCGGCGCTGGCGATCGCCAATCAACGCGAAACGACGGTCTGCCTCGATGCGTCCGGCGTGCCGGTGCGGCCCGCGCTGTGTTGGCTCGACGAGCGCGCGCGCGACGAATTGCCGCTGCTCGCCGCGGCGCTCGGCGCGACGGCGATCCATCGCATCACCGGCAAACCGCTGGATCTCACGCCGTCGCTGGGCCGAATCGCGTGGCTGCGCGACCATGAGCCGCGCACGTACGAGCGCACGGCGATGTTTTGCGATGTCCAATCGTATCTCGTCGGACGGTTGACCGGAACGATCGGAACGAGTTGGGCCAGCGCCGATCCATCGGGTCTGTTCGACGTGCAGGCGCGGGCCTGGTCGGAGCCGATCTTGCGCGAGTTGCGGCTCGATGCGAGCCGGCTGCCGCCAGTGGTCGCACCGGGCGCTCCGCTGGGCGAAGTCAGTCCCGCCGGCGCGGCGTCCACCGGGTTGCGCGCGGGCACGCCCGTCATTGCCGGCGCCGGCGACGGCCAGTGCGCGGGGCTCGCCACCAACTGCGTCTCGCCCGGCCGCGCGTACCTGAATTTGGGCACCGCGATCGTGTCGGGCGTGTGGTCGCCGTCCTACGAATGGCAGCGCGATTGGCGCACGCTGCTGTCGGCGAGCGGGGAAGGATATATCCTCGAAACCGTTCAGCGCAGCGGGGCGTTTCTCATCAATTGGTTCACCTCGACCTTCGGATCGGCCGACGTTTCGAGCGGCCTGTTCGCCGATCTCGAACGCGGCGCCGCGGCCGTGCCGATCGGCGCCGACGGTCTGCTCGTGCTGCCGTATTTCTCGGGCTGCATGAACCCGCATTGGGATCCGGACGCGCGCGGCTGCTTCATCGGTTTGCACGCATCGCACGGACGCTATCACTTCTATCGCGCGATCCTCGAAGGGCTCACCCTCGAGAGCGCGCGCGCCGCCGCCGCAGTCGAACGCTGCGGCATCGGGATCGACGAGTTCGTGACGATCGGCGGCGGCGCGAAGAGCCGGCTCTGGGTGCAAATGGTCGCCGACGCGACGAATCGTCCCGTGCTCATTTGTGAAACCGTCGAAGCCTCGGCGCTGGGCGCCGGCATGCTCGCGGCGTTCGGCGCGGGCTGGTTCACCGACACGGCGGCCGCGTCTCGCGCGATGAGCGGCCGGACGTCGCGCGTCGAACCCGATCCCCGAGCCGTGGAACGTTACCGCGCGCTCATCAGCGTGCACGGCGACGTCTACGCCGCCAATGCCGCGACGTTCGCGGCGCTCAAACGCTTTACCGGCGAAACGCCGGCGCGGGTTGCGACGGCCGGCAATGCGGGTTGACGCGTCCAGCCGGCCGGCGCTATAAGGACCGTTTCCGTTGGGAGAAAGAACCGTGCAATCGACTTTGAACGGACGGCGGGTGCTCGTGACGGGCGCCGGAATGGGCATCGGGCGCGAAGTGGCGGTCAGCGCCGCGCGGGCCGGCGCCGACGTGATCGCGTTTTCGCTGGCCGGCGATCTCGCAACGCTGGGCGACGAAATTCGTGCGCTGGGCCGGCGGTATGTGGCGCACAGCGGCGACGTGACGAACGCGGCCGACGTCGCCGCCGCCATCGCCGCCGGTGAGCGCGAACTGGGCGGCATCGACATCCTCGTCAACAGCGCGGGCATCGCCATCATCGAGCCCGCGCTCGAAACGACCGCCGCGAGCTGGCGAAAAACACTCGACGTCAATCTGACCGGATCGTTTCTGTGCGCACAGGCCGTCGCGCCGGGGATGATCGCGCGCAAGTTCGGCCGCATCATCAACATCTCATCGCAAGCGGGCATCATCGCGCTGCCCGGCCACGTCGCCTACATGGCGAGCAAAGCCGCCATCAACGGGATAACGCAAGTCCTCGCGCTCGAATGGGGCCCCTTCGGCGTGACGACGAACGCCGTCGCGCCGACGGTCGTCAACACCGAACTGGGCAAAGCGGTGTGGAGCGATCCGGCTAAAGGCGACCCGATGCGCGCCATGATCCCCGTCGGCCGGTTCGCCGAACCGAGCGAAGTCGCCGCCGCCGTTCTGTATCTCGCATCCGACGCGGCAGCGATGGTCAACGGCCACGTTTTACGCATCGACGGCGGCGCGACCGTTCACTGAAATCATTGGCTCGCGAGATACGTCGATACGTCGACTATCGCCGAGGGAGAAGCCCCGCACGGCAACGGTGCCGAGGCTTCATGTCGGTCGACTAAAACACTTCGGTCAAATTCGTTACCGCCGTGACACCAGGCAGCGAGTACGCGGCCCGCGTCGCGTCGTCATGCTCCGTCCACGAATGGACGGTTCCGCGAAGCGTCACGTTGGAGTCTCGGACTTCGATCTTTATTCGGTCGGCGTCGATTTCGGCGCTTCGCTTGAACGTGCGTTCGAGCTGGGAGAGGATGTCGTTGTTCGTAACGCCGGGGCGGGCGTGGAGTGTCATCAGATTATCGACGCCCAAGACGCCGGTGAGATTTTGCACGGCGCGCGTGGCGCTATTGATCTGGTACTGCCATTCCGCCTGGCCTTCGAGCGTGACGATCCCGTTTTCAACTTTCACGACTAGGGAATCGTGGACGACCGTAACGTCCCATTTCAAGGTATACAAGACGGCTTCGGCGATATCGCGATCGTCGCGGCGATGAAATTGTGGGATGTCGACTTTGAGCTCTTCGGTGAAGGCGTGCACGCCGGACACTCGCTTTGCGGCCTGCTCGACGAGCACTTTCTCCGCGTAGCTTTTGACCGTCCCGCGTAGCGTGACGATCCCTTTGGCAACGGTAATGCCGATGTCGTTTGCGTTAATTGACGGATCGAACGATACTTCGGCAAGCACGTTTTCTTGCAAGAGTGAATCGGTTGGCGTCTTTGGTTTTGTGGTCATTGGATCGCTCCTCTGCACATTGCGACGTCGGCCGACGGCCGATCAGTCGAATGCGATTCGTTGCACTGGACCAAAACCGCACCTGCTAAGGCAAGGGCGCATTCATAATATGTATGGTCCTTAACGCACCCGGCGCAAACCGGATGCGCTAACTTTGCTGCAACGGCGTCTCGGTAATTTGCTGATCGTCGTCGAGGCTGCGGCTCGCGCGGATTCCCGCCTTGACCAACTCCGCGTGATACGCCGCGACCGCGTCCTTGGGCGTCAGCGTTCCGTCGGCGACCTGGCGCATGAAGAAAATGAGCGCCGTCGGTGAATCCGCAAGATTGATTTTGCGTCCGAAGAGCGCCAGCCGCGCGCCCGAGCGCTCGGCTTGGAACACGAGCTCGAACGCGTCGCGCGTCGTCCCCGCGCCGCCGCCGAGCACACCGACGACGAGCGAGGCATCGTAATTCACCAGTTCCTCGAGCGCCCGCCGGCCGTTGAACGGAATCTTGAGAAACTCCGGGCGGTCGTGCTTGGAAACGCCGGCGAGACTGCGCAGCAACGCATCGTTGAGAAAGCTGGGAGCGTCGGCCGCATCGAGTCCGCGCGGCGCATTCGGGTTGAACACTTCCATGAAGTACTTGAAGCCGACCTCAGCGGCGTCGCGACGAAACGCGCTGAACGCCTCGAGCGAGAGCATGTCCGCATCGAGATCGTTATTGAAGGTGATCGAGTACAAGCCCAAATCCGTCCCGCTGACCGGCAGATCCGCGAACGCGTGCGGCGTTCCGTACATCACGCGGCTGAGCACAGCGGTGCGAAACGGCCGTGACGCCGGCTGCGCATAACTGCCGCCGCGCACGCCGCCCCAACAATCCGTGGCATCGTTGGCGCGAATCGCCGGCTTGATTTTGCTCGCGCGAAAAAGTCCGGCGTCCTGCAGCCGCTCGAGGTTGCTGACCGAGACGAGCATGATGTCGACGATGTCCTGGGCGATGACCGCCGCGATCCCATCGAGATAGTCTTGGCGCGATTTCCAACCGGCGACGGCGCCGCCGGGACCCCGCCGCGGCCCGGCGGTCGTCACGCCCGATCCCATGTCGGCATCTTTGGCATCGGCGATGATGAAATCGCTGCGCTGGTACCTGCCGGCACGAATCCGCGCGAGTTTCTCATCGAGGCGGGTTGCGTTCGATGCGGCGACGTTCATGAACATCGATTCGGTTTCCATTACTCGCCTACGGCGTCCCGCGCTCAGCCCTCGGTTCGGTCGGGCGAGTACGGCTGCCCGAGCACCAGCAGACAGCCGGCCATAAACGTATCGCCCAGACCCAACGTCATCCGTTGAAGCCCGCCAGCACGGCGCGACGTCGCGCGCGGCGGTCGGACGCCCGCGCTCGTCCAGCCGAATACGCGGGTCGAGCGTCGCGAGCACGTCGGGACTGCGGCTCTGCAAAGCGAGCAGCGCCGGCGCGCCGAGTTGGGTCGGAACCCGCGCGGCATGCGGGCCGGTTCCGCCGCTCGCGAGCCGGCTTTCGATGCGCTCGTCCAGCCACCACGGTCCGTCCGGCCACGTGACGCGAATCTCGCCGCCGATTCCGGCCGCGGCCCGGCGCTGTTCGTTCGCGCGCCAGTGCGACGGCCGCGGGCGGGTCGGCCCGCCGCGAGCAGCGGACCCGCGGAACGCAGCGCGACGACCGCGTCGACGCATGCCGCTATGCCGCACAGCGTCAGCCCGCATGCCGTCGCGCCCGTCGAAAAAAGAACGTTGTTCTCGAAAAAGACCGGTCGCTTGCAGGCGGCCTCCGCGCTGGGGCAAAAGCTGAAACTCGCCGTTCGTGAAACCGGCGCTGCCTGGGGCAGCGGCCGGCGCAAGGAGCGGCTTCGTTGTGCAGCCGGTTCGACCCGGCTGTGCGCGGCACGCTGCCCAGTCCCGATGTTGGCCAATCTCCTTCCATGAGCGAGAGGTATACCAGTTGTCACGAGATCCAATCAGCCGGAAAACATTCGTCGCATCGAGCGCGGCGGCAGTCGCGGCTGCGAGCTTCCCCGTGTTCCTGCCGAAACGCGGCGCGGCGGCCGACTTGATTGTCATCGGCGCGAGCGAGGAGATCACCGGCGTCTACGCCGAGCCGGCCCGCAACGAGATTCGCGGGATGCAACTGGCGGTGGATCAGATCAATAAGGCCGGCGGCGTCCTGTCGCGCCAAGTGAAGCTCGTCATCGAGGACAACGCGAACAACCCCGGCACCGCCGTCGAGAAGGCGCGCAAGCTGATCCAAGTCGACAAGATCAACGCGCTGATCGGGACGGTCAACAGTGCCAACTCGCAGGCGACGAGCAACGTTTGCTTAGAAGCCACCATCCCGTTCGTCGACACCGGCGGCCACACGGACTCCGTGACCGGGCAGCAGTGCCACTGGACGTCGTTCCGCACGTGCCACAGCACCTGGATGGAAACGCATGCCACGGGCTACTCGATCGCCAACAAACTCGGCAAAAAGTGGTATTACTTGGCGCCCGATTACGCCTTCGGCCACTCGCTGCTCGACGGCTATAAAGATATCGAGAAAAAGCTCGGCGTCACCGTCGTCGGCGAGGACCTCGCGCCGCTGGGCACCACCGATTTCAGCGCGTATCTCACCAAGGTGCTCAACGCGAAGCCGGACGTGCTCATCATCATGCAGCAAGGCCAGGACCTCATCAATTGCCTCAAGCAAGCGAACTCGCTCGGATTACTCAAGCGCATCGCCGTCGCGGGGCCGCAAGGCGAAATCGAAAACTTCTGGTCGCTGCCGAAAGAAGCGCGCGTCGGGTACTGGGGCTTCGAGTGGTATTACAAGAGCGCCCTGGTGACCGGCAAGAACAAAGCCGCCGCCGACTTCATCAAAACGTATACCGATCTCTACAAGCAGCCGCCGACGGCCCGCAGCGTATTCGGTTACGTCACCGCGCAGCAGCTGGCCGCGGCCATTACCAAAGCCAAGTCGACCGACGCGGTGAAGGTCTCGCAGGCGCTCAGCGGCGAGCACTTCCAAGGCCTCTGGCAGGGTGACGCGTACTATCGCGACGTCGACCATCAACTGATCTGGCCGATGTGGTTCGGCCAAGTGCGCGGCGACGGCGCGGGCGGCGACGAGTGGAACATCTTCGAGGTCGTCGATTCGCAGCCGGGCGACAAAGTCGAAAAACCCGCCGACGATCAGAAGGCGGTCTGTAAACTGAACTACCCCGCGTGATCGAACATCTCGCGCCCGAGATCGTCAACGGGATCGTGCTCGGCGCGTTCTACGCCATCATCGCGATCGGACTCTCGCTGATCATGAACCTGACGGGGACGATCAACCTCGCTCACGGCTCGTTCATGACCCTGGCGGGCTACCTCGCCTTTACCTTGATGTCGCGCGGCTCGAATTTTTGGTTCGCCCTCGCCGCGTCGGCGATCTGTACCGCGATCATCGGCCTCGTCGTCGAGCGGCTGCTCATCTCGCCGCTCTACAAACGCGTCCCGCTTTACAGCCTGCTGCTCACCTTCGGGCTGTCGCTCGTTTTCGAAGAAGTGTTCCGGCTCATCTGGGGTCCGAGCACGGTGCCGTTCTCGGCGCCGCCCGAGTTGTCGGGCGCGACGCAAATCGGCGACGTCTTCTTGCCGACGTATCGCCTGTTCATCATGGTCGCGCTCGTCGTGGTGATGGTCGCGCTGCTGGTCTTTCTGTACCGCACGCGCCTGGGGCTGCGGCTGCGCGGCGCGGTGCAAGACGCCGAGATGCTCGCCGCGCTCGGGACCAATACGCAGCTGCTCTACATGACGAATTTCGGCCTCGGCATTCTGCTCGCCGCGATCGCCGGCGTGCTGGCCGCCGGGCTCTTGGGTCTGGGACCCACGATGGGCAACGATCTGCTGATGCCCGCCTTCATCACCGTCGTCATCGGCGGGATGGGTTCGCTGGCCGGCAGCATCGTCGGCGGCCTGCTGGTCGGCCTCGCGATCAGCATCACAACGCTCTATTTGCCGGCGGCTTCTGAAGTCATCATGTACGTGCTCATGGCGGTCGTGCTGTTGATCCGGCCGCGCGGACTCTTCGGCGAAGAGGGCATTTTCGGATGATGAAATTCGCCAACGTCATCGGCGTGTCGTTCATGGCCGTGCTGCTGGTGCTGCTGCCGCTGCTGCTGCCGGCGGTCGGACTGAACATCTCGCTGGGCACCACCGTCATCTTGTTCGCGCTCGCCGCGTCGAGCGTCAACGTGCTGCTCGGCTTCACCGGACTCATGGCGTTCGGCAACGCCGCCTTTTTCGGAGTCGGCGCCTACGGTTCGGCGCTCTTCATCGCCGACGTCAACGCGAACCTGATCCTTGGGCTGATCGTCGGCACCGTGTGCTCGACGCTGGCGGCGGCCATCATCGCGCCGTTCTTGATCCGCCGGCGGGGCATCTATTTCTCACTGCTGACGATCGCGTTCGGCCAAGTCTTCTACTTCATCGCGTATCGTTGGAGCAACGTGACCGGCGGCGAGGACGGTTTCTCGATATCGAAACCGCCGATCTTCGGCGGTTCGTCCCCGACGCTCAACGGCTCGTCGTACTACTACTTCTGTCTGGCGATCTTCGCCGTGCTGCTGTTCGTGCTCTGGCGCATCATGCGCTCACCCTTCGGCTTGACGCTGCAAGGCATCGCCCAGAACGAGGCCCGCGTGCGGTACCTGGGGATCAACAGCGACCGCTTCATCTTCGTGGCGCTGCTGCTTTCCGGCTTCGTGGCCGGACTCGGCGGCGCGCTGTACTCGGTGTCGATCGCTTTTTCGTATCCGCTGCTCATGGATTGGCATCAGTCTGGCGACTTCGTCATGATGGTCATCTTGGGCGGTGTCGGGACGATCTGGGGGCCGGTCATCGGTGCGGCGATCTACGCGATCGCCCAGAACGTGCTGTCGTCGTTCACACCGGCGTGGCAGATCATCATCGGCGGCATGTTCATCTTCTTCGTTTTGGTGTTTCCCAAAGGATTGCTCGGTCTGGGTGCCGCGCGGCGCCGGCGTGAAGAGGAAGCGTCCCAGGATCCCGACGTTGCGGTCGTACCGGCCGGACTCATCGAAGGAAGGCAGCCGTGACCGCCAACGCCAACGCCGCACCGTTCCTACGCGCCAAAGACGTCGCGCTCTCGTTCGGCGGCGTGAAAGCCGTCGCGGGGGTGGATCTCGATGTCGCCGAACGCGAGATCGTCGCGATCATCGGGCCCAACGGGGCGGGGAAGACCAGCTTCTTCAACGCGCTCTCGGGCTTCTTCTATCCCGATTCGGGGACGGTCACGTTGCGCGGCCAAGACATTACCCGGCTGCGCAATTTCGAGCGCATCCGCCTGGGTATGAGCCGCACGTTCCAAACACCGAGCATCTTCGCCGAATTAACGGTCCGCGAAAACATCATGATGGGGCTGCAGGCGCAGGCGAACGTCGCCTTCAGCATGCGCGGTTTGGGCGCGCGCGGCAAAGAGCTGGCAGGCCGGGTCGACGAGCTGCTCGATTTCGTGCAGTTGCGCAGCATGAAGGAACGCCAAGTCGCGACGCTGTCACACGGCGGCCAACGCCTCGTCGAGATCGCGATGAGCCTCTCGACGTCACCGTCGTGCGTGCTGCTCGACGAGCCGACCGCCGGCCTGGCCGCCGCCGACACCACGCGGATCATGGAAGTCGTGCGCGATCTGCACGACCGTCTGGGCCTTACGGTGATCTTCGTCGAGCACAATATGCGTTTCGTGTCGGCACTCGCGAATTCGGTTCTGTGCATGAATCGCGGCAAGGTCATCGCGCGCGGAACCCCCGCGGCCGTCCTTTCCGACGCCCAGGTGCGCGAAGCGTATCTGGGTTCCGAGGAGATCGTCAATGTCTGATGCCCGGCTGCTCGAAGTCGAGCGCATCAACACCTATTACGGCAAGAGCCACATTCTGCACGACGTCTCGCTGCACGTCGAACAAGGCGAGATCGTCACCCTGCTCGGGCTCAACGGCGCGGGAAAAACGACGACGCTGCGCAGCATTCTGGGCCTCACACCGCCGCGTACCGGCACGGTCAAGCTCAACGGACGTGAACTGCGCGGCCTCGCGCCGCACGCGGTCGCGCGCCTCGGCGTCGGTTACGTGCCCGAGGGCCGCCGGATGTTCAAAAACTTGTCGGTGCTCGAAAACCTGCAGTTAGCCGAACGCGGAACCGTGGGCGACGGATGGACGATCGGCCGAGTCTACGACCGTTTCCCCAAGCTCAAGGAACTCGCCGGACGCAAATCCGGCCGGCTCTCGGGCGGCGAACAGGAAATGCTCGCCATCGGGCGCGCGCTCGTCGGCAATCCCAAACTCATTCTCGTCGACGAACCCTCGCAGGGCCTCGCGCCGATCATCGTCATCGAACTTTACAAGACGCTCGAAGAGCTGCGCCGCCAGGGCGCCTCGATTTTACTCGTCGAGCAGAACGCGTTGCTCGCGCTCAAAGTCTCGCAGCGCGCCTACGTCATCGACGACGGCCATATCGTCCACACCGGGGCCGCGGACGAACTCGCCCACGACCAGCCGCGCATCCGCGGGCTCATGGGTTTGCGCGAGGACGAGGATATTCCGGCGTAAACGAGCCCCGCCGCGCGTCCGGGCAGCTTGGCCAAAGCCCCAGGGGCGGCCGAGCGCCCGTGCGCGAACTCTGTGCGACGTGAACACGTATCCGCCGCCGCCCTGGCGGCTCGAAGGCTGGGGCGTCGCGACCTTCGGACTCCTCGATAGCGCCGCGGCAAAAGGGTTCGTCCCCGCCGGCGCGCGGCTCGTCACGATCGTACCCGGGAAAACCGTCGGCGGCCTACTGTTCCTTTCGTACGAGCGCGGATCGCTGGTCTACCGCGAACTCAACGTCGTCGCCGGGCTGGCGCGGGTCGGGATGCGCTTCGCGTATTTGCTGGCCCGGCTGTACGTCGACAGTTCGGCATCGCTAGCCGGCGGACGCGAAATTTGGGGCGTCCCCAAAGAACTTGCGACGTTCGGCGTCGGACAGTCCGACGGACTGACCACGATCGACGTGCTGAACGGCACGCAGCGCATCTGCCGGCTGCGTTGCACGGCCCCGGGACCCGGGTTGCGGCTACCGATCCCCTTGCCGTCGTTCGGCTTACGCGATGACGCGTTTCTCTTCTTCACCGGGACGCTGCTGGCCCGAACCTCGCTGATCCGGGCGAGCGTCGAAATGCCGGTCGAAGGTCCGTTCGCCGGGCTGGGACTGAGCCGGCCCCTCATCGCGCTGCGCTGTGACAACGCGACCATCGCCGTCCCGGCGCCACGCGTCATCAGCCGGCCGTTCGGCCTGCGGGCGGCGGTCGCCGAACCGGCCCGCTTTCGCGAGCGCGTGCCGGCCGACCAAACGCGTTGAACGCGGCATCTCCGAACGCGTTCGGTCTTCGACGTTTCGGGAACCTTTTGCGGCATTTCGGGCACGAAAAGTCCCCCGCTCAGGCGATCGAGGTATCCTAGCGCACATGCAACGTCCGATCATGGTCGCCGTCGGCGGCGATTCCGGTACCGGCAAAGTCACCCTCTGCAAGGGGCTGCGTGAAATTTTCGGCGAGGAGCGCTGCGTTGAAGTGCGCCTCGACGGTTACTTCGGCCTCAATCGGGCGCAGCGGCATGCCGTATCAATCACCGCCCTCGATCCGCGCGCGCACAACTTCGCCCAGATGGAAGAAGATCTGTGGCATCTCGCGCACGGGGAAACGGTCGAAAAGCCGATCTACGATCATCGGCGCGGCGCCGTCGGCCGGCATGAGACGATCGAGCCGCGCGAAATCATTCTGGTCCAGGGGATGTTCCCGCTCTACACCTGGGCGCTGCGCTCGCTTTTCGATGTGGCGGTGTGGCTGGAACCCGACGCCGGCCTCAAGCAGAACTGGGCGATTCACCGCGACGTTACCGAGCGCGGCTATACCGAAGAGCAAGTCCGGGCCGAGCTCGCGCGTCGGCGTCCCGACTACGAGAAGTACATCGCTCCGCAAGCCCGCTATGCCGACTTGCGGGCATGTTTCTCGCAAAGCGGCGTGACGTTCTACAAGAGTGCACGCCTCGCACCGCTCAATTCGAGCGAGATCGCAACCAAGTATTCACGGATGCGCGAACTCGAGCGCGACGGCGGGCCCTTCCCGCGGACGATCCTCGAAGTCGATGGCACGATCGATGAGCCGTCGGCACGATTTCTCGAAGACGCGATATGGAAGCGCATCGGCAATCGCCATGCGACCGTCCGGCCCGAGCGGCTGGGGCTGTTTACGGATGAGGCCGGCAGCCACAGTTCACCGATGCTCGCACTTACGCAATTGTTCGTCGCGTTGCGCATTTGTCTGGTGGCAAATGAACTCAGCGACGCGGCGGCTGTTTAGGGCGCGGGGCGGCGTCGGGACCGAATTACGAGCGGCCGTGCAGACTGTGGCGCTCGCGCTCGAGGCGCGCGGCACGGTCGCGTTGGCCCGAGCGCCAAGCGTCGAAGCCGGCCGCGGCGAGCACGATCAGCCAGAGCAGGCCGATCGATGAAACCGCCCACGACGGCAGATGCGTCATCAAAAGGTCCACGAGAACGATGAGCACCGTCACCGCAAGCAGTAACCGAAATAGTGGCAAGGTCTGGAATCCTCGATTAAGAAAGCGTTATTGTTCATACCATAGCGCATCGCGTCAATGGACGCTAATGCCGGACGGCCCAAAATACCCGGGTCTGTTGTAATGCCCGCGAAAGTTGTTTTCATTCCGAGCTATGCACGAAACAAAGTGCGTATTTTTTGGTACTTCGTGAGTCCATCGAATGCCGGAGAAAGCACCGTAACGTAATGGTTTTCCGAAATGAGCGGAGGGCACGAGCTTCAACAGAGCGGCGACACACCAAGCGCTCTTCTGTGCAATGCTCGGCGGATAAATGCACCGCGGATAACGACTCGTCGGGCAATGCCGATAAAGCGCGTTAAAGCAAGTTGCTTTAATTGCAAGTGTGCTGCGTATTTCGAATAGTATACCGCTGAGGAAATGTCAACCGCCGTTATGTCGCGGATTCGACGAACCGTTCCCACTCGGAGTAGGCCCCGACTCCTGGTCTCGTCGATGCATGGCGGCCCCACGCCGCCGACGCCGAGTCGCGGCGTCCCCGGATAGCGCGCCACTTCCGCCGGGCCACGGAGGTAAGGCGGTCGGCGTGCAGCTCCGTCGTCGTGTTGGTGCCCGCGCGCTTATGCGCGTCATGTTCCTGGATGCTTCACCGATATAGACTCCTGATGGATCACCGACTCGAGCAACCAACCGCCGCCGCCGGGGATGTCGCGGGTACGCTGTGCTGCACCTTACTCGATCGGCGCTCGAGCGTACCGCTCCGCGGCGCGCGCATTACCTGCGTGGGGCGCGATTCGCGCGTGGCACGCTTTGATGCCGACGGATCCGGCCGTTTCACGACGCCGCTCCCGCAGGGCGTCTACGATTTAGTCATCTCCGCCCGCGGGTATATCTCGCTGCTGGTCCGGGGCGTCGGCGTCCTGGCCGGTCATAACCAAACCCTTACTCGCGCGCTCGTGCCCGGCCAAGGCGACGACACCCAGGGCGAAGCGGCGACGGCCATCGGTGGATATCTCACCGACCGCTTTGGCCGGCCGGTCACGAACGTGACGATCCGTATCACAGCCGAGCGCGGCGACGTCACCTATACCACGCGCACCGATCGCGACGGTGCCTATCTCCTCCACGGCATCGTCCCGCAAGCCTACGATTTCACGGTCAGCGCGCACGAACGCCGAATCCTGCGCGAAGCCGTCGCGATCGACAACGCCAAAGACTTCGTCCGCTTGGACCTCCGTATCGTCCAAATGTGACCGCCGGGGCCCGGCGAGTCAGCCGAAGCGGCCGGTGATGTAGTCTTCGGTTTTCTTCTCGCGTGGACGGGTAAAAATATTGGTCGTCGTTCCGAATTCGATGATCTCGCCGAGGTGGAAGAACGCGGTGTACTCGGAGATTCGCGCGGCCTGCTGCATCGAGTGGGTGACGATGACGACGCTGAACTCTTTTTTGAGCTCGCCGATGAGATCTTCGATCTTCGATGTCGCGATTGGATCGAGTGCCGACGCCGGTTCGTCCATGAGGATGACCTCGGGTTCGACGGCGAGCACGCGCGCAATACACATGCGCTGCTGCTGACCGCCCGAGAGATCGAGCGCCGAGCGGTTGAGCCGGTCCTTGACTTCATCCCACAGCGCAGCTTGGCGCAGCGATCGTTCGACGGTCGCGTCGAGTGTCGCCTTATCGCGCTCGCCGTGAATCTTGGGCCCGTAGGCGACGTTTTCGTAGATGGTTTTCGGAAACGGGTTCGGCCGTTGAAACACCATGCCGATGCGGTGGCGGATAACGACGGGATCGGCGTCGGGGGCGTAGATGTCCTGACCGTCGAGGGTCACCTCGCCCTCGACCCGCGCTCCAGGAGTGAGATCGTGCATCCGGTTGAGCGCGCGCAAGAACGTCGACTTGCCGCAGCCGGACGGTCCGATGAGCGCCGTCACCGTCTTCGCCGCCATCTTGAGCGACGCGTCCTTGATCGCTTGAAACGAGCCGTAGAAGACGTTGAGGTGGATCGCGTTGAGTTTCTCGCGAATGTCGACCGATCCGGGCGATACGTCGATCACGACGATCTCCCGGTGAAGCGTTTGGTCAGCGCGCTTCCGGCCAGGCGCGCGGCGATGTTGAAGGCCAGAACCATGATGAGCAGCACCAATGCGGATCCGTTTCCAACCCGGTCGACATCCGGGATCACCGATTCTGAGTGCGTGTACCAGAGATGGATGGCGAGCGTCTCGGCCGAGCGGAACGGGTTGAGTTCGTAGGGATGGTTGGCGCTCACCGAGAGACCGGCGGTGAAGATCAGCGCCGCTGTCTCGCCGAAAATTCGGCCCGCGATGAGCACGATCCCGGTCGTGAGGCGGCCGATCGCGCTGGGCAGCACCGTCCGCATGATCGTCTGCCATTTGGTGGCGCCCAAACCGATCGATGCTTCGCGCAAGCTGTCCGGAACCGACGCGAGCGCCTCCTGCGTCACGCGCACGAGCGCCGGCAGGTTGAGCAGCGTGAGCGTCAGGGCGCCGCCCAGCGCCGTGAAACCCCAGTGAAAGTAAAAGACGAATATCAGCAAGCCAAAGAGGCCCATGACGATCGACGGTACCGTGGCGAGCGACTCCGCGCTGAACTGAACCACCGACCGGAAAAGTCCCGGACGCGCGTATTCCTGCAAATAGATGCCCGCGCCCAGCGAGATCGGTACGGTGAAGATCAGCGTCAGCACGAGAATGTAAAACGAGTTGTAGATTTCCGGGCCGATCCCGCCGCCCGCGCTTTGAGTCGGCGCACTGGTGAGAAACTGCCAACTCAACGAGTGAAATCCCAGGTAAAACAAATACATGATGAACGTCGCGAGCAGGCAGATGATGCTCGCGGCCATGATCCACAGAACGCCCGTCGCGAGCGCGTCGATGAGGCGGCGCAGTCGGACCCCGCTGTTTGAGGACAGCCGGCGTGACGGAGCGCTCGACGCGGCGCTGGCCATCAGCCGCGCCCTCGCAGCGCGAAGCGCACGAGCAGGATCAGCGCCATCGCGATGAGCAGCAGCAGCAGCGCCATCGAGAACAGCACGTGTTCCTGAAACGAACCTTGCGGCGCGCCGCCCATATCGATGACGATCTCGGTCGTCAGCGACGCGGTCGGCGCGAAGATGCCGCGGGGGAACTGCGACGAGTTGCCGATCACCATTTGGACCGCCAGCGCTTCACCGATCGCCCGCGCGATGCCCAGGATGAGCGCGACCGTCAAGCCGCTCGACGCGCTGGGCAGCAGCACGCCCGTGATCATCTGCCAGCGCGTCGAGCCAAGCGCCATCGACCCCTCTCGCAGCGAGACCGGCAGCGAACGAAACGCATCTTCGGACAGCGAGATGACCGTCGGCAAGATCATGATCGAGAGCACGATCCCGGCCGCCGCCAACCCGAATCCGCTCGGTGAGGACGTGTGCGTGCGCAGGAACGGGACGAGCAGCGTAAGCCCCAGCCAGCCGTAGACGACGGACGGAATCCCGACAAGCAACTCGATTGCCGGTTTGAGGATCTGCGCCATGCGCGCGGGCGCGACCTCGCTGAGAAAAACGCCGACCGCGATCCCGAACGGGCCACCGACCACGATTGCAAACCCGGTGACGAGCAGCGTGCCGGTGATAAAAACTGCCGATCCGCCCAGGTTGTTCCCCGGATCGTAGTCGCTGGAGAACAAGAATTTCCAGACCGGGAATTTGTCGACGGAAAACGTCTTGGTCCCCTCGAACGCGAGGTAGACGATCAGCACCGCGATCGCGAAGATCACGAAGACCGCCGCGCCACGCAGGACGTTCACAGCGATGCGTTCGTTGCGATGGGATTTTGCTGCTTGCAGCGAGATCACGCTGAGGGTCTCTTTCCCGACGGAAAACCAGAGAGAGGCGACTACTTGAGTCGCCTCTCCGATGCCTTGTCGATGCGAGCGATTGTCCGTCTTGGGGACATCGCTCACGTTCTCAATAAGGGAGTGCGCTTCGGTGGTAAGAGGCGCCGCGCGCTCCTAGCGGTCGGTCTCTTTGACCTTCATGTCGGATAGCGCGATGAAGCCGTTCTTCTTCGCCAAGTCGGCACTCTTCTGCACGAACTCGATAAATTTCGCGGTGTCGCCCGACGGCGGCCCGTTCGTGAACATATGTTCGTAAGACCAGACCGGATATTTGCCGCTGACGATGTTGTCGTCGGTCGGCGCGACGCCGTCGATCGAGAGTTCCGAGACGCTTTGTCCGTGCGTGCCGGAGAATGCCGCGTAGCTGATCGCACCGGGGGTTTGCTTCACGACGCTCACTACGGTGCCGGTCGCGTCTTCGGTCAGCCCCGACTCACTAACGGGCGTACCCTCCATGACCGTTTTGACGAACACCGCGCGCGTCCCCGATGAACGCGGGCGATTGACGACGACGATTTTCTGATCCGGGCCGCCGACGTCTTTCCAGTTCGTTACCGTACCGGTGAAGATGTCTTGAATCTGCTTTTTCGTGAGGTTTTTCACGCCGACACCGGGATTCGTTATGACCGAGAAGCCGATCACGGCGACTTTGTTGTCGACGAGTTCGGGATGCGAGGGGGCGAGAATATCGGAGTCGCCGATGTCGATCGCCTTGCCCGCGACTTGCGAGATGCCCGTTCCGGAGCCGCCGCCCGAGACGCTGATCTTGACATCTTTATTTTGCTCTTGATAGACGCGCGCCGCGTCGAGCGCGAGCGGCAGCAGCGCCGTCGACCCGGCGATGCTGATCGATCCGGCCGCGAACGCCGGGAACGCGGGTAACGCGGGTAAGGTAAGCGCTAATCCGAGCGCGACGACTGCCAAGGCCTTGGAGCTGAGCACGAAAACCTCCACAAAGATTTCAAATGGAATGCGTATGACGACGACTCGGCAACGCATCCGGCGCCCCCGATCGTTGCAAGCGCAGTGTAAGGCTAGCTTAAATCGACCTTAACGTTTCTTAACGTGGACGACTCGCCCGTGGCCGAAACGAGCGGCAAGCGGCAGGTGAACGTTGCGCCGCGGCCCAGCAGCGACTCGGCGACGAGCGTTCCGCCGTGGGCTTCGACCAGATTGCGCGCGATCGACAGTCCGAGCCCCGTCCCGCTGTGTCCGCGCGAGCGCGAACGGTCCGCGACGTAGAATCGATCGAAGATGTGCGACAGATCGGCGTGCGCGATCCCGACCCCCGTGTCGCGCACGCGAAGGAGCGCCCACTCGTGCTCGCGGCCGACTTCAACGGTCACGACGCCGGCGGACGGCGTATGACGCAACGCGTTGTCGACGAGATTCACGGCGACTTGCGCGAGCCGGTCGCGATCAGCCTCGACGAAGACGGGCTCAGGCGCCTCCAGATCGAGATTGACGCCGCCCGTCGCGGCGCGATGCGAAAACGTGTCGACGACCGCGGCCGCCACGTCGGTCAGATCGAACCGCTCGCGGCGCATGACCAAGCGACCCGACTCCGAGCGCGCCATCGCCAAGAGGTCTTCGACGAGTTTCACGATCCGGTCGACCTCCGCGGCGACGCGCGGCATGAACTGCGTGCGGGCGTCGGCATCGTCTTCGGCGACGAGCATCGTCTCCACCATCAGCTTGATCGCCGCCAGCGGCGTGCGCAATTCGTGCGATACGTTGGAAACGAAGTCGCGCCGGATGCGCTCGAGACTAACGAGCTCGGTACGGTCGAGGGCCACGGCGATCACCCCGTCGCCGCCGATCGGCTGGACGGTAACACGTAAAATGCGCTCGCCGTCGCGCTCGATGATCCGCACATCACGCGTCGACGGCGTGCCGCCAAGCCCGTCGTTGACGAGGCGCTCGAATTCAACGGATGGAACGACTTCGATGAGGACGCGCCCGTGCGAGCGCCCCGCGGTCTTACCGAAGAGCAGTTCGGCGGCGGGGTTGGTATACGCCACGCGGCCGCGGCGGTCGACCAGAAACGCCGCGAAGGGCAGCGTACTCAGCACTCCGCGCGCGGCGTCGGAGTCGCCGGCCGCGGCCGCCGAGCAGCAGCGGCATGCCGCCGCCGGAACCCTGCTGCGGCTGGCCGCGGACCAATTCCTGATGCCGGGCCTGGTCGACCTGCACGTGCACGCGCCGCAGTGGCCGCAGCTCGGCAAGGCGCTCGATCTGCCGCTCGAGGAGTGGCTGCAGGTCCACACCTTTCCGCTCGAGGCGCGCTGTGCGGACCTGCACTACGCGCAAGCCGTGTACGAGTCGCTGGTCGACGGCCTTCTCGCGAACGGCACCACCACGGCGCTGTATTTCGCCACCATCCACCTCCCGGCCACGCAGAAGCTCGCCGAGATCTGCCTGCGGCGCGGGCAGCGCGCATTGGTCGGCCGGGTCGCGATGGACGACCGGGATCAATGCCCGACGTATTACCGCGATCCGTCCGCGGCCTGGGCGCTCGACGGGACACGCGAGCTGATCGCCCACGTGCGATCGATGCCGGGCAACGCGGCGGGGTTGATCCGGCCGGTGGTCACGCCGCGGTTCATCCCGTCGTGCACCGACGAGCTCCTTGCCGGACTCGGACGGATTGCACGGGAGACCGGCTGCCACGTGCAGACCCATTGCTCGGAAAGCGATTGGGAGCACCGCTTCGTGATCGAGCGCTGCGGCATCACCGACGCTGCGGCGCTCGACGGATTCGGGCTGCTCTCCCGGCGCACCATCCTTGCCCACGGCAATTTCATCGGCGACGCAGATGCCGCGCGGATCGCGCGCCACGGGGCCGGAATCGCGCACTGCCCGCTCTCGAACGTGTATTTCTCCGATGCGGTGTTCCCCTTGCGGCACATGCTGCGCCAGGGTCTGCACGTCGGGCTCGGCACGGACATCGCGGGCGGGGCGAGCCCCTCGGTCCTCGAGAACGCGCGCCAGGCGGTGATCGCCTCACGCATGCTCGAGTCGGGCGTCGACCCGGCGCTCGTCCGGGAACGGCGGCGTCTGCCGGACTCGCGCATCGATGCAGCCACGGCGTTTTGGCTGGCCACCGCCGGCGGCGGCGAGGCGCTCGACCTTCCGGTGGGGGTGTTCGCCCCCGGGTATCAATTCGACGCGGTGGTGATCGATGCCGGCGCCGCCGGCGGCAACCTGCGGCTCGCCGGCGACGAAACGCCGGAGGAGACGCTGCAGAAAATTCTCCACCACGCCGCGCGCGTCAACATCCGCGAGACGTGGGTGGCGGGCCGGCGGGTGCATCCGCCTGCGCCGTGACCGCCGCCGCGCGCCGCTCGCGCGCGCAGGCGTCGATGGCGGCGCTCCAGCGGCGCTTGGCGGGCGCGTCGAGAAACGAGGCCTCGATGGAATTGCGCGCGAGCTGGGTGAGGGCGGCGTCGTCGAGCCCGAGGCCGCGCTGGACCGCGAGATAATTCTCGAGCAGGTAGCCGCCGAAGTAGGCGGGATCGTCCGAGTTGACGGTCACGCAGACGCCGCGCGCGAGCAGCCGCCCGAGATTGTGGTCCTCGATGCGCTCGAACACCCGCAGCCGCACGTTCGACAGCGGGCACACGGTCAGGGGCATGCGCAGCCTCGCCAGCCGTTCGACCAGCTCCGCGGATTCCTCGCAGCGCACGCCGTGGTCGATGCGCCGGACCTCAAGCAGATCCAGCGCCTCGTCGATGTAGGCGGGCGGGCCCTCCTCCCCGGCGTGCGCCACGGCGAGCAGTCCCGCGCGCCGCGCGCGGGCGAAGACCGCGGCAAATTTCGACGGCGGGTGGCCGGCCTCGGAGGAATCGAGGCCCACCGCCGCGATCGCGTCCTTGTAAGGCAGCGCCTCCTCGAGGGTGCGCATCGCGTCTTCGGCCGGGAGATGGCGCAGGAAGCAGAGGATCAGCCGGTGCGTGATGCCATGGCGGCGCCCGGCCTCCTCGAGGCCGCTGCGCAGCCCCGCGAGCACGGTGGCGAAGGCGACGCCGCGCGCGGTGTGGCTTTGCGGATCGAAGAAGATCTCGGCGTGCACCACGCCCTGCGCGTGCGCCTTGTCGAGATAGGCCTCCGCCAGGTCCCGAAAATCCCCGGCGTCGCGCAGCACGGCGGTGCCGGCGTAGTACACGTCGAGGAACTCCTGCAGGTTCGCGAACCGGTATGCGCGGCGCAGGTCCTCGACGCTCGCGTGGGGGAGCACGATGCCGTGCTTCGCGGCGAGCCGGAAGGCGAGCTCCGGCTCGAGGGTGCCCTCGATGTGCACGTGCA
>PLAE01000140.1 GCA_003134035.1 Candidatus Velthaea versatilis
TTCGGCTGCGCCGATCCGCTCGGTGCGAAGCCGACGGCGCGGCATTGAAGCTCCTATGAAACGGCGAAGCGCGCCGGGCTCGGCAAGGCCTGGGCGTAGGTTGGATGGATGTGAACGGATCGCTCCAGGGTCTGCCACGTGCTGCCGGCCTCCATGTGGGCGAGAAATACGTGCACGAGCTCGCCGGCCTCATAGCCCACGAGGGTCGCTCCGAAAATCGCGTTCGTGCCTGAATCGACGACCATACGAATCCGTTCGTTTCGTTCCAGTCGATCGCCCGCGACGTTTTCGAGTTCGCGGGTTAACGCCGCGCACCGCGAGACCGGCCCCTTGCTCACGCAGCGCTTCAGCGCAGCCTGGCAAGCCCTTTGCGACGCCGGCACAACGTCGCCGCCGCACCGTGCGCGGTCCGGCGCTTTAATAGCGGTTGAGCAGCGTTACGGGCACGTCGAAATCCCAGGCCAGCGGCGCATGGTCGGGCTCTTGGTATTCGGCGACCTGCTGAATGAGTTTGGCTACCAGCGCCGTCCAGCCGGTTTGATGCGATGCACCCAGACCCGCGCCGGTGTCGCCGTGAAAATATTCGTAGAACGCGATCAGATCGCGCCAATGCGGGTCGCGGCAGAAGAGCTCTTGGGTCCCGTTGAACGGCCGGCGGCCGTCGGGGCCGCGGCGGAAGATCGAGATCATGCGCTGCGCGAGTTCGATTGAAATCTCCCACAGCGTTAGTTCGCGGCCCGAACCGGTTGGAAACTCGACCTTGAACTCGTCGCCCAAGTAAAAGTGAAAGCGCTGCAGCGACTCGATGAAGAGGTAGTTGAGCGGGAACCAGACGGGGCCGCGCCAGTTGGAATTGCCGCCGAAGGTGCCGGTGGTCGATTCGGCCGGCTGATAGTCGACGCGGAACTCGGCGCCGCCGACGCTGAGCTTGAACGGGTGTTGAGCATGGAACTTCGAGAGCGAGCGCAGGCCGTAGGGGCACAAGAACTCGTCTTCGGCGAAGAACGTTCGCAGCACGCGCTTGAGTTTTTCGGGCGTGACGATGGCCATGAGCCGGCGCTCTTCGAGCCCTTTCTTCAAGAGGTGCGCCACGTTTTCGCTGAGCTCGGGGCGGTTCTTGACGAACCACTCGATGCGCTTCTTGAGCCGCGGTAATTTGTCGAGCGCGGTGCTCGAAATCGTCTCGACGGCGAAGAGCGGGATGAGCCCGACCATCGAGCGGACCTTGAGCGGGATGCGGTCGCCGTCGGGCAGATAGAGTTGATCGTAGTAGAAACCATCGGCGTCGTCCCAGAGCCCCTCGTCGCCCGCCCGAAGCGAGTTCATCGCGTCCGCGATGTACAAGAAATGTTCGAAGAACTTGGAAGCGATGTCTTCGTACACTGCGTCGTGTTTGGCCAATTCGACGGCGATGGCGAGCATGTTGAGCGAATACACCCCCATCCAGCTCGTGCCGTCGGCCTGCGCCAAATACCCACCGGTCGGCAGCGCCGAACTGCGATCGAACACCCCGATGTTGTCCAAGCCGAGAAACCCGCCCTGAAAGACGTTCTTGCCCGCGATATCCTTGCGATTGACCCACCAGGTGAAGTTGAGCAGCAGCTTGGTGAAGATGCGTTCGAGAAACGTGATGTCGCCGGTGCCGTAGTGTTTGGCTTCGATTTTGTACGTGCGGTAGGCGGCCCAGGCCTGAACCGGCGGGTTGACGTCGTCGAAGGCCCACTCGTAGGCCGGAATCTGGCCGTTGGGATGCATGTAGAACTCGCGCGTGAGCGTGAGCTGCTGCTGCTTTGCGAAGCCGGGGTCGATGTTCGCGAGCGGAATGACGTGAAAAGCCAAATCCCAGGCGGCGTACCACGGATATTCCCAGGTGTCGGGCATCGAGAGGATGTCGTCGTTGTAGAGATGGATCCAGCCCGCGTTGCGGCCCTCGCGGCGCGATTCGGGCGGTACGGGCATGAGCGGATCGCCCATCAGCCAGTCGCGCACGATATAACAATAATATTGCTTGGACCACAGGAGCCCCGCGAACGCTTGGCGCTGGATGTTGCGCTCGTCCTCGGACAGCGTTCCGGGGATCGCCTGCGCGTAAAACAGATCGGCTTCGTGCCGGCGCTGATCGAAGGTTGCGTCGAAGCCGCCGTCGATTCCCGAACTCCGGGCCTCGTTGGTGAGCCGCAGGCGAATCGTTTGGGTGGCGCCCGGCTCGAGCGTGAAGGCATAGTGAACCGCCGCCTTCGTCCCGCTGCGCGCTTCATTGACGGCGAGCACGTCGCCGCCGACGACGAAGCGGTCGATGCCGTCTTTGGTGTAATGCGACGGATTTTTGGGCGTGCCGAAGGCCGCCGTGTAATTGGTCTCATTGTCGGTGAAGAGCCGATCGGCGGCGGCTGCCGGATCGTGAAAGAGCCAGCGCTTTCCCAGCGTTGGATGCTCGATGAGCAGCGCTTGGCTCGCCGTGGGCGCTTCGGAGATGTTCGGTTTGCCGACGCCCGCGTGCCAGGCCCATTCGTTGCGAAACCATGCCGTCGGCAAGATGTGCAGCGGCGCCGCCTGCGGCCCGCGATTGGTCGCGCTGATGCGGATGAGGATATCGTCGATTCCGCGCTTGGCGTACTCGACGGTGATGTCGAAATAGCGGTCGCCGGCGAACACACCGGTATCGACGAGCTCGAATTCGGGGTCGTCGCGCGTGCGCTTGAGGCTTTCTTCGAGCAGTTGTTCGTAGGGGAACCGGGCCTGGGGGTACTTATAGATCGCCTTCATGT
This sequence comes from Candidatus Velthaea versatilis, assembly GCA_003134035.1. Lineage (GTDB taxonomy): Bacteria > Vulcanimicrobiota > Vulcanimicrobiia > Vulcanimicrobiales > Vulcanimicrobiaceae > Velthaea > Velthaea versatilis. The sequence continues at coordinate 2,769 of PLAE01000140.1, forward strand.
AGGCGTGCGACGGCACGTTGTCGAGATAGTACCAGTATTCCTTAACGTCCTCGCCGTGATTGCCTTGCGGCCCCGTAAGCCCGAAGAAGCGTTCTTTGAGAAACGGATCGTTGCCGTTCCAAAACGCCGGCGCGAAGCACAGGCGCTGATGATTGTCGCTGATTCCCAGGATGCCGTCTTCACCCCAGCGATACGTGCGGACGCGCGACTGCTCGAATGGAAAATACTCCCAAGCCGTTCCGTACGGGCTGTAGTCTTCGCGCACCGTTCCCCACTGCCGGTCGCTCAGATAGGGCCCCCAACGCCGCCAATGCGCCGTTCGCCGCTCGGCGGCGATGATGCGCTCGCGCTCGGGATTCGTTTCCATGTACGATGCTGTGTCACGCCTGGATGAACGGTTTCCTTTCGACCCCGTGCAGAAGCGCGCGAACCGGCGTTTGACATGTCGGACGAGTCGAGGGCGGGCGCATCGAGCGCGCCGAGAGCCGCGAGTGGCGCAGGCCTTGCGTTGAAAACGGGCATGGCCCGAGCGGTTAAGCCAACCGGTCGAAATGCGCGAGCGGCACGGGCGACGGCGCGTCTTGCACGCCCAACGGCAGTGACCGCAGATCGGCGCTAACGCTTGTCGGCGCTGGACTGGGTGCGTCGGCAATCGCCGCGGCGGCGCGCGACAATACGCCCACGAGATCGGTGGGACGTGCGGCCGCTTTCACCGCCGGCGATGCGGGGTCGGGCTGCACGGTGGCGGTGACGGCGGGGGTGACCGGCGTCGGCGGTGTTGCCGAGACATCCATGTTTTGAGAGCTCCTTGCTCTCTTGCAAGCATTCCGTAAAGTAAACGCTTGCTATCCTTGTTTCGGCCGCCCGCGCCGGAACCTTAGTCGGTCGCCTGCGCCTTAGCCTTAGTCGGTCGCCGCGCCGATCGCTTCGACCGCGGAATTTCCGGCTTCGGCCCGCACGGCGATCGCGATGCCTGCCAACACGACGAGCCCGCCGGTCAGTGTCGCCGGCGCGAGCCGCTCAGCGAAAATCGCCGCCGCCAGCAGCCCGGCCACGGCCGGTTCGATCAGCGTCACGGTTGCCACGAAGGTCGCGCTAAGCCGCCGAACCGCCGCATTGAGTGCCGTGTGTCCGAAAAGCTGGGAAATGAGCGCCATCGCCCAGATTCCGGCCCACGCGCTCCCGTTCGTGAGCGCCGGCAGCGGATCGCGCGTCGCGACCGTTGCCGCAATGAGCGCGCAGGCGGCGATCGGATACGTGCGGGCGACGATGGCCAGCGTCCCATACCGCGGGTCGCCGGCGCGCACCAGCAGCAAGTACGCCGCGATCGCCACCGCCCCGGCCAGGGCCAGGCCGATGCCCAGCGGCGTTTCGCTTTTCGCCGGTGCGCCGACCACGATCGCGACGCCGGCGAGCGCGCACGCGATGCTCGCGAGCACCGTGCCGCGCACCCGGCGCGTGCGCACGACCGCGAACGCTTCGGTCCAGATCGGCGTCGTGCAGACCAGCAGCGTCGACACCGCGACGCTGGCGTAGCGCAGCGAGGCGATCCAGCAGCCGAAATGCAGCGCCAATGCGAATCCGGCCCACACCAAGCGCCGCTCGGTCGGCGCATCGATGCGCGCGTAAGCGCCGCGCCGCGCGGCGACGATCCCCATGGGAAGGGCCGCGACGAGTAAGCGCAGCGCCGACACGGCGATCGGGCCGCCGCCGGCGAGCGCGAAGCGCGCGAAGATCGCCGCCGCGCCGATCGCGAGTTGCGCTGCCGCCAAGAGTGCGAAAGCGTATCGCATCGCAGCGGCGGGTTCCCGCCGTAGCCCAGCTTGACATGCCACGAGCAGAGGCGTAACCTGTGCAGAACCGCTACGGGAGCTCGGACGACCGGGCTGAGAGGGCGATTGGTATCGCCGACCGTGGGTGCTCGTCCGCGAGCACCCCTACCTGATCCGGATAATGCCGGCGCAGGGAAACGTCGAACTCGCTTTCCCGTCGAGCGTGCAACGATCCGGGAGGCACCGCATGGCCAGCATGATCACCCCGACCAACGACTCCGTCACGCGTGAGCCGTTTCCCGGATCGCGCAAAGTCTACGCGGTCGGCTCGCAGCCCTCGATCCGCGTCCCCGCGCGCGCGATCAGCCTCACCAACGGCGAAGCGCACACCGTCTACGACACGAGTGGCCCGTTTACCGATCCCGACGTCGCGATCGACGTGCGCGCGGGGATTGACCCGCTGCGCGCGGGCTGGATCGACGCGCGCAACGACACGCGTGAACTGGAGCGACCATCCTCGATCTATCGTGTCGCGCGCGAATCGATGCCCGAACTCGACGCGCTGCGCTTCCACGCGCAGCGCAAGGCGCGCATCGCCGAACCCGGCGCGAATGTCTCGCAGATGCACTACGCGCGGCGCGGCGAGATCACGCCCGAGATGGAGTTCATCGCGATCCGTGAAAACTGCGCGCCCGAGTTCGTGCGCGACGAAGTCGCGCGCGGGCGGGCCGTGATCCCCGCCAACATCAACCATCCCGAGAGCGAACCGATGATCATCGGGCGCAACTTTCTGGTCAAGATCAATGCCAACATCGGGAATTCGGCGATCGGCTCGTCGATCGAAGAAGAAGTCGAGAAAATGGCCTGGGCGACGCGCTGGGGCGCGGACACCGTGATGGATCTTTCGACCGGCCGGAACATTCATGAAACGCGCGAGTGGATTTTGCGCAACTCGCCGGTGCCGATCGGCACCGTGCCGATCTATCAAGCGCTCGAGAAAGTCAATGGCAAAGCCGAAGACCTCACCTGGGAAATTTATCGCGACACGCTCATCGAACAAGCCGAGCAAGGCGTCGACTATTTCACCGTGCACGCCGGCGTGCTGCTGCGCTACATTCCGCTGACCGCCAAACGCGTCACCGGCATCGTGTCGCGCGGCGGTTCGATCCTCGCCAAATGGTGTCTAGCCCATCATCAAGAGAATTTTCTCTACACGCACTTTGAAGAGATCTGCGAGATCATGAAGCAGTACGACGTCTGCTTCTCGCTTGGCGACGGGCTGCGTCCGGGCTGTTTAGCCGATGCCAACGACGAAGCCCAGTTCGGCGAACTCGCAGCTCTGGGCGAACTCACCACGATTGCCTGGCGGCACGACGTGCAGGTCATGATCGAGGGCCCCGGCCATGTGCCGATGCACCTCATCAAAGAGAACATGGACAAACAGCTCGAGATCTGTCACGAAGCCCCGTTTTACACGTTGGGGCCGCTCACTACGGATATCGCGCCGGGCTACGACCANNCGATCGGCGCCGCGATGATCGGTTGGTATGGCACGGCGATGCTGTGCTACGTGACGCCCAAAGAACATCTCGGTTTGCCCGACAAGCAAGACGTCAAGGACGGCGTTATCGCGTACAAGATCGCCGCGCACGCCGCCGACGTCGCCAAGGGCCACCCGGGCGCGCGGCATTGGGACGACGTGATGTCGAAGGCGCGGTTCGAGTTTCGCTGGCGCGACCAGTTCAATCTCGCGCTCGATCCCGAGACGGCGCAAAAATACCACGATGAGAAGCTGCCCGCCGAAGGCGCAAAAGTCGCGCACTTTTGTTCGATGTGCGGACCGCATTTTTGCTCGATGAAAATCACCCAAGACGTGCGCGAGTTCGCCGAACGCGGCATGGCCGAAAAATCGGCGGAGTTCAAAGCCGCCGGCGCCGAGATCTACGTTGCTGCGGAAGCGGCGGCGATCGAAGCGGAAGCCGCGGCGCGTTAACTTTGGCGTAAGTGCGACGCAGCGCACGTTGCGTGCGCTACGCCGTTCTGAACGTTGCGTTAAAGTGCGGCCAAGGTCGAGGAGATCGGGACCGCTCGGCAAACGCGACCCGCGATGACGATCGCGCGTGTTTCTTGGCCGTTTCTTTTCTTGGTTGCGCTCGCGGCCTGTTCGGGCAATCTCGGCAGCGGCCAGAGCACGCTGCCCGGTATGCCGCAAAATGGGAGCGGCACGACCGTCCAGCAAGTCGCCGTCGCGGCGCCGACCGCGACGCCGAACTCGGCGTCGGGCGTCGTCACGCTCAGTGATTCGACCGCACCGCAAGCGCTGCCGGCAGTCATGGGCTACAGCGGGTCGATCACGTTCGTCAAACCCAACGCCGCACCGTCCGCGACGCCCAATCCGAAAGCGACCCCATCCTCGGCCAATTCCGCGCCGCCCGCGCCGGTCTCGCTTGGAATCACGGCCAGCGTGGTCGACCCGCCGGATGCACCGCACTTCAGCCCACTCGGGAAGCGCCGCGGCAAACACGACCCGACGGCGCTCACTCCGCTGCTGTTCATCACGCTGCTTTCGCCAACCGACGTGACCCTTGCGCAGTATCCGAAGATTGCCGTTGACGTGCCGCGCGACATCGCCGCCAAGCACCGCGACGATACCTACGCGCTCGCGCTCTACGATCCCCAAACAAAAGACAAGTCGTTTCAACTGGCGGTCGCCGAACGCGACTTCAGCAGTCCGGCGCCCGGCACGGAGCCGACGTCGGTGCCGACAGCCGTTCCCGCCGCGACCCCGATGGGGTTGCTCAACGTCCCCGTCGGGTTCACCCCGCCGCCGGTCGGCTCGGGGCTGAGCGCTTCGACGCTGCCGCCCGAACGCGTCGCGTTCACGGCAACTGCCAACGTCCTAACGCTCCAATCGAATCGCCCGGCGATCTTCGCTCTCTACGCGGTGCCGCCGCAGCCGACGCCGTCACCGAGCCCGCTGCCGAGCGCTACGCCGACAGCAGTGAGTTCGGCCTCACCGACGCCGGCAACGTCGACACCGACGCCGACACCAGCGGCGTCGGTGTTGCCGGTGCCGGCGCGGTCCTGAAGTCGCATCGGACCGCTGCCGGTTCGCGCCTTGAGCCGGCGACATTGGTCTGGTGTGAAATGAAGTTTCCCAAGTATTCTGTAAGTAAGTAGAAAAATTTCATCGACACGACGGTCGAGGGTTTACCGATATTCGCGCGGAGGCAACTCGTGAAAATCGCGATGGTATCCATGAATGCCGGTCCTCGTGCATGTTTAGGTTTAGGTGACGCCGAGTTCGGCGGACAGAGTGTCGTGATCGATTGCTTGTCGCGCGCGATGTCGCTCGCGGGCCACGACGTCCGGGTCTCTACCGAACGCGGCTCTCCCCAACGCGGGCACGTCGACCTGCTCGCCGAAATCGAACTCTTTCGCGAGCGTCTCCTCGCCGAGTGGACTCGCGACCGGCCCGATGTCGCTCACGCGCATGCATGGATGTCCGGTAAGGCCGCCGTCGCTGCCGCACGGCCGTTCGGCATCCCCGTCGTCCAAACGTTCCATGGGCTCGATCGGGCGCCGCGCGGGCGCGGCGCCGCCGGCGAAATCGCACTCGTTCGACGCGACGAGGAAGGAACGTTGGTCCGCGCCGCCGCGCGCATCGTCGCAGCGTCGAGCGCGGAGGTCTTCGACGTGCTCAAGCTGGGCGCGAATCCGCGCGCGATCAAGTTCATTCCGTGCGGCGTGGATTTGGAGCTGTTCACGCCGCGCACGGGCGGCGCGCGGCCCCATGGCGCTTTCCGGGTCGCGACGCTGGGTCGGCTCGTCCCCGACGCGGGCGTCGCCGACGTCATCGAGGCGTTGTGCCATGTCGACGACGTCGAACTCGTGATCGGCGGCGGCAGCCGCGGCGCCGGCGATATCCTAGCCGATCCCGATGCGCAGGTCCTTGCGGCGCTGGCTCTCGAGCGCGGCGTCGCGGCTCGCGTCGCCTTCGCCGGTCGCGTTGCGCGCGTCGACGTCGCGTCGTTTCTTCGTTCCGTGGATGTCGTCGTCTGCGCGCCTTGGTACGACTCGATCGGCACCGTCGCGCTCGAAGCGATGGCGTGCGGCGTGCCGGTCGTGGTTTCCGCCGTCGGCGCGCACGTCGACGCGGTCGCCGACGGATTGAGCGGGCTGCACGTCCCCGCGCAAGCCCCGCGCCAAATCGCCTATGCGCTCGCCGGCCTCAAAGCTGACGCCGCGCTGTGCGGACGTTTTGGCCGCTACGGCGTCGAGCGAACATCGGGCCGCTACGGCTGGCCGCGGATCGCCGCCGAAACTCTCGACGTCTACGCGAGCGTTGACGAACGCGCCGGGCACCTCAGCCGCAGCGGGGCTTAGTGGGTCGACGAAGTCGACCCGTCGCGTTTGCGGCTTCGCCGCAAGCCGCCCGTCGCCGGTTGTCGGGCAAAGCCCGACAGCTTCCTAGACTAGTAAAAGCTGCTCTTGAAATCCGGGATCGGCGCGAGAATGAAGTCGTCGACGGCGAGGATGGGGCTGAGGGCAAGCGCGGAGTCCGCCGAGTCACCGTGATCGGCGCCGGCGGCTCGTCGCGCTTGATCGAGATGGTGTGAGACGTAGGGCGTCCAGGCAATCGCGACACGTCCGTAGAGTTGCTCGTACACGCGCAGGACTTTTATGACATAGCGCTGCGTCTGGGCGTTCGGCGGGATTCCGCCGAATCGCTTGACGGCGTTCGGACCGGCATTGTAGCCCGCGATTGCTTTTTCGAACCAATGCTGTTGACCGCGAAATCGGTCGAGCAGCGATTTGAGATAACTCGATGTGCCGCGCAGATTCTCGGACGCGTCGCGCGCGTTGACGTCGAGCGTCGCGGCGGTGCTCGGCATGAGTTGCCCCAGTCCGCGGGCACCCGACCGGGACACGGCGTTCGCGCGCCACGACGATTCGACGGTAACGATCGCCATGATGAAGCGCGGATCGACGTGCGTTCGATGGGCGTTCGCAAGAACCGACGCGGCATATTTGCGCCGCTGCCAATCCGGTAAATGCGGATTCATCACGCGTAAGACGCGAGCGTATGTACTCACCGGGTTCGAAACCGTCTCGTCGGCAAACGCGGGAACTGCGGTGAGGCACAATACGATGAAGAGCGTCGCAATAACTTGCGGCACGGAGCATCGTGTCATGGGCGGGAGTTGGTTGTTAAGCCGTCTTTACCCTGCGTTGAGCCGCATCACATTCGTATGATTGAATGATGCCGCGCATCATTCGCCCCGCGCGTGGAGGTCATCGATCCAGTCGACCCGTGCCGGCGAGTCGGCGGTCGCGATATCAAGATTCACGACGATCGGCTCTTGACCGCTGCGCACGAGCACGCATCGCAGCGGTTCATGGCGCGAAGCGTTCAATTCTTGATGCGGCACGAACGGCGGAACAAAGATGAAATCGCCGGGTCCGGCTTCGGCCGAAAATTCGAGCGCGTCGCCCCACCGCATACCCGCGCGGCCCGACACGACGTAAATAATGCTTTCGAGTTCGCCGTGATGATGTGCTCCGGTGCGGGCGGCGGCCTCGATGGTGACGGTCCCCGCCCACATCCGCTGCGCGCCGGCGCTCGCCGCCGTGACGGCGGCCGCGCGCTGCATGCCGGGTGTCTGGGGCGTATTCGGGTCGAGTTCGGCGGCACGGATGATGCGTACCCCGTCGTTTGCCCAGCGTGAGCTCATGCGGCAGAAGTCCCCTAGTTAACGAAGGTGAGCAGGGAAACAAGCATCGGCGACGATCAAACGACTCAAACGCAATTCGGAGGTTCCATGCTAAAGGGTTTCGGACAGTTTTTGCTGCGCGGCAACGTGGTCGATCTTGCGGTCGCGGTCGTCATCGGCGGCGCGTTCGGCGCCGTCGTGACGGCGCTGGTCAAAGATCTCATCACCCCGCTCATCGCGGCGCTGGTCGGCAAACCCGATTTTTCATTGATCGGCTTCACGATCAACAACAGCCGTTTCGCCGTCGGCGACTTCATCAATGCCGTCGTTGCATTCGTCCTCGTCGCGGCCGCCATTTACTTCGTCGTCGTCGTTCCGATGAATGCGATCAACTCGCGGGCCAGGAAGCCGGACGCCCCCGCTCCCGCGATCCGCGAATGCCCGGAGTGCTTGAGCGAAGTGCCGGCCGCGGCACACCGCTGCAAATTCTGCACCGCGCCGATTTAGGGTTCTCTCGGCCGCCGGACTGCGTCGCTACGCCGCTCGTGTGCTGAAGCACACTTCGCGGCTAGGCTCCTTGCCGGCGACCGAGAGAACCCCTAAATCAGTCCCTGGCTGAAGTTGACGGATCGACGGCGTTGCTATGTGTGGCTCGTGAGCGCAAGCATGCTTCGGCGGTGATTAGCTGGTGCTGGGGGTGATGTCCGCGTTGACGCGCATGCGGATGAGGGTTCCGCGCTTGATGACGATGTTGCTCTTCATCGTATTGACCAGCGCGAAGCCCGTAGCGGCGCCGGCCAGCGTGCCGCCGTTGTGGCCGGTTTTCTTTGACACGACGTGACCGGTGACGGCGGTTCCGACGATGATCGCGCTGTCGCGCAGATGATGCGTCTTGGGTTCGAGCTCTTTGAGCGACTTGAGCCCGATCTGCACGGGGCTGATAATCGTGCCGTCGGGCATTTTGATGTCGTCGATGACGATGCTCATCGACGCCGGCTTGAGTTTGATGCCGTCGGCGGGCGTGACGTTTTCGATATGTCCGTCGATCGTGGCGCCCTTGAGCGCCGGGTTGCGCACAAAAATGCCCTCGTGCTCGGTGAGCGTGAATGTTTTGCCACTCGAATCCTTGCCGGAATCCAAGGTGTCGTTGAGCGTGCCGTCGAGTTGCGCGCCCTTCTTGGCCAGAACGGTCGCTGTTTGCGCAGGGACAAGCGTGGTGTTCAGCGTCATAAACGACAAACATATCAAGGCAGCTGCTAGCCGTTTCATCGAAGGCTCCTACTTCGGTGGAGGGATGCGTGCGGCTGGTTCCGCGAACTGTCCCCTGATCGCCTTTCTCCTGGAGGATAATCATGTCGTTTCTCAACAACCTGGGCGGACTGTTGTCGGCGTTCTCCGGCGCGCAGCCTGAACAAGTGCAAGCCGCTGCGGCCGATCACGTCCAGGGGATGGATGCCGGACAGCTCGCGGACCATCTGACCGATAGCGCGCAGAACATGAACAGCGGTCAGCTCGGCGCGCTGGCGACTTCGCTGCTCGGCGCGCTGGGCAATCACGGCCAGGATCAGTCGGCCGTTCAAGATGCCGGCGTGTCGACGGCCGACGCGCAAGCCGGCGACGGCAATGCGGTGACCGCGCTCATCGAGCACGCGCAGCAAAATCCGGCCGCGCTCAAAGACGCCGCGCTCGATTTCATCAAGAACAACCCGGGCGCCGTGCAGCAGTTCGCCCCAGACTTTCTCAAGGGCATTCTCAGCAAGTTCGGCGCCTAAGACGTTCAGCCCAATCCCCGAATTCCCGTCGCCGCTCGCGCGGAGCGGCATTCTGGGTCGTGCAGTAGTGAAAGCGCAGGCCCGGCCCGGACGTCGTTTCCGCCGTCGTCGGGCGGGGCAGAAGACCGTGGATGCAAGAAGTCGTAGCGCCGCCCGGGCGCGGGCCGATCTCGCGCCGATTGCTCGCGATCGCGGCGCTGATCGTCATCGCGGCCGTCGCCGCGGTCGTCGCGTTTCGCAACGCGGCGGCATTGGCCGTGCTGCGCTCCACCGCGCACGGCTTCGGCTACCACGTCGCCGCCGAGAATCTCGATGTGAACCTGGTGCGTGCCGCGGCGAGCAACGTGCACGTTTCCAATGCCGCCGGTGAGCCCGTGCTCGATGCGCGGCAGGTCGATATCGGGTACTCGCTGCGCGATCTGCTGCCCGGCGGGAAACGGCTCTTCGGCCTGACCGCTGTAACGGTGGTCGCACCGCACGTCACGGTCATTCACCATCCTGACGGCAGCTACAACATCACCTTCCCGTCGTCGCCGAGCGCCGCGACGGCGCCGAATACGCCGCCGCTGGACGTGCGCCTCCACGTCACCGATGGTTCGGTCGAGATCGTCGACCGGTTCGCGGCCCGACCGCGCGAACGGCGCGCGCGCCTTGACGACGTCCATGCCGACGGCGTCGTCTCGCCGGCGGCCGGTTCGTACTATCATGCCGGCGCGGTGCTCGATGACGGCGGTGCGCGCTACCCAATCGTCGGCAACGCGCGCTTCGAGGACCCGCTCGGTTTCGAGTATCAGCATTGGACGGCGGCGACGCTGCCCATCGCGATGCTGGCCGACTTCGCGCTCAAGACGCACGCCATCGTCGTGCAGGGCGGGGAGCTGCGCCATTTGGATCTCAAACTCGGCGCGCTGCGCACGGTGCGCGGAACGATGGAGTCGCATCTGGGGATCAGCGCGCAGCTGCGCGGCGGGCGCGTCGCTTCGTCGGCGCTGACCAAGCCGGTTCGCGACGCGCGCGGTTCGTTCGTCATCGACGGCGATAGCGCCACGGTCCGTTCGCTGGACGCGGACCTCGACGGGATCAAGCTGCACGCGCGCGGCGCGCTCTATCACTTCGCGGCGCCCCAAGTCGCCTTTGCGCTCACCGCGCACGGCGACCTGAATCGCGTTCGCGAGCTATCGAAAGAGAGCGCGAAACTGCCGCTGCGCGGCGCCGTCACCTTGGCCGGGTTCGCCGAGGGCCCGGCCGCTAATCCGCTCGTGTTCGCGCGCGTGAACGCGCCGCGCGTCGACTACGGAACGTACCGCTTGAACGGCGGGCGCGGCTTCGTCGCGATCTCGGGCAGCGAACTTGATCTGATCGCGGCGGCGATCCGATATGGTCCCGTCGCTATCAGCGCCCGCGCGTCGCTTGCGCTTCGCCGACACACCCAGACCAGCGGCTACGCGGTTCTCGATGCACCGGCCGATGGGCTGCCCTACGCGGCGAACATCGTTCCGGGGATGGTGTTGCGCGGTACGGCGGTCGTAAACGGGACCGATGCTCAGCTCGCCGCGCGCGGCTTTGTCGGCGGCGCGACCGGCGCCGACCGGCTCGACGTGCCGTTTTCGCTCGACGCCGCGGGCAGCGGGCGGGTCGGACCGGTCGTGCTGCAGCGGCGTGACGGCGCGTCGGTGTATGCGCGCGCGCGGATCGACCGCGCGGCGAATCAAACCGTGGCGCTAGCCGATATCCACCGATTTTCACTCTTGCCGGCGAAGAGGGCGACGCTGCCCGGACTGACGCTGCCGGCGGTGCCCGCGCATCTCGACGCCAAGCTCGACGCGACCCTGACCGGAATCGCGCGGGGATCGCGTCTCGCCGCGGCCGGCGGTGTGCTCCATGTCTACGGGAAGTGGGGCGACCTGCGCGCCGATGCCGACGGTTCGGCCACGCGGCTGGCCGCGCGCGGTCGCCTGACGACGTCGTTCGATCGGCTCGCGGCATTCACCGGGAACCTCGGCGGGCGCGGGGATATCGACGTGCCGTTCGCGCTGACCAACGGTCCGCACTCGACGATCGTGCAGATCCAGGACGCTCGATTCCGTAACGCGAGCATTCGCGGTATCAGCCTCCAGGGCGCCGACGCGACCCTGGGCATCGCCCCGCCGGCGATCGACGTCTACGCCGCCGACCTGCGCGTCGCCGACCGCCAAATCGCCGCGGCCGGCAGGCTCGGGGGCGGCGGCCGGCTCGGTCTGACCGCCGGCGACTTTAATCTGCGCGCGCTGCGGGCGGCCGGCGTGCCGGTGTCGGGCGGCCGCGCGACGGTTTTGGCCGAACTCGGGGGAACGGCCGCGCAGCCGACCGCCGACGTGCTCGCCGCGTTCGCCGGCGCGACGTATGCCCGGGCCGACCTCGGCGGTAACGCGGGCTTGGCCTACGCCGGCGGCGTCCTGCGGATCGATCGCGCGACCGTGACGTTCGGCGGCGCGTACGCCACGGCCACCGGCCGCGTCACCGGCTTGACGCCGGGCCGTCCGGCACCGCGCTACGCCTTGCGCGCGCGGCTCGAAGACGCCGACATCGCGACCCTCGCCCGCACCGTCAAAAACCCGCTGCGCTATCCCGCCGGCACGCTTGACGCGGACGTGCGGGTCGCCGGTGCCGGGGCAAGGCCGACAGTGCGCGGCGACCTCCGCATCCCCGAAGGCTCGATCAATGGGCTGTACTTTCGCGACGGCGCGGTCGGCCTCAACGGCGATCTCGCCGCGCTGAGCGCAACCGGTGGCCGGGTAACGGTCGGCGGCACGACGATCGCCTTCAGCGGCAGCGCCTCGCGCGGTCAACAGCGTTTCACGCTGCGCGCGCCGCGCCTCGATTTGGCCGATTTCAACGACTACTTCGATGAGGCCGACGTTCTGGCGGGGACCGGCAGCATCGCTCTCACCGTCGCCGCCGCTCCGCGGTCGCTTGAAACGAGCGCGAACGTCGCGCTGGCGGGCACGCGCTACCTGCGCTACGATCTCGGCGCCGTCAATGCCGACGTCCGCACCGCCGGCACGACGATCCGCCTCGGCGGGGGGCTCAACGGCAGCAATGGCCGGCTTAACCTGGCGGGGACGGTCGACGTTCCGGCTGGCGATCCGCTGCGCGACATCGTGCGCCGCTCGAACCTCGACCTCCAGGCGCAGATCGCCGGGATCAACCTGAGCAACGTCCTCCCGGCCGCGGGCGTCTTCGTGCCGCTCCTCGGAATGGTGGACGGTTCGGCGGTGGTGCGTGGCCGCTACCCGGCCCTCGCCCTGTCGGCGCATGCGGCGCTAACCGGGGGTGTCGCCGGGCGGGTCCCAATTGACCGCTTCACGATCGCCGCCACCGCCGCCGAAGGACGCGGCCGGCTCACCGAGTTGACGCTCGCCGCGGCGGGGTTGACCGCGAACGCGACCGGCACGTTTGGGCTGCGGCCCGCCGATGCCTTCGATCTGCGCGCTCAAGCCTCGGCCGCCGACATCGACCGCGTGGTCACTGTCGTGACCGGCAAGAGTCCGGGCGTTCGCGGAACGTTTACGACGCGCGCCCACCTAACGGGAACGGCGGCTCAGCCGCGGCTGACCGCCTCGCTCGACGTCGGCGATCTGAGCTACTCGTCGGTCACGGTTCCGTCCATTCACGCGGACCTCGATGCGAATCGCAGCGCCGTCGACGTGCGCAACGGCAACGTCGCACTGCGGGCCGGTTCGATCGCGTTCGACGCGCACGCGCCGTTTGGGGGCGGCGCCGCGACGCCGATCGCGCTTGATTTCGCTCCCCATCGCGTCGACGTCAACCCGTATTCGTCGCTGCTGCCCAACGGATCGGTGCTCGACGGATTGCTCGACGGCAACGTCGGCGTTCGCGGCACGCTCGCGGCGCCGCGGCTCACCGGCAACCTCGACTTCAGTCACGGCTCGTACCGCTCGAAGGCCTTCACCAACGCACTCACCGACGTCGAACTCGACCTTGGCTTCGCCGGCACGAGCGTGCGGATCGCACGGCTGCACGCCCACGCGGCACCAGGCAACATCGACGGCAGCGGCAGCCTCACGGTGCGCGATCTGCGCGACCCGATCCGCGGACTCTCGCTGCGCAGCAACGTTACCATCGCCAACGCCTACTTCGCGCTGCCCGCGTATTACACGGGTTATGTGGACGGGACGCTGAGCGCGGATAAACGCGCCGCTGCGCCGTTGCAAGTCGCCGGAAACGTGGCCTTGTCGAGCGCGCGCATCCCGTACACCGCGCTGCTGCCCGGCGGCGGTGCGAGCCAAAGTTCGGCGAGCACGCTGCCGGATGTCGGCTTCGACGTCGGCGTGAGCTTGACGCGCGACGTGCGGATTCAATCGGGTCCGGTCGACATCGGTACGACCGGCATGGCGCGGTTGGGCGGAACGTTGGCCGAACCGACGCTGGCGGGCCGTTTCACGGCGACCGACGGGACGGTCTCGCTCTATCGCACGTTCACCGTGCAAAACGGCAGCGCGGTTTCGTTCAATCCGTCCGACGGCATCACGCCCAGCGTCGACGCGACGGCGGTGACGAATGTGCCCGATCCGCCCACCGACGTGCTGCTGCGCATCACCGGCCTCTCGACGCATCTGCAGCTCGCCTTCAGTTCGCAGCCGACCTACAGCCAGGAGCAAATTCTCGGACTGCTGGTCAACGCACAAGCCCTCGGCGCGGTGTCGGGCATCGCGCAAACCGGCGGATCGGCGAATAACGGCGTATCGATTGCGGGCTTGGGCGAGGGCGTGGTCGACACGCAGCTGACCCAAAAGTTTCTGCAGCCGTTCAGCAGCAAACTCGGCGGGGCGCTGGGGCTGAGCGATCTCAACCTGAATTACAATCTCAACGGCAGCGTCGCGGCCTCCGCACGCCGCCGAATCGGGAAAAACATCTCGTTCGTTTACGGCGAGCAGATCGGCGGTCCGACGCCGCAAACGAGTGTGGGCATCAACGTCGGCACCCAAGTCAGCGGCGCGCAGCTGACGTTCTATCAAGCCGCAGGTTCATCGCAGGCCTTCGGCGGACAAGCGCTCACGCCGTTTCTTCAGAGCGGCTTTCTGGCCCAGACGCCGCCGAACTACACCCTCCAGGCGATCGCACCGCCGAACGGCAGTGGTTTCGTCTTCTCCTACCAGCGCAGGTTTTGGTAGCTCAGGAGAGGCTGACGCGGCCGGTCGCGATCTCGGCGTCGAAACGCCGGATGCGCGCTGCCATCACCGTCATCACGTCGAGCGCGAACGTCGGGGTGTTTTGAATGAGGTACAGGAAGCGGCGCCGGTCGATGCGCGCTAGGCGCGCGGGGGTGAGCGTAATGACCGACGCGCCGTGCGTTGTGGGGTCGACGAGGGCCAGCTCGCCGACGATGTCCCCCGGCCCGACGACGTCGATCGACGTGTTGCCGATGCGGATGTCGACGGTCCCGTCGATGATGACGTACATCGCGTCGGCCGGCGCGCCGGCGTCGATAATGTGGTCACCGGGGGCGAACAAGACGATGTCGGGCTCGTTTCGAAATAGATCGGCTAGCGCCATGACGGCCTCCCTCACTCCCGTGCGGTGCGCTTAGCACGCGTGCCACCGAAACCCTCGGAATCGCCGGCGATTTACGTCGTTGCGCAGCGCGCCGGTCAAGGTTTGCCTCGGCGGCGCGCGAAGCCGCTGGACGTGCAGCGAACACGTTTTCTGCGTTTCAACCGCGAGCGCCCAGCATGATTCCCATTGCCATCTCGACGACGTTTCCGGACGGCGGTGAGTACGCGCAAGCCGTTTCCGCCGCCGGCGGCGCGCCGCGGCTCTTGGTCTTCGATCCGGCGACGGTCGACGCGCAACTCGACGGGGCCGGCGGCGTGCTCTTGGCCGGCGGGGGGGACGTCGCGCCCGAACTCTACGGCGATACGTCCGGTTACGCCCACGAAGTTGATGCCGGCCGGGATGCCTTCGAGCTGGCATTAGTCCGGCGGGCGCGCGAACGCGGCGTGCCGACCCTATGTATCTGTCGCGGCGTGCAGTTGGCAAACGTGGCCTTCGGCGGGACGCTCGTCGGCGACATCGGCGCGGCATTCGGCGCACCGGCCGCCGCGCTGCATCGACGTACGATCGACGGCGAAGCCGAACGCGGTTTGATCGACGGGCACGCCGTCGCGGTGCGCCCGGATACGCTGTTGGCGGCGATCGTCGGCGGCTCCGCGGTCGTTACCGGATCACGGCACCATCAAAGCATCGCCGCCGTCGCGCCCGACCTCGACGTCGTCGCGACGACGCCGGACGGGATCGTCGAAGCCGTCGAAGCGCGATTCGCCTCGCCGTTCTGGCTGGGCTTGCAATGGCATCCCGAATCGACGCTCGCGCTCGACGGCGGCGTCAGTACGGCAATTTTCCGCGCGTTCGTCGAAGCGGCGGACCGCTTGCGCAACGCCGCTTAGCGCCGTCCGCTCTATCGCCGGCATACTCGCCGCCTCACGGCGCAACGCTCGGCGCGCGCGAACCGCCCCGGGACCGCACCATCAGCCGCAGGAGGAAACGCATGTGAACGGGAGCTCAGCCAACGCCGGTGGTCCGGCACCGATCATCCTGCATCTTGGGATCGGTTCATTTCATCGCGCCCACCAAGCGTGGTACCTGCACCGGCTGCTCGAGCAGGGCGCTACGGATTGGACGCTGGCGGCGGCAAGTATTCGCAGCGACATGGTGCCCCTGCTGGACTGCCTCGAGCGCCAAAACGGGACGTACACGCTCGAAACGGTGACGCCCGAGGGCGTTCGCGCGTACGAACAAATCCGGTCGATCCGCCGGGTCGTGCCCTGGGATCCGGAATTGGCGGCGCTCGTTGAACTCGGCGCGCGGCCGGCGACGCGCATCATTTCATTCACGGTGACCGAGGGCGGCTACTACCTCGACGAACACCATCACCTCGATCTGGCCAATCCCGACTTGGCGGCCGATCTCGAAGGCGGGCGCCGCACGATCTACGGCGCGATCGGCGCGATTCTGCGTCGCCGGCTTGAGATCGGCGGCGGTCCGCTCACGCTGCTCAGCTGCGACAACTTGCGCAGCAACGGCGAGCGCTTCCGCACCGGACTGCTCGAGTTTCTCGAACGGCGCGGCGAAGCGGACGTCGCCCGGTTCGTGCGCGAGCAGACGACGTGTCCGAGTTCAATGGTCGACCGAATCACACCGCGACCGAGTCCCGACGTCGCCGTACGGGTCAAAGAAGCCACCGGCGTCGATGATGCGTGTCCGGTGATGGCCGAGAGTTTCATTCAGTGGGTGATCGAGGATGATTTCCGCGCCGGCCGGCCGGCGTGGGAGCGCGTCGGCGCGGAACTGGTCGAGTCGGTGCTGCCGTATGAAGAGGCGAAGATCCGAATCCTCAACGCCAGCCACAGCTGCATCGCCTGGGCCGGAACGCTGGTCGGGTTCGATTACATTCACGAGGGAACGCACGACCGCGAGATTCGCCAGATGGCTTACGACTACATCACGGACGACGTCATCCCGTGTCTGACGCCCAGCCCGCTCGACCTCGAGGCCTACCGGGATGTCGTGCTCGAGCGCTTCGGCAATCCCTACATTCAAGATACGAATCAGCGCGTCACCGCGGATGGATTCTCGAAAATTCCGGGCTTCATCGTGCCGACGCTGACGGAGCTGATCGCCCGCAAGGCGCCGCTGGCGTCGACGGCAATGCTTCCGGCCCTCTACTATCTGTTTCTGACGCGCTGGCATCGCGACGAACTGCCCTACGAATATCAGGACGGCGTCATGGACGTGGCGGCCGCGCACGCGATGCTCGAGAGCGCGGACCCGCTCGGTGCGTTCTGCGCCGACCGCGGCCTGTGGGGGCTGCTAGCCGGTAACGCGCAACTCGAAAGCGCTATTCGTGCGGATGTCGCGCGCGCACAAGAGTGGCTGCTCATGCGGGCCTGATCCGCAAGCCGATTGAGGGGTGAAACCATGCCCCTCGATCAGATGAAACCGGCTTTGATCGCGTATACTGCGGCTTGCGTGCGTGCCGAGACGTTGAGCTTCGATAGGATCCGGCTGACGTAGTTTTTGATCGTCTTCTCGGAAAGTTGCAGCTTGGCGCCGATCTCTTTGTTCGCGAGACCCCCGGCGATGAGGCGCAGGATGTCGGCTTCGCGCGTGGTCAGATCGCTTATCGCCGAACCCGTGTTGGCTTCGTAGCGGCGCTTGAGCATGCCGCCGGCGACACGCGGGTCGACGTACGACGAACCGCTGGCCAGGACACGGAACGCGACATCCAGTTCGCTGGGCGAGATATCTTTGACCACGAAGCCGTCGGCGCCGGAAGCGATGCTGCGCTGCATGACGTCGGAGTTGGCGAAGCTCGACAAGACGCAAAACCGAACGTTCGGACACACGCTGCGGGCCAGCGCGAGGGCTTCGCTAACGTCGTGCAGGGCGTTGTCCAGACCGAAGACGATGAGATCCGGGCGGGTGCGCTGGAGATCCTCGACCTTCACCGACGGCGCATCTCCGACCACGCGGATGAGCGGGTTCTCATCGAGAAACGAGTGCAGAGCCTTCGCAATAAGCGATTGGCGTTCGATGACGAAAGTCTTGAGCGGGACCATATCGAGGGCGATCATTTGTTGTACTCCTACGACCTTACACCGAATGGCGCGTCGGGAAAAAACCGACGAGGTATGGACGTATGCTAGAGCAAGAACGTGATCTGCGGACTTCTCAAAAGTTGGTATTTTTTTCCCAACTATTACAATTGTCGAGTGACTGATGGCACAGGCCGGAGGGACCTACTCCCGGACGTACCAGGTCACGCCGGTCACATCGATGTTGTCCGTTTCAATAACGGGCAGCATCCGCCGTCAGTTCACTTGCGGCGCGAAATTCGAGCAACGCGCGCTAGACGGGCAGCGGCGGCGGCGTGAACGCGCGCCATTCGCGTTCGAGCAGGGCCGCGCAGGCCAAGGTTTGCAAGTCCGCGTACGCCGGGCCGACGATTTGAACGCCGATCGGTACGTTTTGGCGAGTCTGCCCCAGCGGCGCAACCGTCGCCGGGAGCCCATAGGCGCCGATGGTGCCGGCCCAAAAGCCGAGCCCGTTGTACGCGATCGTGCGGCCGTTGACGACGACCCGGCGCTCGCGCTGCGGTGTCGTCGTGTCGTGCGGAAGTGCCGCGGTGCCGAACGGCGGACACAAGAGCACGTCGAAATCGGCGAAGAAGGCTTGCCAGATCCGGCGGATGACATGCCGGCGCTCGTTGAGCGGCAGCCATTCGCGGTGCAGTAAACCGTAGCTGCGGTCCATCACGGCGTCGGGATTCGGGTCGTCCGGCGCGGCCGCCGCGCGCGCCGCCGCTTCCGCGAGCTGCTCGGGCGTGAACCGCGGAGCCAGCGCGCAAGCGATCAGCTTGAGAAAGAGATCGTAGGCTTCGGCGACATCGATCGGCGGGCGGGTGTGCCGCACGACGGCACCGCGTCGCGCGAGGAAAACGGCAAGTTCGTGCAACCCGGCGGTGATCTGGGGATCGGTCGGCGACACCGGATCGTCCGCCCACACCGCGACGCGCAAACCGGCGAACGACGTCGCGCGCGGCGGCGGCAGCACGACGCGCTGCGCGCCGTCCGCCGGATCCGGTCCGGCGAGCACGTCGAGACTTACCTGCAAGTCGCGGACCGACCGCGCCAGCGGTCCGATCACGGAGATGTCCGTGGGCGCGACCGCACCGGCCAACGAGTGTCCGATCATCGGCAGCAGACCCCAAGTGGGCTTGTGGCCAAAGACCCCCGACATGTGGGCCGGCACGCGAA
Source organism: Candidatus Velthaea versatilis (assembly GCA_003134035.1). Taxonomy (GTDB): domain Bacteria; phylum Vulcanimicrobiota; class Vulcanimicrobiia; order Vulcanimicrobiales; family Vulcanimicrobiaceae; genus Velthaea; species Velthaea versatilis. The sequence goes on from PLAE01000140.1 coordinate 21,842, forward strand.
TCGAGCCCCCGATGTCGCTGCCGATCTCGAGGCCCGTCAGTCCCGCGGCGAGCGCGGCGGCGGCGCCGCCCGACGATCCGCCGGGCGTCCGCGCAGTGTCCCACGGGTTCGCCGTCGTGCCGTAGACGGCGTTGAAGCTCTGCCAATCCAGCAGCAAGCGCGGGACGTTCGTTTTGCCGAACACGACCGCGCCGGCTGCTTCGAGTCGCTCGACGGCGACCGCGCTGCGGGCGCGCACGTTGCGCGCATACTCGGGCAGGCCGAACGTCGTCGGCAGCCCGGCGACGTCGAAACTCTCCTTGACCGTCATCGGCACGCCGCGCAGCGGCCCGCCGCCGGCGGACCCCGCGTCGATCGCGCGGGCGCGCGCGCGGGCCCGCGCGTCATCGCGGACGACGACCGCGTTGAGCGCCCCGTCGACGGTTTCGACGCGCGCGATGTACATTTCGAGTGCTTCGAGCGCGCCGATCTCACGGCGCGCGATCGCCGCCGCGAGTTCGGTGGCCGAGGCGAAGTGGATTTCCGTACGCTCGACGGTGCGGTCACTCATGAAGCGGCGCTTCTCGGTCGGAACGCACGACCCTAGAGTGGGTCGACTGCGGCGACCTTCGCGTTCGGGCTTCGCCCGAGGAGCGAATGTGTCGGGCGGGGTCAAGGACTGAACGCCGTCGCTGTTGGGCATTCGCACCGCGTGGACCCCGAGCGCTACGGCGAGTTGAGCGACGAGTTCGAGCAAATGGCCTCGCCCGAGCGATTGCCGGACAGCGGCAGCGTCATCGTCTGCGGCGACATCGCGGACCTCCTCGACGAGATGGTGAAATATCTCGTCACCCGCAACTAGATAGACTTCGTCGATCCGTCGCGTTCGGGCTACGCCCGAGCCGCCCGTCGTCGCGTGTCGGGTAAACCCGACGCGCTCCTATTGATAAACGTAAACGTAGAGAGGTTCTATCGGCGCCTGTCGCTTCGTATCGCGGGCCGGCGGGCCTTCGCGCCCCGCATGGTCGCGGCTCGGCTACGTCGGATCGTTGTGCCGATCGAGCTCGACGGCCTGGGTGAGCACATACGAAGGGATCGTCGGGCTGAACGGGCTGCTGCCTTTTAGGACCACCCAACCGATGCCGAGCAACAGCGCGACGACCGGAATTGCCGCGATGGTATACGTGCCGTCCGGATAGTCGAAACCCATGAGGACCAGCACGCTCACCAAGAACGCCAGCGTGATCCAGGAGGTGAACGGGGCGAACGGCATCGCAAACGCGACTGGTGCAATCTCCCGCCGGTTGATGGAGCGGCGCAAAATCATCTGACACACGACGATAAAGCCCCACGTGCTCACGATGCC
>PLAE01000096.1 GCA_003134035.1 Candidatus Velthaea versatilis
TCCCCGCCATCAACGTCAATGAGAGCGCCTGTAACGGCCTTGCTTGCCATCGCGGCAACCGCAAGCATTGCAACATCTTCCGGGCTGCCGTGATGGTGCGCCAACTGGCGATCCGGTCGCATGCCGATGCCGCCCGGGCTGATAACGTTGACTCTAATGGGAGCGAGTTCAATGCTCGCCGCGTGCGCGAGGGATTCGATAGCACCATGCATGGTCGTCCAGAGCCCAAATCCTGGACCGGGACACCGCGCGCTGCTGCCAGAGATCAGCGTCACCGAACCGTTTGGCTTCAGGCGTCCGGGAAGCAAGTGCAAACACGTTGTAATTCGCCCAAAACCGTTTGAACGCTTGTGAAGCTTCCGCGGGCGAGGTCTCGGCGATACTGCCGCCGCTTGCCCTTGCTGAAATCGCCACCACGACGTGATCCAGAGATTCAAGCTTAGTTAAGGCCGCACGCACGCTATCTTCTGATGTCGCGTCAAAGAGCACTGAGCCCCCATCACCGTTATTAGGTCCCGGCTCACGTTCACCGATGATTATCCGAGATCCGCATGCCGCAGCGCATCTAGCTATCGCCGATCCCATTGCGCCTCTGCCACCGATAATGAGAGTCGTAGTATTGCTTAGATCGAAGGGATTAACTGCGTTCACGTCGGCGATTGGTCGAGAGCTTTTGTCAACTCATCGGCCGTCATCGGATTATTCCAAACCGAGGTGCCTCGATCGAAGCGCTTCGCGGTTCGGGCGTTGCCGACTAGGACCGGATCGAAACCGGCATCCTCAACAAGTTGAGCGACTAGCTCAACCGCATCCGTGTGGTCGCCCGCGATTGCGTATGCGAGCGGAGCGCCGGCGCGATGCGCTTGGTTGCGAAGCACACTTGCTTGCATCGTATTGAACGCTTTGACAAGAAGGGCGGCTGGGGCAAATTCAGTGACGAACAGAAGGGAACCGTCATCCGACGAAAGCGCTTGCTCGGCAATCGCTCCATCTCGGCCCGGATCGGGATTCGTGGCGTCGATGACTACTTTGTCCGCCAGCCGTGCGGCGTTCTTGTTGCCGAAGGACGGCCACGCGCCGAACGGTATCGCCACGAGGACGATGGCGGCCTTATCGATCGCGACGGATACCGTGGCTGCGGCGGCGTTGCCGTCGATTCCCGCGAGAAGTGGATCAACGGCGGCCGGGTCGGCGGCTCCAAAGACAACTTGGTGGCCGGCATCAGCCCAGAGCTTTCCCAGCGTCCCGCCGATGTTTCCCGCGCCAATGACAGCGATGCGTGAGCTCTGAAAGTTTCGCATCATGCCGCGCGTTCGGGAACGCCGACGGCGGCAAATTCATGGACGTTGAGAGAAATAAATTGACCGAAATCGCGTTTGTAGGCGAGGGTTGCGATGAAGGCCGCGGCCGCTTCAAGGAGCCGTGATACGGCAAGTGGGCCGGCGTCTATTGGCGAGAAGCCAATTTCCGCTGCCAGCGACCCGACGAGCGTCTTCGCTTCTTCGTCATCAGACGCGAGATACGTGTTCGTTTCGGCTTCACGGAGTAGCGTTTCTTCAAGATCATAAATCTGCGCAAAGGTTGTATTGAAAGCTTTTACGACGCGGGCCGAAGGCGCGGCGCCAGCGATCATTTCGGCGAGAGACGTTTCCGCATCAGTTAGAGGCACAAAGCGCTCGTCCATTGGATTCGTCGGATCGATGACCACTTTAGCATCGAAATTGATACTACGCACAACCATCGCGGCATCAGCCCAAGGAACGGCGAGAAGCACAACTTGGGCTCCATCGACGGCGCTTGCAGCGTCCGCGCCAAGCGTCCCAAAGCCAATTTCGTCGGCAAACGCGCGTCCTCGTGCATGTGATCGAGACCCGAAGGCCACCGGATGCCCCTTCCGGGCCCAGGCTCGCCCGAGCCCTCGTGCAATCTTGCCGGTGCCAAGAATAGCGATGCGGGCAACGTTTGGTATCTCCATGGGTTCGATCGTACAGGGTCTCAATGGCGGGAGCTATGAAGTCGGCTTTCCGATGAGGTGAAAGTATAACGATGGATGCCACGACCGATACGGAGGTACGACCCGAGGAAAGCGCCCGGCGATCCGAGCTCCGCCGTTTCTTAAAGGCGCGTCGCGACGCGCTGCGTCCCGAGGACGTCGGGCTGCTAGGTGGTGGGCGGCGGCGTACAAAAGGATTGCGACGCGAGGAAGTTGCGGAGCACGCCGACGTTTCGGTTGCTTGGTACACCCTTTTTGAGATGGGTCGCGACATACGTGTCTCACTGAAGACGGTCACTGCGGTGGCTCGTGCTTTGCGCCTTATCGCGTCGGAACCGCTGCGGCGGAGTTAAAGTACGCCGCGCTGTCCAGATCGTCGAGCAGCGCGGGTTCGGTGGGATGCCACCCCAACGCTTGCCGCGTTTTGGCGCTCGAGGCGCGGGCGTCGAGTTGCGCGAACCGCGCGAACCAGCCGAAGTGGGCGTCGACGTCTGCTCCCGATACGCTCGCGACGGGGAGGTTTAACTGACGCCCGATCACGCCGGCGATCTCGTGGAACGGCACACCCTCGTCCGCAACCGCGTGGTAAACGGCATGCTCGGCGGCGCGTTCGAGGGCCAAACGGTAGAGCCGCGCCGCATCGCGGCGGTGGACGCCGGGCCACCGATTATTCCCCGCACCCGGGTACGCGGAGACGCCGTGCCGGCGCGCAAAGTCGATGACGAGTGGGACGAAGCCGTGGTCGCCTTCGCCATGGACGGACGGGGCGAGCCGAATCACGGAGACGCGTGCGCCGCGCGCTGCCGCGGCTGCGGCCGCCGACTCGGGATCGCGCGGGAAGACTTCCGCGTTCGAATCGCGGACATCGTCCTCCGTTATCAGGCGTCCCGGTGAGACCAACCCGACACCGGAGCTGACGATCAGCGGCCGCCCCGTCCCGGCCAACGTGGAGCCCAGCGCGTCGATGGCGCTCCGCTCGACCGCGCCGTTTTCGGCGAAGCGCGAAAAATCGTGGTTGAAGGCGGTGTGGATTACGGCGTCCGCGGCGGCCGCGCCGGCGCGCAAGCTCGCGAGATCTTCGAGGCTACCGCGCTGAACGGCGATGCCCGCAGCAGCAAGGGCCGCCGCAGCATCTCGGGACCGCGCCAAGCCTACGACGGTATGGCCGGCAGCGCGAAGCTCTTCGATGACCGCTGATCCGACCCAACCGGTGGCCCCAGTAACGAAAACGTGCATAGTAGAGACACACTCCATGATGGCAGTGACTGACATCAATCATAACAGAGATGACAGTCGCTGTCATCATGTATGATGGTGAAAATGAGCCGCTGGAGCCCAAACGCACGTGGCCGCCTCGAGCAGGCTGCCTACGAACTGTTCCTCGATAAAGGATACGAGCCGACTACCGTGGCCGACATTGCCAAGCGGGCAGGGCTCACCGAGCGGACCTTTTTCCGGCATTATGCCGATAAGCGCGAGGTCTTCTTCGGCGGCGCAGCGGCATTACAGGAGGAGCTATTGCGGGCGCTCGACGGGGCGCCGCCGGCGTTCTCCGCGATCGAAGCCGTTCGGATCGCAGTCGAAGCGATGTCGAAACTGATGCACGGACGGCGCGCCCTTTCCCGCGAGCGCCAACGAATCGTCGCCGCGCACGCGGATCTGCGGGAACGCGAACTGATCAAACGTGCGACGCTCACCGCGGCGCTCGCGGGTGCCTTGCAGCGGCGCGGCGTTCGGGAACCGGCGGCGAGCCTCGCCGCCGACATGGGGATGGCCGTGTTCCACGTCGGATTCGGCCGTTGGCTCGAGGACCCGGCAGGCCGAGAACTCGTCGATGTTGTTCACGAAGGATTCGATCAGCTCAAAGCCGTCGCTTCCGGCATCTAATTTCTCATTCTCATTCCGGCTTAGCGTCGTCGAAACGCCGTCGGTCCGCGCGTTCCGGAAGCGCAATCCGAACGCTCGCTCAAAAGCGTGTAGTGCGGGCTCTTTTTATATCCAGAGCCATCCGTGCTATCGCGATTGAATCGACGCTGCGAGTAGCTCTTGACTTGCGTGGTCGGGAACCTGAATGACGATGCCCGAGAGTTCGCCGGCGCTGAGCGTCAACGCCTCATAGGTGAACGGCCCGATCGGCGATTCGATCGTGCAGGTGTTTGGTACGAATGGATCGCTGATCTCGAAGGCATCCCAGATCGGTCGAATTTCTGTGTCGGCGAGGAGTCGGTCGCGGAGATTTCCGAGGGTCGTCAAATTCGGCCGTCGCGCGAGTCCTGAACGCAGCATTGCAACGACCGGCGCGATATTCGTCGCGAATTGGTGCGCGTGCATTCGTCGCGCTCGCCCATCAACAAACAGCCGCTCGACGGCGTTAAAGGGGATCTCCTCAGCGCCGATGTCCCACACGCGGCGAAAGGCCGGATTGCAGTCGACGACCTCCCAGGTTGCGGTGACGATGTACGCGGGAAACGCGATCGCCTTGAGGCTTTCCGAAAGCAACGGATTGGGCGCGCGAACCTCTTGGGTTCCGGCTCGTCCGGTAAGCGCCAGGAAGTAGGATGTTTCCGAGTCCGACAGCCGAAGCGCGTCCGAGACTGCGAGAACCGTCGCCTCCGAGACGCCTTTGGCGTCGCCGTTTTCCAACGCCGTGTACCACGAAACGCCGATGCCGGCAAGTCCGGCAACCTCCTCCCGGCGAAGCCCGCGAACGCGTCGCCGTCCCATTGCAGCTAAGCCGACATCGGCTGGACGAAGCCGCGCTCTTCGGTCTTTAAGAAATCGCCGCAGTTCGGCCCGTTGTTCTCGATCGTCCATCGTTACAGTGCCGGTCGTACCTTTCCCCAGTGGCTTTCTCGACAGACGTCGCCCGACGTACACTCTTGGACGGACGCGATCGGTGTCGAACGCGACTTCGGCGATCGACCTCACTTGGTCCCGCTCGACTGGACCGTCATGCGACGTCACCGCAGCGTCCGGCTTTGAAGTACCGCGACCTGCGATCGGGGTACGTGCAAACACGCACATTTTTCGTCCGAGGAGCACGAATGACCGTTCAACGTTCTGGGTCACAGCCGTCCGCCAAGGGATTAGCGGAGTATTTCACCGGAACGGTCCGGATCGATCCGCTGTTCGCGGCGACCGATCCGTCTCGGGTAAGCGCCGGCATTGTCACGTTCGAACCCTGCGCCCGGTCGGCCTGGCACACGCATCCGCTCGGACAAAAGCTGATCATCACCGCCGGTTGCGGACGCGTTCAGCGTTGGGGCGGACCCATCGAGGAAATTCGGCCGGGCGATGTGGTCATCATTGCGCCGGACGAGAAACATTGGCACGGCGCCGCGCCGACCACGGCGCTGACGCACATCGCGATACAAGAGGCACTTGACGGCAGAAACGTTGACTGGCTTGAACACGTCACGGACGAGCAATACCAGTTAGAAAACGCAACATAATATATTTATAAAAAGCCGGGCTATGCTCTGCCCGTGTGGATAGGCGAGGTAATGTATGCCCGATGAACCAACGGCTGCACGCGAAGCGTTCGGCGATATCGCGCCCGCGCTTGCGGAATACACCGACAAGGTGCTCTTTGGAGACGTGTGGAGACGCCCGAACCTTTCTCCGCGCGACCGGAGCATGATCACCGTCGCGGGACTCGTCGCGCTCTACCGCATCAACGAGTTGCCGTTCCATCTCAAAACAGCGCTTGAGCACGGAGTCACTCAAGACGAACTGATTGAAGTCATCACCCACCTTGCGTTTTACTCTGGATGGCCGACGGCAAATACGGCCATCCAGATCGCGCGGCGCGTCTTTGCAGACAGCGGAACTTAGGCGGTCAAAGCCGATGGACGCGATCCGTACGCGCCGTGAGATGCCTCACGCGGCCGCGAGTTTGGTGCTTGCACCCATAATGACGTTCGTCTTCGTAGCCTATCTCGTCGTCGGCCTCGCGATGCCGGTGGTGCCGCTGTACGTGCGTAACGAGCTCGGCCTGAGTAACTTCATGGTCGGGCTCGTTGCCGGCAGTCCGTTTGCGGCGGCCCTGCTCTCGCGTCTGGTTGCCGGCCGCTTCGCCGACACGCGCGGCGCGAAGCACGCTGTCGTCATCGGAATGCTTACGGCGGCCACCGGCGGAGGGCTCTTCTTGCTCTCGCGCGCCGTTGTCGAGCAAGCGAGCCTGGCGGTTTCGATTTTGCTCATCGGCCGCGCGCTGCTTGGGGTTGCAGACAGTTTCATCATAACCGGCGCGCTGAGCTGGGGGTTAGCGCTGATGGGCGCGCAAAGTGCCGGCAAAGTCATGGCCTGGGTCGGCACGTCGCTCTACGCGGCTTTCGCCATCGGCGCACCGCTGGGAACCGCGTTATACGGTAGCTACGGCTTCTTCGCTATCGCTTTGGCAACACTGGTGATTCCGCTCGGTTCCCTTGCGCTTCTGGTGCCGCTGCCCGTGGCATCAGCACCGGCACAAACGCAGCGGACGGGAATCACCAGTCTTGTGGGCGCTGTTTGGGCGCCGGGCATCGCTTTAGCGCTCAGCGGCGTCGGCTTTGGGGCGATCATGGCATTCATCGCGCTGCTGTTCGTCGATCACCGTTGGGCACCGGTGTGGCCCGCATTTTCGGGCCTCAGTGCAGCATTTATTGTGGGGCGACTGGTCTTCGGCGGATTAGCTGATCGAATCGGCGGCGCGAAGGTTTCATTCGTTTGCATCCTCATCGAAGCGGCGGGCTTATTTCTCATTTGGGCCGCCCCTTCAATGCCGATCGCGCTGGCCGGCATAGCGCTCAGTGGGTTCGGCTACTCCCTTGTGTATCCAAGTCTGGGCGTTGAAGCGATTCGGCGTGCGCGGGCGGAAAATCGCGGCGTTACCATGGGAGCGTACACCGCCTTCCTCGATCTTTCGCTCGGCGTCTCGAGTCCGTTATTGGGACTGCTCGCGGGCGATACCGGGTTAAAATCGATTTATCTCGTCAGCGCCGTCAGTGTACTTGTTGCCGCCGGTCTCACGCTTCGGCTTCGTCAACTGCGTTCGTAGAGATGGTGAGACAGCAATCGGAACAGCGCCTCTCTGCGGATCACTTCGCCGGTGTGTGAGACCGCGAAGAGGATGCGACTGACGTAAAGACGCTGCCTCAGTAGCNNGCTTCAAGACGGCGCCGAGGTCGACAGCGGCGGGCGCCGATTCGTGATTATGCAGCTGCTCGGGTTCGATCTGGTGGTTGCCCGCGATGTCGAAACCCAGGAGTTACGCCGGCTGGCGGTCGTCGATCTCAATCCGGTTGAGCCCCCATCGTCGACGACTCCGGTCCAGCCGGACCTCGCCTGGCTCGACGATCACGACTGGGCCGAAGCGCGCCGCCGCCTGGAGCTCATCAGTCCAATGCTCGACGGCGCCCGCTGCCCTCGTGCGGTGATCATCGAACGAGCTCGGGGTGCCGGACTAGACGCGTCGACGCTGTACCGTTGGGCACGGAGCTATCGGGCGTCGGGCCTGCTTAGACGCGAACGGATTGCAAGCGCGCGTCGCTCGATGGGTGCCGCTACATTCCCCCGCGCTCCCCGCGGCATCCCTCAACTTTGACCGCTACGCTGAGGTACTCAGAATCCGGTCGAGTAGGTTAGGCGCACGGTCCGTGCTTGTGAGGGATGGAAGTGGTAGTCATTAAAGCCGCTCCCACCGAGCGCCGGATTGATGGAAGGGTTGTTCGCCAAAGCCGGGTTGGCTGCATCGGACTTGAGCCACGAGGCGTAATAATAGGTGACGTCGGCAGCCGGCGAGTCTAGGATATTGAACACGTCCAATGAGATGCTGCTGCGTCGCTTCAGCTTGAGTGTCACCTGCGAATTTAACGTCGTCGACGGCGGTGACGAAGCGTCACCCTGTGTATCCAGAATGCGCGGGCCGAAGTAGCGCACGCGCAAACTTGCAGCGAAATGCGGCTGATCGAGGGTCGCGCCGGCCGATATCACGCCGGCCAGCGACTCAGGGACGCCCGTACCCTGGTGAAGGGGGTCCGTCAAGAAGCGAGCAGTCGTCGTTGCGAGGTCCGCGTCGAAAGTCAGGTTCTTGGTCGGCGTATAGTAGTTCGCGAGTTCGATGCCTTGACGCACGTCGGGGCCGCCGACCGACGTCGTGCCATGGTCGCCGTCGAAAATGAGTTCGTTTGCGACGAGCAAGCGAAAGACCGAGACCGTCGAGGTGAGCTTGGGCGACGAGTAGCGGTAGCCGAGTTCGTACCCGACCGCCCGAGTGAGTGGCGAATTGAATTGGACCGGTGCGCCGGTCGAGTCGAAGTTGGCGTGCGTTTGGGGGTCGACGTTGCCGATCACCCCGCGAGCGTCATTGGAGTGAAAGCTCTCGCCGTAGTCGGCATAGAACTCTTCGTGCGGCGATGCGGCGTACGCGACGGCGAATTTCGGATCGAGTAGCCCTTCATTCGCGGTACCCGAGTTTGCCGGGTCGAACGCCGCAACACTATAGTTGTAGTGATCGTAACGCAGGCCCGGAATAAGCTTGAGCTTCGAGCCGATTGAGATGCGTGATTCAACGTAAGCAAACTCCGACGTGTTGACCACGTGATCGTTGCTTAGCGTTCCGTTCGGGTACTGCTGTTGGGCGTTTGTGAGGTAGAGCCCGACAACGGGGGCATTATCGTTGCGCATCCCAGCGCCAATGGTCGTCTCGGTGCCAGGTGTCACAAAGCTGCGACTCGTGTCGAACCCGTAGTACATGCGCTTATCGACCTGCTCGCGCTGGTCACCGCACGTGAAGGTATAAGGCGTGAGCGCCACCGAGTGCACCGCAGCGCCGACCGGCGCCGTGTTATTCGCGGGGCAGTATGACTGATATTTGTTGGTTCGCGGAGCGGTCCCGGAGTTGGGGGTACAGGACATGTAGGCCGGATTGCACGTGATCGGGTTTTGCGTCACATTATAGTAGTCGTTGGCATCGAAGTAGTCGTACGTGAAGTTCGAGAACAGGTTGAGCAGAGAGTTCACGCCATAAACGTTGAACTTGGTCGCGCCGTTTGGGTTGGTATGGGTGAACTGTGAAGAGAGCGCGTAGCGGTACGTATTGCCGCCGTCGGTCGGATCCTCGTAGCCAAACCGGCTGATGAGACCCTGATCCACAACGCGTTGCGGGATCTGGTCCGTCGAGTTGAACGCGCCGTTGTAAGCGATGCCGGTGACGGCAAGGCTATTTGGGCCCTGCGTCCGGGAGTAACGCAGAACCCCATTATAGCGGTGGTATTCATCCGCCCGGACATACGAACCGTTGTCATGCGCGATCTCCGCTGCATAGAGCAGATTACCGGCGCCCACCTTCACGGTGTTCGCGGTGAAGAAACGGTCGTATCCAAAGTCTCCGGCGGTGAACTCTGACGTCGGCTCGATCGTATTTCGGTAGTAGAGATTGTAACCGCCGGCAACGGCAAAATCGCCCTGATCGGCAAAATAGGTGCCCTTCTTGAATTCGACGTAGCCGACGAGCTCAGGCATGAGATAGTTGATGTCCGAATAGCCTTGGCCGTGCGCATGCGAGCCGAGGTTCACCGGGACCCCGTTGATATCGGCCTCCAAGTTCGTTCCGTGATCAAGTTGGAAGCCGCGCAAATAATACTGGTTGGCCTTGCCGCCGCCGCTGTGCTGACTGATGATGAGGCCGGGAATATCTTCGAGCACTTCTCCAGGCCGAAGGAGTGGGCGCGTCGCGATCTGCTCTTGACTAATCGTTCCCGTGGACGCCGAGATCGCTTTGCCGACAAGGTTCGCCTTTCGGCCCACCGACACGCGCCCGATTTGCTTGAGCCCGGCTGCGCATGGGGTCGATGACGCGGCTAGAGCCGTTGGGGCTCCCGGCGGAATGCCCGAAATTCCGGCGGGCGAGCTCGACGGACACGGGGACGGCTGTGCTTGTGACGTTGGACCGACATTGGAGCCTTGAGCCACCATACTCGGACTTACGCTGGGCGAGACCTGCGATACCGGCAACGCCGCCAAGAATACAGCGACCACGTAAGCAAACAGAGCCACGTACACCTCGCAACGAATCCGCGGACAGCGACAACGCCGGCGGAGCGAAGCTGTACACTGCGTGTGCCGACTCGCGCCACCAGACGAGTACAGATACGTGATCGACGGGAAGATAGATTTAGTTTTTGGTTATTGTCTTTCTTGTAGACAATATGTCCGGGGCGAACGCTTAGCGCGAGCCGTTTTTTGTTATAACGAGCCGATTGGCATAGTACGCAACGGACGCAATTGATCTGCCTCGAGCCAGCTCTCCAAGTAGTCCAGGTAATCCTGGCCAAACGTGTCGACTAAGCAGCGTGCATATGTCAGATACTCGGTGCTAGCCGCTTTGGGTCCACCGCGTTCTTCAAGCGCACGCCGATGGATCGCCATGTAGCCTCGCGCAAGCGCAGGCCGCCGTGAATGAGCTGCACTAGGAGTTCGGTCGCGGACTGCTCGGGATGGCGGTCCCCTGACCCCGGACGTCTTCCCATCAGTGTTCACGCATGATTGCGTGCGTGTGCTCGCCTACGTCGTCATCGTGACTGTGCACATCAGCGTTGTGGGCATGGTGGTAATGGTCGTGATCGTGATCGGCGTGATCATGTTGATGGGCATGCTCGATTCCGTCAACGTGTGTGTGCACGTGCTGGTGCGACGGACTGGTTGGCGCTTGGGGCTCTGTCATTGTGAACCTCGACAGACTGGGTGATATCAATCTCGGTGTTCGCCGCCGACTCGACTAAAGAGTCGCCCGAGCCCGTAGCTACAAATGCAACCGCGAACAAAAACGGGAGCCGCGTCGCTCGAACCCCTGGCTTCCAGTGCTGGCGATCTGGCCAGACGAGCTAGAACTGAAAGGTAAGGGCTCGAGTCGGTGCCGAGCTGAGGTAGAGGTGGTCGGCGCCCCGCGAGGCGTGGCGGACGTGTGCGGATCACCCTTCGCATCGAAGACCCGGAGTGAGCCGACCGATGTCTCCACCGGCTCATCGAAGGTGAGCGTCACCGTCTGCGGTGCGCGGTCGACGCGCGCGCCGACGGCCGGATCGCTTGCGACGAGAACAGCATGGGCCCTCGCCACGATCGGCGTCGCGCAGATGGCGCACATAGCGGCAAGTGCGATCGCGCGCGGTTGGAATGCGACTCGGTCGTGCCGCCGCTCACGTCGACGGCCCGCCGTCGTCAAGGTGCGCGTTTGGAGGACGCGCTCTTGCCAAGGTCTTCATCCAAGATCGGCTGCGGGTCGTCCCACGTTCCGAAACCCGACAACCGCCCAGCGCGGTCGATGTAGTACACGAACGCCGTGTGTGCGACCAGATAGCCGCCGGAGTCGCCGATCGTATTCTGGATTTTCACGTGATAGGCGCGATAGACGCGATTGAGTTGCGCGTCGGTCCCCGTCAATCCGATAAACTCCGGATCGAACTCGCCGACGAACCGGCCCAGCTCCGCCGCGGTGTCGCGCCGCGGGTCGACGGTAACGAGGGCGACGACAGTGTCGCGCGCATGCGCGACGGACTCCCGCGCGCGCTTGAGATTGGCTAGGATCGTCGGACACACGTCGGGGCAGTGCGCATAGCCAAAGAACAGCACGATGGGGCGCCCACGATATTGCGCGAGCGTAAACGGCTTGCCGCGTTGATCGACGAGCGTGAAATCGGGGGCGCGTTTCGTTGGATAGCCGGCGGCCTGCGCCATGGTTGACGCGACGATGACGAGCGCGAACGCGATTGCGGATACCGCCCGGGTCGGCGTTCGCAAACTACACATCTTGGAGATCCGCAACGGCGCGCTGGGCGAAGGCCATCGGATCCGTTGTCGTTTGTAACAATCCGGCTCGCTGGAAATCCCGTGCGGTCAATTCGAGTTCCTCGACGACGAAGTCCGTCGAAGCCTGCCACTCATACGATGCGAGCATCCCGAGCGTCTCGCCTCGACCGGCTCGAAACGGGCCGTAGAACCCGTCGAGTTGCAGCGAGTCGAGGCTGCCTCCGAAAGCGGCGCTGCTATTGAGATAGGCGCGCGTCAGCGCTGCCGCCAGCGCGGGCCGGCGTTCAACGAGGCTGCCGGCGAGCGCCAAAAAGCAATGATGACCCGTGGCGATATCGTTGCCGCAGGAGAAGCCGCCGCCCGCGGTATCGAGAAACGGTTCGACGCGGTGAGCCGTCTGGAGTTCGTAGGCGATCGGATCCGAGACGGCAACGCAGTTTACGACATGTGCTTGGAGCGCGGAATCGAGTTCGCCCGACGAGTATCCGCGCCACTTGACGTCGCGATGCGGATCGAGACCCTGCTTAGCGAGAATCGCCATGAGCAGATGCATGGCCGGGCCGTCGAACCGATCCGTCCCGATCGTTTGCCCTTTGAGGTCCCTCGGCCCGTAAAACGCGAAAGCGTCGCGTGCCAACACGCTCATGCAGCCGGTGTGAAGACCGGCTGCAACGCGCACCTGGCAACCGCCATCGAGCGCTCCGATCAGGCTTGGCAGATTCATCGACGCCGCTTCGATTGTTCCGGCGTGAAGTGCGGCGGCGAGTGCGTCTTCGCTCTCGAACCGAACGCGTTCGGCGGCGAGCCGCTCGTTGAGAAAAGCCAGGCTGGTCGGGGCGGTGACGGTCACGGCCTCGCAGACATTGCCAATGTAGCCAAGCCGAACGCGCGCGGATCCGGCCGGTGTGCGCGAACTGGCCGCAAGGGATTTGTATGGCAGCGTGGGCGTCGCGGCAGCCGCGAGGACGGCTAAGAAACTCGATCGGCGCATGCCATCTCTCCCGCTGTTGGTTCGCGATGGAACACGTCCGTTGAAGCCCATGATGTTGCGATCATTGGCGAACGCGGCCCCGAACCAGGACGACGTCCGTGGTCCCGTTTGCCGCAACCGCGACGACGGTTGCGTTCGGCATGATCGCCACGGGATCGCTGACGTCGAGGGACGGCGGCGTTACGGCCTGCGGAGCGGAACGATCATCGCCGGACAGCCGTACGATCCAGGCCCGAATCTTACCAAAGCCGCCATCGGCGGGATCGCGTCCGACGAACGTTACGAGCGCGCCCGCCGGTTTTGCGGCCGCGAGCCGGGGATAGTTCGCGTCGAGCACCGCACCCGAAACCTCGACCGGTGCAGCGAACGTTTTCCCGTCATCGTCCGAATGGCTCACGAGCACACGCGGTCGCGCATCGGCCCCCAGCGTGAACCAGGCGATGCGCAGGCGCATGCCGTCGAGGAGCAGTGACGGCCCGGATTCGGGGCAACCATGAATGGACCAACCGTCCTGGGCGATGCGCACGGGCGGATCGAACGTGACGCCGCCGTCGTGCGACGTCACGACCGTCATGTCGCGTTGATCGCGATCGAAGTCGCCGCGATACGCGACAAAGATCGTCCGGCCGTCGCGTGTTGCCACGGCCGTTCGGCAGCACGAGCACGTATGCGCTCCAACGCGCTGGACATGCGTGACATGCGTGTCGTCGTCCGTGCGCGCTAACCAGACCTCGCTGACGTCATCAGACGGTCCATGGTGATTTCGTTCGTCGAGCAGGGTCGCGAACGCGCGTCCGTCGGGGGCGACGGCGAGATCGGCGAAAGCTCCCCAGCTCCGGCTGTCGGCCGCCCAACCGCGCGCGCTGACTCCCGTCCAACCGGATTCGAACCAGCGCCGACGTGCGACGACGACATCGTGTCGACGCGCCTGTTCGGTCGCGTAGATGAGGTGGCTGAACTCTTTGCTATCGAGCACGAAGCGCGGGCCCAACTGTCCGCCGGTGAGCATGCCGGGCCGTACCGGCGCGACTTGCTCGAGCTCGAAGCGGTCCCCAAGCGACGGGGACCGGAAGAGCGCGTAGCCGGGATTCTTGCCGCCGGTGACCGCGCCGATCCAGAGGCTCCCGCCGGCATCGAACGCGAGCGACGGGTCCCGTGTATCGGTGCGCGCCGCCACGCGGAGCACGGGTCGCGCGACTCGCTCGAACGAGATCGCTGTGTCGACCGGCGCGCGCGCCGGTGCGGGGGCGCACGCCGGAACCACGAGCGCGAATGCGATCATGCTCAACCCTAGTGTGAGACGTGATACCACTATCGTGGCGCGCGGCTCCATCGGCAAACGAGCTATCGGATTGGCCGGACCGTCGCCGTCACGGCAATCCAGCCGGCATGCGCGAAATGCAGCCGGAGCGGAACCGTTTCGCCCGCCTTCAGATCGTGGCGCAGATCGAGCATGACGTGATAACCGCCCGGCTTGAGGCTCGTCGTCCCGCCTGCCGGGACGGGGATTGCCGTCAGCGTTTTCATCGACATCATCGAGCCGCTCATCGGCATATTGCCCATGCTGCCCGACGACATCGACATCGCCGGCATCTTCGTTTCGGAACTCTCATGGAGATCGGCATGCGTTGCGACCGGCGATGTCGCGCCGATCAAGCGATCCGGTTCGGCCGAATCATTATGAATCGTCGCGTAGACGACGGCCGTACCGGTCGCCGGACGTGACCACGCGTCGCTGACGTGAATGGGCGCCGCAGCGGCGTTCGCACCCGCTACGGTAGCTGCGAACAGAACGCTCGAGAACAAGGTTCGTTTCATTGAAACTCCTTAAAAGCTCGGATCATCTGCGCCGGCGCGTCCGCATAGTCGCCGAAGCCCTTCATCGAGCCATCGCGAGCGACGTAATAGATGCGCGTGCCGTGCGCGACGGAATAGTCGTTGGGTCCATGATTGACGGGGACAGCCATGTACCAAGCGTGATAGGCGGCGTACACCGGGTCTAACGCCTTCTGGCTACCCGTAACGCCAACGATGGCCGGGTCGAAGAGCCGAACATACCGTTTGAGCACAGCGGGCGTGTCGCGGGCTCGATCGACGGTAACGAACACGACGCGGATGCCCGGCGGCGCGTCCGCCGAGTGGATCACTCGCGTTAATTTGGCAAGCGCCGTGGGACATGCGTCGGGGCAGTGGGTGTATCCGAAAAAGAGCGCGACGGGGTGACCTTGCAGGCTCGAGAGCGTGAACGGCTGGCCGTCCTGATCGGTGAGCGTGAAGTCCGGCGCACGGTCGGGCTTCGGGCTGAAGGCATGATAGAGAGCGATGAGCGGAATTGCGCTCAGTGCCGCCAGCGCGAAAATCAACACTGCGGCGAAACGCCGGTCGTGGGAGCGACGCCATTCGTTGACAACCATGTTCATCGGGCAGCAACCTGTCGTGGCCGACCTGGCCCGTGTACTGCCGCTTTGTTTTCTCGCGTAGACCCGCGCCGCCGCAGCAAGAGATAGGCAACACGCGGCCCGATTCCGAGCGCGATGAGCACGGTGGTATAAAAAAACGCCGGATGCACCCACTCGAGCGGTTTGTGCGGGATGAAGCGGCAGAGCGCGTCGGTGAAGGCCATCGACATACAGAAGATGCCGTACGCCAGTTGGATGCGTTGGTGACCATCGGCGCCGCGTGAAAAGAACCAGCGCCGATGCTGCGGCAGAACCCACCACAGAATCGGCACGGCGACGAGCAAACACACGCCGGACGTCGTCGCTCCGAAAAGGATATTGAAGGTTCGGCTACCTTCAATCCAGCCGCACTGGAACATCGGCCATCCTTCCATTGTCACGCATTGGCCCGGTAACACACAATGGGGCGTGCCGTTGCAATGTTGCCGTCCTCTTATGGGCGTCATTGCTCGAACCAACACGATCGCGCGAACGACACGGCGGGTGCAAGCGATGACGCCGAAGTCGTGTTTCCAACTTCGGTCTCCTAACGTTTCGTGAATAGGTCACCGCGCAGCGACATCGGCCGCTGGGCGCGGTTTATCTAAACGATCGTTGGAGGCGCGCGCAGGCCGTGCGATTGTGCGAGATACGTGTTTGCAATGCTGCGCCGGCGCTGCCCGATCGCGCGGCGTGAAATCGCCGGATGACGGAAGAGGCGGTCTCTATCGAGGATCCAAGCATAGAGCGCGCGCACCGTCGAGCGTGAGACATGCAAAAGCGCTGCTGCCGAGCGCAGTCCCGCGAACGTCAGCCCCGCCGCCACACAAACGATGATGACGAGGCCGACCACGGCGTTTCCGCCGAGTGCATCGGCGATGCCCTCGATGTGCCCCAACGCGCTCAGTTGTTCGGTGAACTCCATAGCGAGCAGCGTTCCGAAACCACCCAGAGCGACGGCGAGAGACGGTACGAGCGGGGACATCGCTCCAAAGCGACGTGCAAGGAGCAGCGCCGGGTCGATCGCCTGCGATCGGCCGATGCCCAGCGCCGCTGAACGCCAAACCAACGTTGCGATGAGCGCGACGGCAGCTAGCCCAATCGGCGCAACGGTCGCGTGAGCATGATCGTCATAGGCATCGCCGCCCGCGCCGAGCGTTCCGACGACCTCGATGAGGACGTGCGCGATTGCCGCTGTCGCGAGCGAAGCGAGCAGCCAAGTCAGGGTGACGAGGAGCTGCGAGGTGCCGTCACGGGACAGCTTCCGTTTCAAGAGCACGGGATGTCCGGTTTTCGTGCTCTCACGCCGGCGACCTTGGACGCGCGGATGGGCCTCTAGGATTCTTCGAAGAACTTGCCACTGGGGTCGCGAAGCTGACGCAACTGAGCTAGGAATGCGGTAAGCCTGTGCCACCGGGTCTCATCTGAGATTTTTGGTCCAGCAGCCGGCTAAAGCGCTTCGGAGTGCGTTGCGATGAGCTCGAACCTTGCCTTAAAGCCCGGCAGCGAAGTGAACTACGGCGAGCGTCAGTTCACGATCATGCAAGTGATCAGTTTCGAGACCGTGGTTGCGCGGGATGTCGAGACCCCGGCGATCTTGAACGGCTGCCGATCGCAGGCTTACACGCGATCGTGCCGGCGGCGATCTTCGAGGCCTATCGTCGGTTGCGCGAGCATGAAGCGCGTGCGGTGAGTGAAACCAAACGTACGCGTCGCGCGCGCGCCCGGCGTCCGCAGTCGGCATCGCGCGAAGCCGCCGTTCCGGCCGCGCTCACGACCGACTCGATCGCTCCGGCCATTCCATTGAGAACATCGAACCCTTTGAGATCGAGGAGCTGTGACGCGCTCGGATACTTGTCGAGCCCACTTTTGAAGTCGCAGTCATTCCTTAATGAACGCTAGGAGGTCGGCGTTGATCGTGTCGGCTTGCGTGGTGGGCATGCCGTGCGGGAAGTCCTTGTATGTCTTGAGCGTCCCGTTCTTTAGAAGCTTTGCCGACAACGGACCCGCAGCGACGTACGGAACGATTTGATCGTCTTCGCCATGCATGACCAGCACCGGCACGTTGATTTTCTTGAGATCCTCGGTGAAATCGGTCTGCGAGAACGCGACGATGCCGTCGTAATGCGCCTTGGCACCGCCCATCATCCCCTGGCGCCACCAATTCGCAATGATCGCTTCGGAAGATTTCACCCCCGGCCGATTAAACCCATAAAATGGCCCCTCGGGCAGGGCGCGATAGAATTGAGAACGATTTGCCGCGAGCTGAGCTTGGAGGTCGTCGAACACCGACTTGGGGAGGCCGAGCGGATTGGCGTCGGTCTTTACCATGAGCGGCGGGACTGCGCTGATGAGCGCTGCCTTCGCGACGCGGCTTTCCCCGTGCCGCCCGAGATAATGGGCTACCTCTCCTCCTCCGGTTGAATGGCCGACATGAATCGCGCTTCTCAGATCGAGATGCTCCGTCAGGGCCGCAAGATCGTCGGCATAGTGATCCATATCATGCCCGTCACTCGTTTGCGTGGACCGACCGTGGCCGCGACGATCGTGAGCAATAACGCGATAGCCGTGATTGAGGAAGAACAACATTTGGTTGTCCCAGTCGTCTGCGGATAAGGGCCAACCATGGCTGAACACGATAGCGGGACCGGCCCCCCAGTCCTTGTAGAAGATTTCGACNNGTGCAAAACCGGGGATTACAGCGGGCCTCCTGCGCCCGGGGGCCTTCGGTTATTCTGACCGCGAGCAACATCCACTCAGGATTGGGTACTGCGCCACGTTCGGCGGTCGTGTGGTTCCGGCACCATAATGAACGGATGAAAGTCTACTTCGGCTCGACGGCGCATTTTTGCGCATCCGCCGCGCGCGCTCGTCAAGGCGCGACGCCGATGTGCTTATCGACCACGAGCGTATCCCAAAAGATGCTCAGCTTCTTGATCGTGTGGTCCGGCCCGTAAACGATGTACATCGCGCCGGGGTGATCGAAGGCTCGACCGTTGGGTAGCGTCGTTTTGCCCGTCGCCGGGTTCGTATACGGTCCGCGCCAGTGGCCCGTGACGCGCTCGATCGTCACCGCCTTCCAACCGTCGAGCACGCGGTCTTCGACGGCAATGTGAAAGTCCGGATATGCCACGAAGATCATCTTGAAAAATGGCCGAAGACTCTTCGCGTTCAGGGGCTTTGGATTACTGGGCTGGTCCACAGAGACATCCGGGCTGAACAGTGCCACAACCTTGTCGATGTTATGGCTGTTCCAGGCGGCGCTCCATCGTTCGATGTCGGAAGCACTTGCGCCGTCAGAATGCCGCCGAAGCCGAGCTCGTCATAAGCCCCGCCGCCAGCGCCACCGCTGTGACAAGACTTCGTCTCATCGAATAGCAACGAGTTTGCGTGGGTCGGCCTTCCCCTTGTCTTTGAGCATCGAGCCTCGGCGATGGACGTGTGCTTCTGTCGATGTCGAGACCTCCGTTCTTGTGTCGAGCGTGCGAGCAGCATCCAGAGTCAGCGTGAGGTGCAAACTACCAGGATCGTTAGTCGGGAACGCCGGGCGATTCCGCATACTTTTCGGGGCAGCGACGGGCTTCGCCGACGTTTGTCGAGTCATACTGTTCAATTGGCCAATGCCGACCCGTGATACACCCCGGCGGTAATGACGACGATATCGGCGCCGGCGACATCGTCGACCTGCGTGCTGCCCGCGATGCGCGTCGTGAAGCGCTGCAAACCTGCGCTGTGCCACATGTCGAGGGCAAGTCCCGCCGCCAGACCTCGACCAGTCGATGAGCGTTAACCGGTCGAAAACATTGCTCTCCGCTAGGCGCTGCCGGTCGCGACGCCGACGTGTCCGGCGCCGATGACCGCGACTTCCGGCCGCTTTCGTGCCCGCGACGCGGCGGCCGGCGTATCGAGGTTCGCGCGCTTTCCGTCGAGCCCGTACGCGCCGCGCCGGTACAACGCGCCCGACCGTTCCGGCCGCGGTTCGGGCTCGCGCGACGGGTCGCGCGCAAGTGCCGGCGGTAAGCCGGAGATCGCGTTGCGCGCCTGGGCCGTTGCGCCGATTTCCGCGATGCGCAGAAAGAGTCCGCCTTGGGCGCAGCGGCGTGCAGCTTTCTTGCAGGCGTGACAAGGATTCGGTTTCACCGAGCGCTGTCGCGACGGCTTGTGGCCAGACCGCGCTCCCCCGAATTTCACGATACCCGGCGGGTCGAGCTTGGGCTAGAATCGCCATGTCGCCTCAGCGCGGCCCGGGTCGTTACCACACTCTCATCGTCGTCGAGGAGCCGCTCTGAGCGTGGACGTTTACGCTACCTTCGTCGGGTTCCTCATCCGCGGCGGCCCGGCTATGCTCGCGCTGCTCGTCGCTTCGATCGTCGTGATCGCGATCGTAACGGAGCGGTTCCTGTTTTTTGCCCAGCAGCATGTTGACGGGGACG
>PLAE01000158.1 GCA_003134035.1 Candidatus Velthaea versatilis
CCGGGCCGCCGCCGCTGGACGCGCAGGTCGAGGCGCCGGCCGGCGGCTGCCCGTTCACGCGCGCCGTCGTCGTCATCCCGCAAGCGCGGACGGCGGAACCCGGCACGCCCGACACCGTCGATGTCGCGCGCACGACCGGTGGCTGCATTACCGTCACCGGTTCGTTGCCGGCCGGTAGCGCGCCCGACGCGATCGACGCGNNCAGCGACAACCTCGTCGCCGAGTTGCTCTTGCGCGAGATCGGCCGGCAGACGGCCGGTACGCCGGGCACGTCGCTGCACGGCATCGCCGCCGAGCGCGCGTGGCTGACGAGTATCGGCGTCGATCCGGGCACGCTGACGATCGTCGACGGCAGCGGACTGTCGACCTACGACCGCATCACGCCGCGCGCGCTCGCGGCGATTTTGCAAGCCGATTGGAACGGTCCGTACCGCGCGGCGGTCCTCGACGATTTGCCGCTCGCCGGCGTTCGCGGGTCGACCGCCGGCGACTTCGCGGGGACGCTCGCGGCGCAACGGACGTTCGCGAAAACCGGCAGCATGAATCATACGCGCGGCCTGGCCGGCTACCTCGCGACCCTGCACCATGGCGCGGTAACGTTCGCCTTCTCCATCGACGACTGGATGGGGGCGCAAGCCGATCTCGACGCGCTGCGGGCGCGCGTCCTCACCCGGCTCATCGGCGATTAACGCGCCCGCCGGCGGCCGATGGTGCTTGCTGCGGCGCGCCGCGCTGGGACTGGCGGCGACCGCTGCGATCGTGCTGCCGGCGGCGTGTGCGCCACACCCGCCCGCACCGCCGCGCGCGACCGCACCGGTCGCCGTTCACGCGCGGCTGGTCCTCGAGCCGCTGGACCTTTCCCCCGACGGCGAAGAACGGCTGCTGGCGCGCCTGAAGTACACCGATGCGGCCGGCCGCCGCGCGCACATCCCGCCGGGCGGTCACGTCGATATCACCGCCAGCCGCGGCGACGTGCAGTGGCAACCGCGAGCGCGTTACGGCGACCCGGCGGCCATCGTTCGGCTGACCGAGGCCGGGCCGCTGAGCGTGCACGTGTCGAGCGACATCGCGCGCCTGCCGCGCAACCTGGACGCGACGACCAACACGCGCGCGTGGCGGCTGCCGGCCGTTACCGCGCACGCGGCCGGCCCGCACGCGGTCGCCATCGGCTGGTTTCCGCGGGTGCGCGACGGCGTCGTGCGCATCGTCCGGCGTGGCTCCGGCGCGCGCATCGCCTTCGACGTCACCGGACCCGCATCGTCCTATCGCGACACCAGCGTCACGCCGCGCGCCCAATACACGTATACGGTCGCGCGGCCCGGGGCCGCGCGCATCGACGTGGGCGTGGGCGTTCCGGCCGAACTGCCGGATGCGCCCGCCGACGTGCTGGTCGGCAAAGCGATGTGGCTGACCTTCGACGACGACGTCGCCGGCTGGAACGTCGAGGCGATGCTCGAGCGCGCGCGCGGCGCCGGCATTCGCGCGATCGAACTGCGCCTGCGCTACGGCGAGTACGATGAGGTGACGCCGGCGCGCCGCGCGGTGATCGATCGTTTCATCGACGGCGCAGCCGCGCGCGGCATCGCAATCGTCGCCTGGACGGTGCCGCGCGCGGTGTCGTTCGAGGACGTCGCGGGTGCGGTCGTGGCGGCCGGGTATCGCACCGCGGCCGGCAACGGCCCCGTCGCGATCGCGGTCGACCTCGAACGCGGAGCGGACTTTTTGGGCACCGGCGAGTCGGGCGGCGTCGCGCTCGCGACGTATCTGGCCCGCGTCCGCGACGCGCTCGGGCCGCGGGCGTTCATCATCGCGACGGTCGAAGATCCGCAGCTCGAGAATTTGACCGAAGACGACGTCCCCTACGGCCCGATCGCCGCCAGCGCCGACGTTCTGCAGCCGATGGTGTACTGGCGCGCGCGCGCCGCGGGCGCGTCGGTCGCCGGCATGCGCAAGGAACTCGCCGCGTCCTATGCGCGGCTGCGGCGATTGGTCGGCAGCGAGATCCCGATCGATATCGGCGGCCAGACCGCCGATCTAGGCAACGCCGCGGGCGCCCCCCCGCCGGCCGAGGTCGCCGCGAGCATCGATCAAGCCGCCCGCCTCGGCGCGATCGGCGAGGCGTTCTTCGATTGGGACGGCACGTCGGCGGCGCAGTGGGCGGTGCTGGCCCGAACCCCGTGGCCGGCCGGTGCGGCGCCCGATTCCGCAGGCAGCGAGACGCCGAGGCCGTAGCCGCTCCGAGCGCGTAACATCGGGAGTGCGAAAAACTGCGCTGATCACCGGTATCACTGGCCAGGACGGCTCATATCTGGCGGAATTTCTGCTCGGCGAAGGCTATCGCGTCGTCGGCATGACGCGGCGCACGTCGACCGACGTGCACGAGCGCATTCGGCATCTGGCCGATCGGATCGAAATTCATTCGGGCGACTTGCTCGACCAAAGCTCGATGACCGCGATCGTCGCCGACGTGCGGCCGACCGAGATCTACAACCTCGCCGCGCAGTCGTTCGTCCCGGCCTCGTTCACCCAGCCCGTGCTGACGGGCGAATTTACCGCGCTGGGCGTGACCCGGCTGCTCGAAGCCGTGCGCGCGGTTGATCCCACGATCCGCTTCTATCAAGCTTCGAGTTCTGAGATGTTCGGCAAAGTGCAAGCCGTTCCACAAAACGAACGGACGCCGTTCTATCCGCGCTCGCCGTACGGCGTGGCGAAACTCTATGGGCATTGGATCACGGTCAACTATCGCGAGTCGTACGATATCTTCGCCTCGAGCGGGATCCTCTTCAACCACGAGTCGGTTCCCGGAAATACGCCGATCATTATCCGGCGCGACGGGCTCATCGACATCATTCCTATCGCTGAACTCGTTCGCGTGCGTGAGATAGGCGCGAACTATCAGGAGGCCGTCATTGACGGCGTCGAGGTTTGGGACGGGCACGCTTTCGTGCGCGTTCTCGGCGGATCGGTCTACAAGCATCGTCCGGTCGTCGACAATAAAGGCGTGCGGCGCATCGAAGCGCGTTGCGGCACGGTCACCACGACCGCCGAGCACGTCGTCTTCTTGCGCGACGAAGAACGCGCAGCCCGCGATGTCGGCGCCGGTGACCGCATGCTGCAGGGTGACTTGCCCGACATCCCGTGCTTTACAACCCTCAATTTGGAAACCGCGTGGATGCTGGGCGCCTTCGTCGGCGACGGTTCCGTGAGCCGCAACACCACCGGCCACACATCCGGCACGTTTACGAACGGGAATCCGCGCTTGCGGGCGTATTTCGGCGATTGCTGGCGACGCGTGACGTGCGGCTCGACAACGTATGTCGCCTCGACGTCCGGCTTTTCCGGCCGGGTTGTCGGCGCCCTCGCGCTGAGCGGCGCACCGACCTATCTCGAGTGGCTGCGCCAGGAGTGCTATACGGATTCGCAGCACAAGCGTGTGCCGCGCGTCGTGTTGAATGCGGGACCGGAATGCTGGCGAGCGTTCATGGCTGGTTACAACGCAACCGACGGCCTCAAGGCCGGGCACGCCAAACACGCCTACAAAAACTTCAAAACGAATTCACCGGTTCTCGCCATGGGTTTATGGTGGATGGCAAAGCATGCTTTGGGGCAAGACACGATCTTGAACGTCGAGGTCGGATGTACGGAGCGTCCGGGCCCGTTTTTCTCACTGAACTTGCGTTCGCCCAAGGTCGTCGGCAACACGGGTGCGCATCTGCGTCGCGATCGGGCCGAAGTCAAACGCGTCGTCGAACAGCCGCACTTCGAGGGCTGGCTGTACGATATCACGACCGCATCCGGCCGTTTCGCCGCCGGCGTCGGCGATTTGGTCATTCACAATTCGCCGCGGCGCGGAAAAGAATTCGTGACGCGCAAGATCTCCGACGGGGTTGCGCGCATCAAACTGGGTCTCGCGAGCGAGTTGCGTTTAGGGAATCTCGACGCGCAGCGAGACTGGGGCTTCGCGGGCGACTACGTGCGCGCGATGTGGCTCATGCTGCAGCAGGATCGCGCCGACGATTACGTGATCTCAACCGCCCGCACGCACTATGTGCGCGACTTCGTGCGGCTCGCGTTCGAAACGGTGGGGTTGGACTACGAGCGGTTCGTCGTCGTCGATCAACGCTTTTATCGGCCGGCCGAAGTCGATCTGCTCATCGGCGATCCGGCCAAAGCCAAACGGAAGTTGGGCTGGCAGCCCAGCGTCTCGTTCGAGGAACTCGTCGAACGGATGGTGACCGCCGACCTCGAGCGTTTAAGTCCGCTCGTCGCGCGCTAGCGGCGGCGTGCGCGTTCTCGTCAGCGGCGCAAACGGCTTTGTGGGGCGGCATCTGTGCGGCGCACTCAGCGCGCGCGGCCACACGGTAATCGCGGCCGGCCGCGCCCAGCAAGGCGGCGACCTGCTGCCGCTCGATCTGCAGGATGCGCTCAATGTGCGCGCCGTCGTCGACATCGCCCGGGCCGATGCCGTCGCCCATTTGGCGGCGCAGGCGTTCGTGCCGGCGGCGGTCGCCGATCCGTGGTACACGCACGACGTGAACGCCGGCGGCACGCTGCGGCTGCTCGAGGCGATTCGCGCTGCGCGCGCGGCCGGCGGTACCGATCCGCGCATCCTCGTCGCCGGCAGTGCCGACGTTTATGGCGTCCAGCCCGCCGGCGCGTATCCGCTGCCCGAGACGACGGCGCTGCGGCCGGCCAATCCGTACGCCGCGAGCAAAGCCGCCGCCGAAGCCTATGCGCTCGCGGCGGCGGCGACGTACGGCATGGACACGGTCGTGACGCGCGCGTTCAATCATATCGGACCGGGTCAGGACGCGCGCTTCGCCGTGATGTCGTTCGCGCTGCGGTTGGCGCGCATCGCGGCCGGCGGCGACCCGCTGCTGCTCGTCGGCAACCTCGATGCCGAACGCGACTTTCTCGACGTTCGCGACGTCGCGGCGGCGTACGTCCTGCTGCTCGAGGGCGGCGGTGCGCGCGGCGAGGTCTACAACGTCGCCGCCGGACACGCGGTGGCGATGAAAGAGATGCTGCGCCGGCTCGTGACGATCGCCCGGGTCGGCGTCGAGATTCGCGACGACCCCACGCGGCTGCGCGCCGTGGACGTTCCGCTGCTGTCGGGCGATCCGGCAAAGCTGCGCTCCGCCACCGGCTGGGAACCGTCGATCCCACTCGCGGTGACGCTGCGCGACGTCTACGCGGACGCCCGCGAACGGGTCGCGGCGGAGGAACGGGCGAACCCGGCCGCTCGATGAATGGCAAGACGTCTTCGTTTGCGGGCTTCGTTTTCGGGCGGCGCGGCACGCTGCTGGCGCTGCCCGCGTTGGGTCTTGCCGTGCTGGGCAAGCCCAGCGCTTTTTCGATCGCGGTCGGCTTGCCGCTGGCCTTCGCCGGTGAGGCGATCCGGGCGTGGGCGGTCGGTTATTCGGGCGTGACGACGCGTTCGGACACGGTCGAAGCGCCGGCGCTGGTGACGGCCGGCCCCTATGCCTATGTGCGCAACCCGCTCTATGTCGGCAACTTCGTGACCGCAACCGGCTTCGCGCTCGCCTACACCGGCGCGAACAAGCCGCTGACCCGCGCCGCGATCGTCGCCGCCTCGCTGGGCGTCATGCTCGGGGTATACGCGGTCATCATTCCGCACGAGGAGGCGTTTCTTCAAACGGCCTTCGGCGAGGCGTTCGAGGAATATCGGTCCAGCGTCCCGCGGATTTTTCCGGCTTTGGAACCCGCCGCGCAGCAATCCGGGTCGTACGATCCGTCCGTCATCGGCCGAGCCGAGTCGCGAACCTTCATTACCTTGGGTGCGATGCTGGCGGCGCTTGCGTTCAAGGCCCTTCAAGCGTAGGTTTTTATGGCGCACGACATCCGCGCGGGTGGCGGCGGCGATCACGATCACGATCACGCCGCACCGGCGGGTCACGACCATTCGGCCGCCGGGCCCGGGAAGCTCAAGATCGCCCTGGCCGGCACGGCGTTCGTCGCCGTGATCGAGGTCATCGGCGGCTGGCGTGCGGGTTCGCTGGCCTTACTTTCTGATGCGGCTCACGTCACGATGGACGTCGTGGCGCTGGGGATCGCGTTGACCGCCAGCCTGCAAGCCACCCGGCCCGCCAACCTGCGCCAAACCTTCGGCTTCGCGCGGCTCGAGATTCTCGCGGCGCTCGCGAACGGCGGTCTGCTCTTCGGCGTGACGATCGCCATTGCGATCGAGGCGATTCGGCGCTTTGCGGCGCCCGTCGAGCCGCAGGGCGCGCTCATGGCGGGTGTCGCGGCGATCGGCTTGCTCGTCAATCTGGCGATCGGCGCGATGCTCGTGCGCGGGGCGCACGGCAATCTCAACGTCCGCGCCGCGGTGCTGCACGTCGCGGGGGACGCGCTCGGCGCGGTCGCCGTGATTGCCGGCGGCGCGCTCATTGTGGCGACGCATGCGGCCTGGATCGATCCGGCTCTGTCGCTGCTGGTCGCGGCGATCATCATCGCCGGGGTCGTGGAGATCGTGAGCCAAGCCGCCCACGTGCTGCTCGAAAGCGCGCCCGATCATGCCAAGCTGCCGATCGTGAGCGAGCGCATCCGGTCGTTCGACGGCGTCGTCGACGTGCACGACCTGCACGTCTGGACGATCGGTTCGGGTTCGCATGCGCTCGCCGCGCACGTCGTGCTCAACGACCGGCGCATCAGCGAAGCAACCGCAATCTTGCAGCGCATCGATGCCGCGATGCGCGAAGACTTCAGCATCTCGCATGTCACCGTGCAATTCGAGTGCAAGAGCTGCGACCCGAGCAACAACATCATCTGCACGCAGGTCGCGCTACGCTAGGACGCGCCGTTGCGGGAGGCATGCGCCGCTGATCGAATTCCAGCCGTACTATGAAGTCTAAAACCGTCGTCCTCTCCGTAGCGCGCACGCCCTTCGGGCGGCTCGGCGGCGCGCTCGCCCCGCTCGGTGCGACCACGCTCGGCGGTGAAGCGATCCGCAACGCCGTGCGCCGGGCCGCGCTCGACCCCGCCGAGGTCGAGCACGTCATCATGGGTTTGGTCATCCAAGCTGGTGTCGGCCAAGCCCCCGCGCGCCAAGCCGCGTTTAAGGCGGGGCTAGCCAAAACGACGACCGCCGAAACCGTCAACAAAGTCTGCGCGTCGGGGATGCTCGCGATCGCTTACGCCGCCAAATCGATCAACGCGGGCGACGTGCGCGTCGCCGTCGCCGGCGGCATGGAATCGATGTCGAACGCACCCTATCTGCTGCCCGGCGCACGCAACGGCTACCGCTTCGGCGACGCCACCGTTCTGGACGCGATGATCCGCGACGGCCTGTGGGATTATTACTTTAACGAAGCCATGGCCGCCTCGAGCGCCAAGGTCGCCGCCGAACTCGGCATCACGCGAGAAGTGCAAGACGAATTCGCTTTCAACAGCCACGTGCGCGCCCGCGCCGCGCACGACGCGGGCTATTTCGATTCGGAAATCGTGCCGATCGACGTCGCCACCAAAGCCAAAGGCAAGATCGTCGTCGACGCGCTGCCGGGCGTGGCGCGCGAGCGGGTGCCGGCCGGCGGCGGGGGCGGACGCGGCGGAGTTTGGGATCACATTCCGCCGCCCAACATGGTCGCCGATCCGCAGCAATTTTCACCCTATGTGACCGGCAACGTGGCGTTCACTCGCATCGAACGCGACGAACCGGTGCGCGCCGACGCCTCGCTCGAAGCGCTCGCGAAACTCAAACCCATCGACGCCGGCGGGACGATCACCGCGGGCAACGCACCGGGCGTCAACGACGGCGCCGCGGCGCTCGTCCTCGCGCACGAAGAGTACGCGCAGGCAAACGGGCTCGAGGCCCTCGCGGTCATCGAGGATCACGTGAGCGTCGGCTGGGATCCGCCGTATCTCGCGCTCGTGCCGGCGATGGCGGCCCAGAAGCTGCTCGACAAGCACGGCCTGACGACCGCCGACATCAACGTGTGGGAATTCAACGAAGCGTTCTCAGCGGTCGCGCTCACCTCGTCGGGACGGCTGGGTCTCGATCTCGACGTCGTCAACGTGCGGGGTGGGGCCGTCGCGATGGGACATCCCATCGGCGCCTCGGGTGCGCGGATCGTGGGCACCGTCGTGAGCCAGTTGCGGCAGCGCGGCGGCGGGTACGGCATCGCGGCGATCTGCAGCGGCGGTGGCCAGGGCGACGCGGTCCTGGTTCGCGTCGGCTAAACACGCCGGTGGGGGTTCGCGCCGAACGGTGCGAACCCAATACCGCGACCGCCAAGGTTGTCGCCCGCGTACGCTCCTTCGCACGTTCGCGCGCCGGAGAATCGACCGGCTTGATTTTCAGCGGTGCGGTTGGTTGGAGCGCGGAGATGAAGATTCTGGTCGTCGGAGCGGGGCAAATGGGCGCCGGCATCGCGCAGGTGTGCGCGGGGTTCGGGCACGCGGTACGACTCAACGACGTCGATGCCGGGCGGATCGCCGCCGGCATTGCCGGGATTACGAAATTGCTCGATCGCGATATCGAGAAAGGCCGCCGGACGGCGGCCGACAAGGCGGCGATCCTGGATCGGATTCGGCCGCACGCGTCGCTGACCGACGACGTCGCCGATATCGAGTTGGCGATCGAGGCGGCGACCGAGAACGAGCGGATCAAGCTCGACTTGTTTCGCGCGCTCGACGCGGCGCTGCCGCCGGCGGCGATCCTGGCGAGCAACACGTCGTCGATTTCGATCACCAAGATCGGCGCCGTGACGGCCCGGCCCGAGCGCGTCGTCGGCATGCACTTCATGAATCCGGTGCCGGTGATGAAACTCGTCGAAGTCATCCGCGGCCTTGCGACCTCGGACCAAACCTTCACGACGGTGCGCGATTTGGCGCTGCAGTTGGAGAAGGTGCCGGCCGAAGCACGTGACTTTCCGGGCTTCGTCGCCAACCGCATTCTGCTGCCGATGATCAACGAAGCGATCTTCGCGTTGTACGAAGGCGTCGCGTCGGTCGAAGCGATCGACACCGTGATGAAGCTGGGGATGAACCATCCGATGGGGCCGCTGACGCTGGCCGACTTCATCGGGCTCGATACGTGTCTTGCGATCATGGACGTGCTGCACGACGGCTTGGGCGACTCGAAATACCGTGCCTGTCCGCTGCTGCGCCAATACGTCGCTGCGGGCTGGCTGGGCAAAAAGAGCGGCCGCGGCTTCTACGACTACCGGGCCGCGAAAACAAACGGCGCGGCGGTCGCCGCCACGCCCGCGCGATGATCGCTCAGCAGCGCGTCAGCCTCTTCGAGTTGACGGCCGAACAACGCGCGATCGGTGAACTGGCGCGTGATTTCGCGCGCGACGAGATCGCGCCGCACATCGAACGCTGGGATCGCGAGCACACGTTCCCGCGCGAACTCTATACCAAGCTCAACGCCGTCGGCTTGATGGGCATGCTCGTTCCCGAAGCGTACGGCGGCGTGCAGACCGGCTACTTGAGTTATGCGCTCGCGATCGAGGAAGTCGCCAAAGTCGATGCCGGAACGGCGGTCACGCTATCGGTGCACTCGATGATCTGCGGCGCGATCGCGGCGTTGGGCAGCGCGGCCCAGAAAGATGCGTGGCTGGCGAAAGTCGGATCCGAGGATTGCATCGCGGGCTTCGCGCTGACCGAACCGGACGCGGGATCGGACGCCGCGGCGATCCGCGGCCGGGCGGCGCGCGACGGTGATGGCTACGTGCTCAACGGCCGCAAGCAGTGGTGTACGAACGGCGGCTACGCGGGCGTCGTCATGGCGATGTTTCGAACCGGCGGTGCGGGTTCGAAGGGCATCTCGGCGTTCCTGGTCGATCCGGCGACCCCGGGCGTCGCGGTCGAAAAAGTAACCCGCAAGCTGGGCATTCACACGAGCGACACCGTCGACCTCGCGTTCGCCGATGCGCGCATCCCCGCGCAGGCGCTGCTCGGGCACGAAGGCGCCGGATTGTCCGCCGCGCTCGGAGCGCTCACCGCCGGCCGCATCGGCATCGCCGCGCAAGCCGTGGGCATCCTCGCCGCGTGTCTTGACGCATCGGTAAAGTTTGCGAAAGAGCGCAGCGCATTCGGCCGGCCGATCGGCGCATTCGAAGGCATCGCGTTCAAGATCGCGCGCATGGCGACCGATCTCGAAGCGGCGCGGCTGCTCGTGTACCGGGCCGCGGCGTTGGCCGACGCCGGCCGGGCCTTCGCCGTCGACGCCAGCAAAGCCAAGTTGTTCGCGTCGACCGCCGCACGCGTGCACGCCTCGGAAGCGGTGCAAATTCACGGCGGCTATGGTTACACGACGGAGTTTCCCGTCGAACGTTATTATCGCGACGCGAAGATTACCGAGATTTACGAAGGCACCTCGGAAATCCAACAACTGATCATCGCGCGCAGTCTGCTGGGACGGCTCGGCGACTAAAGTCGCGCGTCAAGAACGCGGCGCGCAGCGTTGCATTGCNNAATGCCGCGCGTTCGCGGTTTCGGAAGGGGCGTCAGGTTCACGTGAAACTTATGGAGTATCGGGGCAAGGATCTGTTTCGCCGCGTCGGCATCCCGACGCCGCGCGGAACATTCGCGGCGACGCCGGCCGACGTGCGAGCC
This sequence comes from Candidatus Velthaea versatilis, assembly GCA_003134035.1. Lineage (GTDB taxonomy): Bacteria > Vulcanimicrobiota > Vulcanimicrobiia > Vulcanimicrobiales > Vulcanimicrobiaceae > Velthaea > Velthaea versatilis. The sequence continues at coordinate 10,582 of PLAE01000158.1, forward strand.
TTCATAGCGGCGAACCCCGGGTCGTGGGTGCTCAAGAGTCAAGTGATGATGGGCGGCCGCGGCAAGGCCGGCGGCATTCGATTCGCCGATGACGCCGCGCAGGGCGAGGCGCTGGCGGGCGAATTGATCGGCAAAGTGCTGCGCAACATTCAGAACCCCGCCGGCGAGGAAGTCAAGGCGCTGCTCGTCGAGGAGAAAGTCGCCATCGCGAGCGAGGCGTACTTGTCGATCACGGTCGATCGCGCGAAGAAGTCGCCGGTCATCATGGTGACCGCGCAAGGCGGGATGGACGTCGAAGAAGTGGCCGCCGACCATCCCGATGCGATCGCGTATTATTGGATCGATGCCGCCGCCGGCTATTCACCCTACATGGCGCGCCAGCTCGCGTTCGATGCGAAGCTCCCGACCGGATTCCACAAAGCTTTTCCCAAGATCGTCGGCGCGCTTTACGAACTCTTCATGAAATACGGCGCCAACCTCGTCGAGATCAACCCGCTCGTGCTGACCAAAGACGGCAGCGTGATCGCCTCGGACGCCAAGGTCGATCTCGACGACAACGGGCTCTATAAACATCCGGACATCGCGGCATGGAACACCGCGGCGCCGGCCGACGAAGATCAGGCGGCGGGCGTCGCGATTGGTCTGGGCATGTCAAATTATGCCAAGCTCGACGGCACGATCGGCGTGATCGCCAACGGCGCGGGACTGGGCATGGGAACGATGGACGCGATTCGCACCGCCGGCGGAGCCGCGGCGAACTTTCTCGACATCGGCGGCGGCGCGCAAGCCGAATTGGTAAGGAAGAGCTACTCGCTCGTGGTCGGCGACCCCCGGGTCAAGGCGCTGTTCGTCAACATCTTCGGCGGAATCACGCGCGGCGATCAGGTCGCGCGCGGGATCGTCGACGCGCGGGCCGGCCACGACTTGCGCGAGGTTCCGCTGGTCGTTCGGCTGACGGGCACCAACGCCCAAGAGGGGCGCGAGATTTTGGCCGCCGCGGGCTACGCGCCGGTCGAAACGATGGATGAGGGCGCGGCCCGCGCCGTCGCGCTGGCCCAAGGAACGAACTGACATGTCGATCTTCGTCGATAAAAACTCCAAGGTCATCGTGCAAGGCATCACCGGGCGAGAGGGCGCGTTTCACACCGCCCGGATGCAGGCCTACGGAACGAACATCGTCGGCG
>PLAE01000095.1 GCA_003134035.1 Candidatus Velthaea versatilis
CCGCGCGGCGCGCGACCTTCTCACCACGTTTCTGTCAAGGTAAGGTCCAGCATGAGTTTCTTCGGCATCGGCAATCGTGGGAATCAGCAGTCCGCCGTCGGCATGACGCAAGGCGGCGTCCCGCTCGACGCGATCGCACGCTTGCGGCGCATGCGGGGCGAGGGCGGCAAGCCGCTCTTCACCAGCGACCTGTCGGTCTCCGAATTCGTGCTGCTCAAAGAACTCAACATGGAGCCGGTCGGCTTGGTGCTCGGGAGTTCGATTTATCACGTCGGGCTGCAATATGCCAATTACTTCAACAACGAAGAACTCGGCGTGCTCACGCAGGCGATGTACCACGCACGCGAGTTGGCGATGGCCCGGATGGAAGAAGAGGCCGCCGCGCTCAGCGCCGACGGGATCGTCGGCGTGAAGCTCGAGGTCGGCGGCTACGCGTGGGCCGAGAACGCGCTGGAGTTCACCGCGATCGGCACGGCGGTCAAAGCGCCGGCGGGCAGCGACTACCGGACCGTTCACGGGAAGCCGTTCACCAGCGATTTGTCGGTCCAGGATTTTTACCGGCTGCACGAAGTCGGCTACATTCCGGCCGAACTCGTCATGGGCACCTGCGTCTACCATATCGCGCACGCCGGATTCATGCAGACGATGCGCACGATCGGTTCGAACATCGAGCTGCCCAATTACACCGCGGCGATCTACGACGCGCGCGAACTGGCGATGTCGCGCATGCAGGCCGAGGCCGAAGCGCACGGCGCCGAAGGGGTGGTCGGGATGCAGATCGTCGAAAAGAACCACATCTGGCAGCCGCACATCATCGAGTTCATGGCGATCGGCACTTCGATCGTTAAGCGCGCCGAATCCAAGGGCGTCAAGCCGCAATTTCAAGTCGGGCTCAACGACTAAACGGCATGGACAGCTTTGGTGAACTGTTGGGCGGCTTCGGTGAAATTATCGGCGAGATGTTTGCCGACGGGGCTGCCGACGGTGCAATCGGTGTCGGGTTCGCAGATGGCTTCTTATCCGAAAACCGGCGTCGGATATCGGAGCCGCCAAGCGCTTACGTTCGCTACCTGTGCGGTGGACCGCGTGAACTCAACGTCAACGATCGCTAGCCCCGTGCACGGCACAGAGATCGCTAATGGCGCTCATGGCAAAACGCTCGCTGGAGCCGCGCGCCGCTGCCAAATTACCGGCGGCCCACTCACGATGGGGCACTGGCGCCCGATAACCGATGGGACAGATTATGAACGATGATGCCCTCGATGCGCCGCTGACGCCGCCCGATCAGCAGTTGGCCGCGCCGCGTCCGGTGGGACCCGTTCCGGTCGAGAAGGCGATCGGAAAAGTGCCGATCGCCGACGCCGACAAAGCCGGGCTCGACGCGCAGGTCGAGGCCGTCGCGCGCACGCTCACCGAACTGCCGCTCGACGGGGCCGAGTTCAAGACCGCCGTCGCGGCGCTGGGCGAAATGGGCAATAAAGAGATCGTCGCGTCGGCGAACGTGTCCAACGCGCTGCTCGACCGGCCGGCGCGCGCGCTGCGCAGCGGACCGCTGGGCAACGACTCGGACATTTCCAAGCAAATGCTCGACTTGCGCCGGACGATCGAGAAGCTCGATCCGTCGCGTCAGGGCGACTTGTTTCGGGCGCCGCGCAAGATCTTGGGCATGATCCCGATGGGCAGCAAAGTTCAAAGTTACTTTCGCGGTTACGAATCGTCGCAGAGCCACCTCAACGCGATCATCGAAGGCTTGTATCGCTCGCGCGATCAGCTTATGCGCGACAACGCGTCGATCGAGCAAGAAAAAGCGAACATGTGGAAACTCATGGGCACGCTCGAGCAGTACGCGTATTTGGCCAAACGCGTGGCGGACGCGGTGAGCGCGCAGATCGAGAGCATCGAGCAGCGCGATCCCGAGCGCGCCCGCGTGCTCAAGGAAGACGTGCTCTTCTACGCGCGCCAGAAGCAGCAGGATATCGCGACCCAGATGGCCGTCAACGTGCAGGGCTACATGGCGCTCGACCTGATCAAGAAAAATAACGTCGAATTGCAAAAAGGCATCGGGCGCGCGACGACGACCACCGTGGCCGCGCTGCGAACCGCCGTGATCGTGGCCCAGGCGATCGCCAACCAGCGGCTCGTGCTCGACGAGATCCAAGCGCTCAACGCGACGACCGCCAATCTGATCGCCGGCAACGCCAAAATGCTCAAAGCCAACGCGACGCGTGTCTACGAACAGGCGACGACGTCGAGCGTCGACGTCGAAACGCTCAAGACGGCGTTCGCTACCGTGACGGCCGCGATGGACGATATCTCAGCCTTCAAGCTCAAGGCGCTCTCATCGATGGAGCAAACCGTCACCTCGCTGACCGGCGAAGTCGATAAGGCCAAGCGCTATCTGGACAACGAGCGCGCGCGCCTCGCGCCGGCCGATGCCGCCGCCGGCCTTCCCGCAGCCGTCGCCCCCGGTCAGCCGGCGGCTCCGGCGGCGCCGGGACTGACCGCGAGTGACCCGCCCGCCGGATTAGCGCGAATCTTATAAATCGAGCGCTGCGGGCCGGGCGGCTTGCGGCGCAGCCGCAAATGCTAAGTGCTAAGCTAAGGGCCGGACGAAGTCGGTCCTTACAGCTGCTCGACCGCGCGAATCTCCGGCACGTCCTCGCGCACGACGCGTTCGATGCCGTCTTTGAGCGTAACGAGCGCCGCGGCGCAGCCGCCGCAGGCGCCGATCATCTGCACGTAGGCGATGCCGTCGGCGATGCTCATGAGCCACACGTCGCCGCCGTCGGCATGGATGCCGGGGCGGATGCGGTCGAGCGCGGCATCGACGCGCTCGTGCAAGGTTCCGTTGTCGACCATAGCCTTTATCACTTCGTCCGCACGCCCTCGGGACATGCCACGCTCGAAGCCGCAGCGACCGCGATCGCAGCGTCAGCGCAGGGCCGACAAGTAGCCCAGCAGTGCGAAGACGGCCGTCACCAGGAAGAGCGTGACCCCGCGTGCGGCAACTTCGGTCGGCGTTCGTTCCGGGCCGCTCAGCCCGCGGACGAAGGCGGCGACGGCCGGCACGAGGACGATCGCGAAGACGGCCTCCGTACGGGGCGCGCCGGCCGCAAGTGCGACCAAGAGCGCGGGGACGACGAGCAACGCGGCCGCCTTCGCGACCTGGCCGGCCCCGCCCAAGCCCAAGCGGACCACGAGGTTGGCCTTGCCGCCTGCGACGTCGGCCGCGCGGTCCGGCCACTCGACGGCCAGCAGCATGGCGAAGAGCGCGCATGCCGGGCCGAGCGTCGCCGCGATTGCCAGTTCGTCCACGCTACTCGTGAAGACGGTGTAGCCGGTCAGCGGGACGAGGACGGCGACGACGACCGCGGCGACGGCTTCGCCCCAGCCGCGAGCGGCGAGGCGCAGCGGCGGGGCCGAGTACGACCACGCGCCGATCCCCATCGCCGCCCCCAGCGCCGCCGCCGTCCCAAACCCGGCCGCCGCGAAGGCCGTCGCGACGAGCGCTCCGGCGCCGGCGCAGGCCAGGGCTGCCCGCAGCGCGTCGCACGGCGCGAGCGCACCGCGCACGAGGACGCCGCTGCCGCCGGCGAATTCCGAGGGCGTGCCGAGCCGATCGTTCTCCCGATCGAAGAAATCGTTCGCGAAATGCGTCATGAGTTGGAATGCGGTGACCATGAACTGGCCCGCGGCGTAACGCAGCGGGTTGAGGTCGGCGCCCTCGTACGCCGCGACCGCGGCACCCAGCGCGAAGCCCGCGACGCCGGCGACGAGGAATTTTGGTCGTGACAACTCGACGAACGCCGCGAGACTGCGCATCGGACGCTTGCGTTCTTTGGGGGGACACGCACGTCGTCCCTCGTAACGGCGGGCATGCTCTTCGGCGCGATCGATGTGGGAACGAATTCGATCCATCTCATCGTCGTCGATTGCGATGCGCTCTACGATACCTCGCGGGTCGTCTACAAAGCGCGCGAGATGGTGCGTTTGGGCAGCAACGATGCCCTCGAACGCGGCCGGCTGTCGCCCAAAGCGATGGCCCGCGGCGTTGAAGCGATCGCGCGTTTCGTTGAGTTGGCGCGCGAGCGTGGTGCCGAACGCATCCGGGCGGTCGCAACGTCGGCCGTCCGCGAGGCCGACAACGGCATCGAGTTTCGCGCCCAGGTCGAAGCGCAAACCGGCATCGCGCTCGAAATCCTCGATGCGCCGGAAGAAGCGCGGCTGATCCATCTCGGCGTCGCCAGCGGCTTTTCGTTCGACGACCGGACGGCGTGCATCATCGACATCGGCGGCGGTTCGACCGAGTTCATCGTGGCCGACGGCGATCGAGCATATTTGCTCGACTCCGTCAAACTCGGCAGTTTGCGGCTCTACGATGCGTTCATGCGCGACGCCGCCGATCCGGCGCGCGCCGCGCGCGCTCTCAACTTGTATGTTCGCGATACGCTCGCACCGCTGCTGCTGCGCGTGCGCTCGTATCGCATCGATGTGTGCATCGGAACGTCGGGCACCATCATGGGGCTAGCCGCCGTGGACGCCGCCGAACGCGGGATCGTTCTGCGCCGCGTGCACGGCTACACGCTCGAGCGCGTGCGCCTCGAAGCGCTGCAGCGGCGCATGCTTGCGCTGGGCGAAGCCGACCGGCGCAAGCTGCCCGGGATGAATCCGCGGCGCGCCGACATCATCGTCGCCGGCAACGCNNCGCTGCGCGACGGCATCATCGTGGACCTGATCGCGTGCGACCGCGCCTTGGCACAGCAGTTGGGCGATCAGCACATTGCCCGGCTTGAAGTGCTCGAAGTGCTCGGGCACAAATTCGGCCATCTCGGCCCGCACGAGCGGCACGTCGCGCGCTTGGCCTTGCGGCTGTTCGAGCGGCTCGCCGATCTCCATGGGCTCCTGGCGGCCGATCGCGACGTCCTGTATGCCGCCGCCTTGCTGCACGGTATCGGCCGGTTCATCGGCGAAAGCGGCCACCACAAGCATACGGCGTATATCATTCGGGCTAGCGCGCTTGCGGGTTGGCGCCCCGATGAGCGCGAGACGATCGCCCTCGTCGCGCGCTATTACCGCAAGGCGATGCCGAAGCTCACGCACCCCGAATTCGCCGCGCTCGACCCCGTCGAACGCGAGCGGGTCGAGAAGCTCGCGGCGCTGCTGCGCATCGCCGACGGCCTCGATGCGCGCCGCTCGGGCGCGGTCAACGACGTGGCGGTCCGCCGGGAAAATGGCGAAATCGTGCTGACCGCGCAGGCCGATGCCGGCGTCTCGGGCGAACTTGCAGGCGCGATGCTCAAAGCTGATCTGTTCGAGCGGGTGTTCGGCGTTCGGATCGCGGTCGAAGCGCAACTCGCGGAGCTGCGCGCGTGAGCGCGGTTGCAGTCGCCGTTGCCGCGCCGGTACGCAAGAAAATCCTGCTCGTCGACGATGAGGCGGCGATCGTGCAATCGCTGCGCTACAACTTGGAGAAGAACGGCTACGCCGTGCTGACCGCCGGGGACGGCCGCACCGCGGTAACGTTGGCTGCGGCCGAGTCGCCGGATCTGGTGCTGCTCGACATCATGCTGCCGCTGCTCGACGGCATCGAAGCCTGCAAAGAGATCCGCAAGGTCAGCCGCGTGCCCATCATCATGCTCACCGCCAAGGATCAGGAGTTCGATAAGGTGTTGGCGCTCGAACTCGGTGCCGACGACTACGTGACGAAGC
>PLAE01000102.1 GCA_003134035.1 Candidatus Velthaea versatilis
CGCGCTGGAGCTGGCCGCGGACGCGCCGGTGCGCCGGCTCAACGTCGAGCAGAGCAACTCGTCGGTCGTGATCGGCGAAGCGGCGATGCTCAAAGCCTACCGGCGCGTGCATCACGGCCCGCAGCCCGAACTCGAAGTCGCCCGCTTTCTCGACGCGGTCGGCTACCGCAACACGCCCGCGCTCCTGGGCTATGCCGAATACGAACATCCCGGCACCGAGCCGACGGCGCTGGCGATCGTCCAGCGCTTCGTCGAGAGCCAGGGCGACGGCTGGGCTGCGACGCTGGCCTACCTCGAGCGCTTTTTCGACCGGCGCACGAACATGGGTGCCGCAGCGCAGGTGCCCGCGCCGGCCCAGCCCGGCCAAGAGAACTCGCCCGAGGTCGACGAACACGCGATCTTCATGCAGCGCGCGCGCACGCTGGGGCAGCGGACGGCCGAACTGCACCGCGCGTTTGCGACGCCGAGCGGCGACCCCGCGTTCGAGCCCGAGCCCACGACCGACGACGATCTCGCGATCTGGATTGCCCAGGCGCGCGAAACCGCCGAAACGGCGCTCGCGACCCTCGAACGAGAACGCGAAAAGATTCCGCCGGAGCTGCGCGACGAAGCGCAGCGGTTGCTGGCGCGGCGCGCGGAGATCCTCGCGTTGCTCGCGGTCCCCTCGTTCGGCGCAGCCGCCGTGATGAAGACCCGCTACCACGGTGATTTTCATTTGGGCCAGGTTCTCGTCGTGATCGACGATTTCATGATCGTCGATTTCGAGGGCGAGCCGGCGCGCGAGCCGGCGGTGCGGCGGCGCAAATCATCCCCGCTGCGCGACGTCGCGGGGATGCTGCGTTCGATCAATTACGCCGCCGTGGCCGCGGTGCGCGGCGTCGCGACCGACCGCGGCGAGGATACCAGCGCCCTTGAACCGCTCGCGCACGAGTGGGAACGCCGCAGTGCCGCCGCGTTTCTCGCCGGCTATCGGGCCACGATCGACGGCGTTTCGTCGTATCCGAGCGATCCGGAGCAGGCCCGGCGGGTGCTCGAACTCTTCGTCTTGGAGAAAGCATTCTATGAAATGTCCTACGAACTGGCGAACCGACCGTCGTGGCTGCGCATCCCGCTCGAAGGGATTCGCGCGATCCTAGATGCTGGCCGATATGCAGTTGCAGCTTCCTGACGGCGCGATCGCCGCGCTGGTCAATGCGCGGCACGGCGATCCGTTCGGCGTGCTCGGCATGCACGCCGCCGACGGTGCGGTCGCGGTGCGCGCGCTCCTGCCACAAGCTTCGCGCGTTCAAGTCGTCGACACCAGCGACGGCAGCGTCGTCGCCGACCTGGAGCTCATCGAAAAGTCCGGCCTTTTCGGCGGTCCGATTCCGGGCCGGAGCGCAGCGTTTCCCTACCGCCTGCGCGTGACGCTCGGAACCGCAACGGCGGACCTCGAAGACCCCTATCGCTTCGGCCCGATCCTGACCGACTTCGACCTGTATTTGTTCGGCGAAGGCACCAACTTACGGCTCTTCGAGAAGTTCGGCGCGCACCCGGTCACGATCGACGGCGTTGCCGGCGTCACGTTCGTGCTCTGGGCGCCCAACGCGCAGCGCGTTTCGGTCGTCGGCGATTTCAATGCCTGGGACGGGCGGCGTCACGTCATGCGCAAACGGTCCAGCGGCGTATGGGAGATCTTCATCCCGGACGTGCCGTTGGGCAGCCGCTACAAGTACGAGCTGATTGGTCCGTGGGGTGAATTGCTGCCGCTCAAAGCCGATCCGTTCGGCTTTGCCGCCGAGCGGCCGCCGGCGACCGCGTCGATCGTCGCGCTGCCGGGCAAGACCGATTGGCGTGACGGGAAATGGCTGGCCGAACGCGCGGCGGCGAATCGTCGCGACGCGCCGATCTCGATCTACGAAGTGCACCTCGGTTCGTGGCAGCGCGCCGAGGGCAACCGCTATCTCACCTACGCGGAACTCGGCGACAAGCTCATTCCCTACGCGCTCGAATTGGGGTTCACTCACCTCGAACTCATGCCGGTCTCCGAGCATCCCTTCGACGGCTCATGGGGCTATCAACCGGTCGGGCTGTTCGCGCCGACGAGCCGCTTCGGGACGCCGGCCGACTTCGCGCGCTTCGTCGAACGTGCGCACGAGGCCGGGCTGGGCGTCCTCATCGATTGGGTGCCGGGCCACTTTCCGACCGACGCGCACGGCCTGGGCCGCTTCGACGGCACCGCGCTCTACGAGCACTCCGATCCCCGTCAAGGCTTCCAACCCGATTGGAACACGCTGATCTTCAACTTCGGGCGCAATGAGGTGGCGAACTTTTTGCTCGCCAACGCGCTCTTTTGGCTCGAAACATATCACGTGGACGGACTGCGCGTCGACGCCGTCGCCTCGATGCTGTATCTCGACTACAGCCGCAAAGAAGGCGAGTGGATTCCCAACCGCTACGGCGGCCGCGAGAATCTCGAGGCGATCGCGTTCTTGCGGCACGTCAACACGGCAGCCTACGGCGAAGTCCCCGGGATCATGACCGTCGCCGAAGAATCGACGGCGTTTCCGGGCGTGTCCAAGCCGGTGGAATTCGGCGGGCTGGGCTTCGGCTACAAGTGGAACATGGGCTGGATGCACGACTCGCTGCTCTACATGCACGAAGATCCGATCAACCGGCGCTACCATCAAGACGAGCTGACGTTCACCTTCATGTACGCGTTCAGCGAGAACTTCGTGCTCCCGCTCTCGCACGATGAAGTCGTGCACGGCAAGGGTTCGCTGCTCTCGCGGATGCCCGGCGACGCCTGGCAGCAGTTCGCCAACATGCGGCTGTATTTCGGCTATCTCATCGCCAACCCGGGCAAGAAGCTGCTCTTCATGGGCGGCGAATTCGCGCAGGGGCGCGAGTGGAACCATGACCGCAGCTTGGATTGGCATCTGCTCGACGATCCGCAGCATCGCGGCGTGCAGCGGCTCGTGCGCGATGCCAACGCCGTGTACAAAGCGCTGCCGGCACTGCACGAGCTCGACAACGAATCCAGCGGCTTCGAGTGGATCACGTCCGATCACGATGACTCGGTGGTGGCGTTCGCGCGCCGCGCTCGTCCCGGCGATAACGATCTGGCGGTCGCCGTCACCAATTTCACGCCCGTCCCGCGGCCCGGTTATCGCCTGGGCGTTCCCCAGACCGGCACGTACACCGAGGTTCTGAACACGGACGACTCGGTGTACGGGGGAAGCGGCGTGAGCAATTCGCCGTTGACCGCCGAGCACATCACCGCGCACGGCAAACCGTATTCGATCGTCGTGCATCTGCCGCCGCTGGCAACGGTCATCTTCACACGTTCCGCCTGAAATGGCGGCGCGGGCCCAAGCCCAGCCCGGCGCGAACCATCCGCTATTCGACTGAGGATCCGAATATGAGTGTGCAAGCATCGCCCCGCCTGCAGCCGGCCCAGGCGCGGGCCGGCAGTTCACGCGCGTTGCCGGAATTGCCGCAGCACGTCGCCATCCTGTCCTTCGAGGGACCGGATCGCTACGCGTCGATCGGCGGGCTCGCATCGCGGGTGACGGCGCTTGCGCGCGCGCTAGGAGCGGCGGGGCACGACGTCGAGCTGTTCTTTATCGGCGATCCGGCGATGCGGCCGACCGAGGAGTGGGCGCCGGGCGTCATGCTGCATCGCTGGTGCGGCTGGCTGTCGGCGGCGCATCCGCGCAATGCCTACGACGGCGAAGCCGAGAAGATCGCCGATTGCGAACAAAGCCTGCCCGTGTATCTGGCGGATTTCGTCGTCGCGCCGGCCGCCGCGCGCGGTGAGCGCGTCCTCATCATGGCCGAAGAATGGCAGATGGCCAACGTCGCCATCGCCCTCGACGACCTGCTGCGGGCGCGCGGGCTGCGCGCGGCGGCGACGATTTTATGGAACGCCAACAACACCTACGGATTCGATCACATCGATTGGGCGGCACTGCAGCGCGCGGCGGCCATCACCGCCGTGAGCCGGTACATGAAGTTCGAGTTATCGTTGCACGACGTACCGGCGCTCGTCATCCCCAACGGTATCGACGAACGGCTGTTGCGCGGCGCCGATCCGAGTCTGGTCACGCAGTTCAAAACCGCTTTCGCCGGGAAACCGACGCTGCTCAAAGTCGGCCGCTTCGACGCCGACAAGAATTGGCTGCAGGCGATCGATGCGCTCGCCGATTTGCGCGCCGCCGGAACGCCCGCCCGCCTGATCGTGCGGGGCGGCAAGGAAGCGTATTCCGAAACGGTTTTCGGGCGCGCCCACGACCGCGGTTTGGGCGTCGAACGGATGGCGTACGAGGGAAGCGACGTGCGGCGCGTCATCGCCGGACTCGCCGAGGTCGAGGCGCCGGTCATCCATCTGCGTCCGTTCGTCGATGAAGCGACGCTCTTCGCGCTCTACGCCGCGTGCGACGCGGTGCTTGCGAACAGCCGCAAAGAACCGTTCGGACTCGTCGGACTCGAGGTCATGGCCGCCGGCGGAATCGCGGTCTGCGGCTCGACCGGCGAAGAATACGCCGAACCGTTCGTCAACGCGCTCGTTTGCGACACGGGCGACGGCCGCGAACTCGCGACGTATCTGCGTACGATCTACGCCGATCCAAAACTGCGTGACGAGTTGCGCGGCGCGGGCGCGAGAACCGCGGCGGACCACACCTGGAAGCGTGTGCTCAGTACGCTCGAACGCAAAGTCGCCTACGTCGAGCTGAGTTTGGACCGCGGCTAGCCGCGCGAACGGCGGACGGGGTACGGACGAGTGATTCTCGATGGCGGACTGGGTCTCGAACTGCAGCGGCGCGGCTTCGGCTACACGACGCGGCTGTGGTCCGGCGAGGCGTTGCTGCGGGACCCGCAACTGGTGGGCGCGATTCATCGCGCGTATCTCGACGCCGGCGCCGACATCATCGAGACGGCGACGTATCAGCTCTCGCAGGCGACGCTGTGCGAGCTGGGCTACGAAGCTGCCGCGAGCGACGAGGTCTTTGCCCGCGCCGTGCGGATCGCGCGCGATGCGATCGCCGCCTATCGGGCCACGGGCGTCCGGACGGCCCATGCGCAGCTCGTCGCGGGCTCGCTCGGCCCCTATGGCGCGACGGTCGGCGACGGCTCGGAGTACACCGGAACGCAGCACCTCGATCGCGCCGCACTCTACGGGTTCCACGCCGACCGCACGCGCGCGCTCGTCGCCGCTGCACCGGACTTCATCTTGTTCGAGACGATCCCAACGCGCACCGAGGCACTGATCGTCGCGAACGTCGCGCGCGATCTCGGCCTTGAGGGGGTGTGGATTTCCCTCGCGTGCGCCGACGGCACGTCGACCTATGGCGGCGACCGCGTCGACGACACCGTCGCCGAACTCGATGCCTTTGATTGCATCAGCGTCGTGGGCGTCAATTGCACACCGCCGGCCGCCGTCGCGCCGCTCGTGCGCGCCATCCGATCCGTCACCGCTAAAGCGATCGTCGCCTGCCCGAATCTCGGGCAGCAGTGGCAGACCGAGGCGGTGGGTCTAGCCGGCGGTGCGAGCCCCGCCGAACTGCTCTCAAACGTCCCCGCGTGGCTGGAGTTGGGCGTCGAACATATCGGCGGCTGCTGCGGGGTCGGGCCCGAGACGATCGCCGAACTGTCGCACGCCGCGCGCCGCTAGCGTTGTTGGCGCAGCAGGTCAGCCGCTGCCGCCGAATTGACCGGCGGCGAGAAAAAATAGCCTTGACCGTTGTCGCAGCCCAGTGCGATGAGCTGGCGGAGCTGTTCGCGGGTTTCGATCCCTTCGGCCGTCGCGACGAGTCCTAATTTGTGCGCCAGTGAGACTACGGATTGAACGATTTCCCAACCGTGGTGCTCCTTCATATTCGTCACGAATGACCAGTCGATCTTTAACCCGTCGACGACGATGTTGTTGAGTGACCCGAGCGACGCGTAGCCGGTGCCGAAGTCGTCGACGTCCACGTACACCCCCAGATCTCGAATCGCCGACAGCACCCGGTTGGAACGGGGCGAGCGCTCCATGATCGTGCCCTCGGTAATTTCGAGCCGCAGCGACTGCGGGTCGAGGCGGTTGGCGGTCACGACATCCCGCACGTCGGCGAAGAATTCTTCGCGCGAAAACTCTTTGCTCGACACGTTCACGCTGAGCTGCAGCTCCGGCCCCGCCACCCCGCGCTCGCGCCACTGCGCGAACTGCTCGCAGGCCGCGGTGAGCACCCAGCGATCCACCGCAACGATCAGGTTGGTCTCTTCGGCCTGCGGGATGAACCCGCTGGGCGAGAGCAGTCCGCGGCGCGGATGTTTCCAGCGCACGAGGGCCTCGAAACCGATGACGGCTTCGTCCCAAAGGCGCACCACCGGCTGGAACGCCAGCCGCAATTCGTTGCGTTTGATCGCATGGCGCAAATCGGCGTTCAGATCGGCATTTTCCCGGATGACGTTGCCGATCGATTCGTCGAACTCGACGGCACGTCCGCGTCCTTGCGATTTGGCGATATACATGGCGGCGTCCGCGTCGCGTAAGATGTCCTGCGGCAGATCGTACTTCGCGCTGCCCATCGCGATGCCGATGCTCGTTGCCGCGAACACATCGCCGACGGGTGTTTCCACGGCTTCCCCCATGCGCTGCAGGATGCGTCGAGCCGCATCGGTGGCATCGATGGATCCATTGATCCCGTTGAGCAAGATCGCGAACTCATCGCCGCCGATGCGGGCCAGCACGTCCTCCGAGCGGACGCACGTCTCGAGCCGCCGCGCAATGACCGTCAGAACTTGATCGGCGACCTCGTGTCCGAATTCATCGTTGATCGCTCGAAAATGATCGAGGTCGATGAACAGCACGGCGAAGAGGCTCGACGAGCGGCGCTTGAACGTTGCAATCGCCCGTTGCACGTGTTCATAAAACGTGTGCCGGTTCGGCAGGTTGGTGAGCTGATCGATCTCCGCGCGGCGGCGTATCTCCTGCACGGCGAGATGATGAGCCGTCGTGTCGTGGATGATTTTGGCGAAGCCGCGCTGCTCGCCGGCGGTGTCGCTGCGCAGCGCACTCGTCTTTCCGGTCGCGAGAAACGTCGAGCCGTCATGCCGCACCAGCCAACGCTCGACGTCGATCGACTCGCTCCTGCGGGCATCGGAGAGTTCGTTCAACGGTGCGCCCGACTCGACGTCGGCGGCCGTGAAGAGAATCGAAAAATTCCGCCCGACGATCTCGTGTGCTTCGTACCCGAACACGCGCGCGGCGCCGGCGCTCCACGTTTTGATGGCGCCGTCCGGCTCAACCGAGAAGATGGCGTAGTCGCGCAGGCTGCCGACGAGCATGCGCAACTGCTGCTCGCTATCGGCGAGCAGCTGGGTCGCTTCGTGACTGGCCGTCGTGTCGCGAACGAGCATGATGAAGCCCACGAGTGATCCGGCAGCGTCGCGTACCGGTTCGAGCGTGCTGGAGCCCCAGAAGCGGCTTCCGTCTTTGCACACCTGCCAGCGGTCGTGCAGCGCGCAACCGGTGGTGCGCGCGGCGGCAAGCTCAGCGCCGGGTGCGCCGGTCCGCACGTCCTCAGCGGTGAAGATGATCTCAATGGAGCGGCCGACGACTTCAGCGCGCGTGTAACCGAAGGTTGCCTGCGCGCCGGAGTTCCAATCCATCACGATTCCGCTCGGCGAAAGCGCGATCGCCGAGTACGCAGTGAGGTTGTCGATGAGAAGCCGGTAGAAGCCGTCATCGTCAATCGGCGCATCATTGAATGATCCGTTTACCAGCGCGGAAGCTTGCGGCGTCGTCTTCAAAATTTTCGTCAAAACCATTGCGGAGATCGCGCCGTGACCGGGTCTATCACTTCTCCAGCACGCCGCAGTTGGGTCTGTAACGGGATAGTAACAAAATGTTTCCGAGACATCTACCCTTATTAGTAGTTTTGTCGGTGTTGTCACGGTTTGGGCGAGAACTTGCTTTGCGGCCGTAGGTTAGCCCGGCGACTTGTCCGGCGGCCGGTCAGCGCGCTGGGTCGGGTTGGTAGAAAACTCAGGGGGCTCGACGCTTGCGCTGGTCGCGATGATGCGCGCGATGGCCGCTTCGTCGATTTGCATGAGAAACGCGATCTCACCCGGAGGGACTCGGCAGCGCGCGAGCTTCCGCACATAGTCCTCGTCCGCAGCATGAAGAGCTGACATGTCAAGCCGCACCCGTCGAGTCGATGGCCGGCACGCTTTTCGTGCACGTACCGGCAATACTAAGCCGGTCGTCCGCGGCCGCCCATCCGGGCTAGTACGGAGACTCGCGCTGCCGAAGCGGTGCGCGTTAACCGAAGCGGTGCGATCTTACGCCGCGTCGCGCGGGCGTTCGGCGCGCAGCGCGGCGCACAGCGCGACGAACCGCGGATCGCCGCCGATCGTTTCGAGGTCGAGGCTCAATTTGCGCCGCCAGTTGGGATATTGCTCGGCGGTGCCCGGTACGTTGACCGGCAGCGTTTCGCCGATCGCGTCGTCGACTTGCATCATCACGATTTGCGCCGGCGAACGTGACAGAAAGCGATGCGCGGCGATGAGAATTTCGGTGCTGTCGGCGTCATCGCGAACGAGGTCGCCGAAGCGGCGCAAGATCGCGATGAGGCGCCCGCGGTCGAGCTCGCGTTCGGCATGCTCCTGCGGGACGCGGCCCGGGTCGCCGACGCCGAGGCCCGCGCGCAAATCGATGTCCGAACCGGCGAGCCACGCGGCGAACGTCGCGAGATCGTGGGTTCCGGTCGCTGCCAGGCTCAGCGCCGGATAGTGTTCGGCGGCGATGAAATCGCCGTTGTGCTCGCGCTCGAAAAACAAGATGCGATACGAGAGCACGCCGGCCGCCCGCATGCGCTCGCGGAAGCCGATCGGCACGGTACCCAAATCTTCGCCGATCACGCTGCAGGCCGCGCGCACGCTCTCGAGCGCGAGCACGCCCAACTGATCCTCGAACGGATAATGCACGTAGGTGCCTTCGACGGCCGGGCGTCCGCGCGGGCTCCAAAAGAGCCGCGCGAGCGACATCGCGTGATCGATGCGCAGCGCGCCGGCCGACTGCATGTTGGCGCGAAAGAGTTCGGCCACGGTGCGGTAGCCGTCGCGCGCGAGCGCACCCGGGTCCAGCGGCGGCAGACCCCAATCTTGGCCGTCCGGATTGAGCAGATCCGGCGGCGCGCCGACGCTGACCGAGGGGACGTAGGCGCGGCTGTCGATCCACGCGTCGGCACCGTTCGCGTCGACGCCGACGGCAAGGTCGCGATAGAGTGCGACGCCCCGGCTGCGCGCGAGCGCCGCGGCGGCCTCGAGTTGCCGCGCGGCGTGATACTGCAGATACATCGCGTATTCGATTGCTGGGCGTTCGGCGTCGGCGAAACTTTTCACGTCGGCGCTGTGCGGGTCGCGATACGTCGCGGGCCAGGCCGCGACCTCACGGCCGAAGCGTTCGACGAGCGTCTCGAAGATCGCGAACCGTTCGAGGGCGATGCCGCCGCCCCGGATGAAAGCGTGGAAGTCGTCGTCGGAGGCGCCGCGCGTGCGAGCGACGGTGAAGCAACGCTGCAAGATCGCGTCCTTGGCTTGCGCGACGCCGGCGTAGTCGACGATCGAGGTTGCCCGCAGCACGGCGAGCATCGCGGCGAATTCCGGCTCGTCGATGGCGGCGCGCACGGTTGGGTCGGCGGCCTCGGGGACCCCTTCGACGTCGATGTAGAGCCAGTTTAGGAAGCGCCGCGACGTCGGGGCATAGGGGCTGGCCGCGTTGGGGTCGCTGCGGTTGGGCGCGTGCAGCGGATTGAGCCCGACGTACGAGGCGCCCGCGCCGGCGGCCAGCTCGACGAAGCCGGTCAGATCGGTGAAATCGCCGATCCCCCAGTTGCGTTTCGAGCACACCGTGTAGAGCTGGACGGCGATGCCCCACGTGCGGGCGTGAGCATCGAGATGGACCGCCGGCGGCACGACGATGAGCGCGCCGTCGGCGCTGCCCAGCGCGCCGCCGTCGACGGCGATGCGGTGATAGCCCAGCGGCAAGGGGCCGACGGCGATTTCGCGCCGGTCGTACCTGACGCCGGCGCGCTCGAAACTGCCGACAACCGGCATGTCGCGCAGGTCGACGCTGCCGCGCGTCGCCGCGCCGTCTTCGTGCGCGAGCGTCCACGCCAGGCGTTCGTTCCAACTCGCTGCCGGGATCGTAACGACGAAGGCCGGGGGCGCGTCGCTGCGCACCACCGTCGCGGGCCGCAAGAGCAGGCGCTCATCGCCGGGCGGCCCCGCCAGCAGGGCGGCGAAGGCGTCGCGCGTCGTTTGCGGGACGACGCGTTCGACGCCGAACGCGTCGACGTACCGGTCATCGACCGCGTTCAAAGCGGCCGGCCCGGCAGGGCTCGGCCCGCGAACACCGCCAGCGACCGCGTGCGCAATTTGTACTCCGTGCAGCTGTCGAGCATTTTTGCCCGGCCCGCTGACGGCGTGCCGTCGAGCGAGGTGTCCAAGGCGAGCGTCCATTCGACTTCCGCGCAATCCGGCAGCGTGAACCCGACGTCGATGTCCGCTGCGTTGAAGAGCATCGCAAGCAGCGGGCGAGCGCCGAAATAGACGCCGATCGCGCGCAGCGGCTGATGCCAGTCGTAGGCGGTCATCTCGGCGCCCGTATCGCGCAGCCAGGTAATGTCCTTGCGGGTCGTGCCGGGCACCGGCGTGCCGCGGAAATACGCGTCGCTGCGAAACGCCGGCAGCCCTTTGCGCATCCGGATGATCATTTGCACGAAACTCGTCAGCGCCAGATCGCGCTCGGTCCGCGCATTCCAATCGAGCCACGAGATCTCGTTGTCTTGGCAGTACGCGTTGTTGTTGCCGCCCTGGCTGTTGCCGAATTCGTCGCCGGCGAGCAGCAGCGGCACGCCCAGTGAGAAGAACAGCGAGGCGAGCAGGTTGCGCTTTTGCCGCTCACGCAGGGCCAGCACCTCGGGGTCGTCGGTCGGCCCCTCGACGCCGCAGTTCCAGCTCTCGTTGTCGTCGGCACCGTCGCGGTTGTCTTCGAGGTTCGCCGCGTTGTGTTTGTGGTTGTACGACACGAGATCGGCGAGCGTGAAGCCGTCGTGGACGGTGACGAGGTTGATGCTCGAACGCGGCCGCCGGCCGTCCCAGGCGAAAAGGTCGCTCGAACCCGCCAGGCGCGAAGCAAGCTCGGGCAAGACGCCGTCGGTGCCTTTCCAAAAGCGGCGGACGGTGTCGCGATAGCGGCCGTTCCATTCGGACCAGCCGGGCGGGAAATTCCCGACTTGATAGCCGCCCATTCCCAAATCCCAGGGTTCGGCGATCATCTTGATCCGCGAGAGCACCGGATCTTGCGCCACGGCTTTGAAGAAGGCGGCATCGCGAGCGTAGCCGTTCTTTTCGCGCGCGATCGAGACGGCCAGATCGAAGCGGAAGCCGNNCGACGTGCATCTCCTCGACCCAATAGCGCAGCGAATCCATCACGAGCTGCAGGACGCGCGGGTGGCGCAGATCGAGGGTGTTGCCGCAGCCGGTCGAGTCGTCGTAGTAGCGCGGATCGTCGGTCATGCGGTAATACGAACGATTGTCGATACCGCGCAGCGAGAGCGTCGGGCCCAGATGATTGCCTTCGGCGGTGTGGTTATACACGACATCGAGGATGACTTCGATGCCGGCGTCGTGCAGCAGCTTGACCAGCGTCTTGAACTCCGAGAGGCCGCCGTGGAGATAGCGCGGCTCGGGGGCGAAGAACGCTAAGGAGTTATAGCCCCAATAATTGCGCAGCCGCCGCTCAACCAGGAACCGGTCGTCGACGAAGGCATGCACCGGCAGAAGTTCGACCGCGGTGATGCCGAGGTCGACCAGGTAGGCAATGACCGCCGGCGACGAGAGCCCCGCGAACGTCCCGCGCAGCGACGGCGGAACACTCGGGTGGAGTTGCGTGTAACCGCGCACGTGGAGTTCGTAGAAGATCGTTTGCTGCCAGGGAATGTTCGGCCGCCGGTCGTCGCCCCAGGTGAACGCCGTATCGACCACCACGCTTTTGGGAATCCCCGATGCGTTGTCGCGCCGGTCGAACGACAGATCGCCGTTGCGCGCGCCGATCCGATAACCGTAGTTGGCGTCGCTCCAACGCATGCTGCCCGAGAGCTCTTTGGCGTATGGATCGACCAGCAGCTTGTGGTGGTTGAAGCGATGGCCGTTGGCTGGATCGTACGGTCCGTACACGCGATAGCCGTACAGCGTCCCGGGTCGCGCGTCGGCGAGGTAGCCGTGCCAAACTTGATCGGTATACTCGGGCAGCGCGTGGCGGGCCAGCTCGCGCCGGCCGCGCGAGTCGAAAACGCACAGCTCGACGCGCTCGGCGTTCGCCGAAAACAGCGCGAAGTTCACGCCCTTGCCGTCCCAGGTCGCGCCGAGCGGAAACGGCAGTCCGGGCGTGATGCGCGCGCGCGAACCAATCATCAGGATTCGACTTCGTCGAATCCGT
>PLAE01000265.1 GCA_003134035.1 Candidatus Velthaea versatilis
GGCTCATTCACCAGCACGCGACGCAGGCCGAAGCCCGCGCGGGGATCGTCGCGGAGTGGAAGGCGATCGAACGTGGCGGCGTCGATCGCGACGGGGTGGAGTGCGGCATCGAGACGCTCACCAACGCCGAGCGCATCGAGTTGAATGCCCTGGCTCGGAAAGCGCACGACGAGCTCGGGCGGCTACAGGGTCCCGAAGTCGTCCTCGAGACGCTCGACGGGCCGACGCCGTACCGGGCCGGCGATCGGGTCATCATCCGCGAGACGATCCGCGACGCCGGGCTGCATAACGGCTCGGTCGCGACCGTCCAGCGCGTCCAGGGGTCGGTGCTCTTCGTCGAGCGCCGCGACGGCCAGACCGTGCCGATCGACACCCGCCNNTGCACCTCGTCGATCAGCACGTTAACCAGCGCAGCCTCGTCGTCGGCATGACCCGCCACACGCACCGCTACGGGATGCATTATTCCGCCGAGGTGGTCGGGTCGTTCGAGAATCTCGTCCAGTTCGGCGAACGGTCACGCGATAAGGTTTCACTCGGCGATTTCAGCGTTCGGGATCTGGCGGCCGAGCAGCGCGAGGCCCAGAAGCAGGCGCAGCTGCGCGCGGCGATCGAGCGCGAGCGCGAAGCTGCGGCCGAACGCAAGGCCGAGCGCGAAAGAAATGCCGACATGGCATTTTATATCGAGCGCGAGCTGCGCGATCGGGGCGTCCGCAACATCTCACGCGACGACATCTTCAAAATCANNCTTGACCACAGCGGGCCAGTAAACTTGCTAAGGTTTAATTGGTATTCCTAGGTAGATGGCGACAGGCCCGTCCCGCGGTGTCGGGATTGCCGCGGTCGTCTCGCCGCTCCCGCCCAGGACCTGGAACGAAGCGCGCAGCGCGCCGCCCGAGAAGTTTAGCACGTGCAGTTTCACGAAGCCGAATTTACACTTGAACAGCGCGACGCTGGCGGACATCTTTTTACAGCTCGCATCGGCGGCGACGGACCCGCCCGCTCGACCGGCGCCGCAGGGTGCGTTGGCCGTCTCCCAGGCAGCGGCATCGATCGAGTCGCGATCGTCTCGCCACGAATCCGATCCCAGCGCCGTAAAAGCGGGCCCGACGCGCGCCTGCGGCGGTGCTTCGCGACGCGTGTCGTTGCCGTTCGTCAAAAGAACGCCGCCGCCGGGAAAGTGCAACGTGCCGTCGCGCGACATGAACAGGTCGCTGCCATCCTCGTTCTCGACGGATACGGCGCGCGAGCCGCTGAATTTCAGCGCGTGCGGCGACCCTCGTGGAAACAGGACAAGCACATCGTAAGCCGTCGCCGGAATCGTCAAGCGTCGCGACACCGGCGGTCCGATCGACGCAATGATCGTCGCACGCCCGGGATGCACGCCGAACAACGTGAGGCCATGCGGTTCGAGCGGTGCGAAACCCATCTCGACCGCCCGCTCGGCGCCTGGCATCGGTTCGTCTTGTGTCGACCACGTCACGATCGGCGTCGGATTCGGCAGCGGCTCCACGCTCAGACCCAGCGACGTGGACCAATTGGCAAACGGCGCGCTGGGCGGACATTGCGCAGCCGCCCCGTCACCCCAGAAGAGCCCCGCGGGAACGACGCACGCCGGCGCGACGTAGGGTGGCACCACTTCGAGTTCCGTAACTTTTCCATACGGCGTGAGGATGGGATCGTTTTCGGTGAACGCGGCGCGGTAGCCGGCCGCGCCGACATCGCCGGGCGCAAGCTTCACGCGCGTCAGGACCGGCCCGCGCGAAGCCGCCACATCGGCAAAAGTGTCGTGCACGTCTGCAGCGATCGTCGCCCCTTCGAGAACGCCGTCTTCGCCGATCTGCACGAGCGTCTTCACGAGCCGCCCGCCGCGCGTCCGCCACAACAGCGTTCCGCGAATATCGGCGACCGCGAGAACGGTCGCCAACGAGCCGGTCCAGGCGCGTGCGGTGACGGATTGAAAGTCCGTTGCGTCGGCGAGGTCGATCGCGCCGCCCGGAACGTGTAGCGTTGCCCCGGCCGCGCCCGCGTCGTGAAAATTATCCGTGCAGTGATCCCACGGCGCGAGGACGGCGTTTACGGGACCCGTGATGTAAATATCGGCCTGGGCGGGGAGCGCGCTGGCGGCCAGCGCTCCGGTTGCGGTGTAGCGAGCGCCGCCGGCGTTGCCCAGCGCGCATCCGATCGCGAGCCGTTCGTACGCATAGCCGGCCACCGCGGCGCGGACGTTGACCGGCGCACCGACCGTCGCGCTAATCGTGAACGGGCCGAGATATCCGGCCCGGTCGATCTTCACATCCGGGATCTGCGGCGCCAAGCCGAAACCAAAGCTCGATTCGAGCGCGACCTGTATGCCGCCGGTCGCCGTTACCGCTAGACCCGGCACCTCCGTGGGCGGCGGAGCGATCGCGACGTGCAGCGTTCGGGGCGCGAACGGCTGCGTACCATGGCTAAACGGATCGGTGAGGACGATGAATCCGCCCGGCTCGGTGCGTTCACCGAAGTTCAGCTCGAAGGTCACGTCGTAGGGTGCCACCGTCGGCCGCGCGGCGGCGGTGGCGAGCAGGGCGGCAGCGGCGAAAATCAACGCGCCGCAAAGTCGTCCGGCGATCAATGGGCACCGGTCAACGCATCGGTCAGCCGCGCTTGTGTACGCACCTTAGAGTGATCGCGCCGATGCGGCTGCCCGATCCTCTTCCAACGCTTCCCCTTGGGCGAAGAGCCGCGCTATTTCCGTCTCGCCGAGGACGCCTCGTCGTAACGGTCGACAGCGATTCTGTAGGCTCACGCGACGACATCTTCAAAATCATGCCCGAAGTCCGCGCGGCGGCTTCAAAAATACACTACGGCTCGCAAACCGAGATCATGGCGAAAATCGTGCAAGAAAAGCTCGCACCCAAACAGTCGCGCGGGATGCGCCATTAGTCAGAACTTAGCGACCTCTCAAGGGGCATCGGCCCGCTAAAAGATTAGTCATAAACAGCGCACCCGATCACGTCGAGGCGATTGTCTTTTGGCGGCGCGGCATAGTCCTCCATCCGCCGCGCCGCGCCGCCGACAAGTACCGGCGTCCTCGGCAAGAGCGGAGCGGTTCTTCCGGCCCCGGCGGCACCTGGATCATCGCTTTCACCGCCAACCTCATGCCGTGGCGGTCGCCGCGACGAAAATGGACGACCGGGCGTTGCGCGGGTGATTTGCGTGCGAAACGGTCCGGTCGGGTCAGGTAGTGACATGCCCGGGAATTCGGATTACGGTCGCCTCTACCTTGAGCTTGATCCGAGAAGCAGCATTAGCCGTTGCTGTAAAGGGGGTTAAAGGCTAACGACGTCGCCGTGCCCCCGGGAGTTTCGTCGGTCGATCCTCTCCGCGGTATCGCCAAAGCGCCTCTCCGGGAAAAGCGTATCGACGGTATAAAAGTGCGACCTGTATGCTCAGTCATATCTCGGTTGGGTAGCCGATCTTGAGCTATTTCTGTCCGGAGTACTGTAGACGATTATTTCGGGGCATTCGTCAAGGACCCGGACGGCTACCGTTTGGAAGCGAAAAGCAGCTTTTGATGCCGGTTCGTAGCCGCCCGAAAGGGGTCCCTTAAGATGCCGAAACGCAAGGCCCGCCCCGTAA
>PLAE01000061.1 GCA_003134035.1 Candidatus Velthaea versatilis
CCCCGGGGGTAAGTTCAGTTTATAACGCGCCCGCGAGGGAGCCTCGGTTCGTCGCGGCGGTGAGGACGAATCGGCTGCCGCTAAGCCGAGGACGGACGAAAATACGACGATGATCGGCAAGGGCGCTGCGGCCGAATCGCGTGCGACGGTTCGCGCGGATTAAGTCGCGTTGAACGGCAATTTTGGTTCGGTCCGCGCTTGGTCGTCGTGCGCGGACGCGTGCCTGTCGCGATGAGCGAATCGCCGCGGCAGACGGTAAAGCCGGCACGGCTATTGCCTCGCGTGCTTCTCAAGAGAAGGTTACGTTACGCTGAGCGGAGCGCTGGCGAGCGCTGTCGATGTCGTGATCATGGATGCGGCGGCTGCCGCTTCGATCGGGCGAGAGAAGTGGTAGCCTTGCATGTTCGTACATCCCAAGTCTCGAAGCTCTTCGACTTGCGCTGCGGTCTCGATGCCTTCGGCCGTGACGCTAAGCGACATGCTTTTGGCCAGTGCGATGATACTACGAACGATGTCGACGCTGGCGAGGCCCGCGGTCGCTTCGTTTTCGGCCGTGCTAACAAAGGACCGGTCGATCTTTACCGCGTCGATCGGGAAGTCGCGCAAGTAGGAAAGCGACGAATACCCCGTCCCGAAATCGTCGAGGTGGATCTGGATGCCAAGCTTCCGAATCCGACGAAGCGTCTCGCGAACGTCCTCGGCGTTGTACAGCAGCACGCTCTCGGTGATCTCCAAGTTGACGCTTTCCGCTNNGCAGGCCCGACATCGCGAGCGCACTTTCAACCGTTGCGAAAAAATCGGGCGACGCCAATTGCTTACCGGACACGTTGATATTCATACGCAGATCAGCAGCTCCCGGTAGCGTTACCTGCCATTCTTTGAGCTGCCGGCAGGCTTCGTGGAGAATCCACTCGCCAAGCGGGATGATCGCGCCGGTTTCTTCGGCGAGCGGAATGAAATCGTTCGGATTGACCAGGCCGCGGCCAGGATGACGCCATCGAACGAGCGCCTCGAAACCGATCAAGCACCCGTTTTGCATTGCGACGAGTGGCTGATAGAACAAGCAAAATTCGCGGCGTTCGAGGGCGTGCGCCAGATCGGTCTCGAGCTCGAGGCGCTGTACGGCACTTCCGAGCAGCTCCGGCGAGAACAAGGCGTAGCGTTGCTTGCCGAGGCTTTTGGCACGGTACATCGCAATGTCGGCGTTGCGCAAGACGTCTTCCGGCTTGTCCTCACCGTTTCGGCTCGTGGCGATTCCGATACTGGCGCTCGCGGACACTTCATGGCCAGCGAGCGCGAACGGTGCGTCGAACGCGCGCAGAAGGCGTTGGGCGACCTCGCAAGCCACCCGTACGTCCTCGATGCCGTCGAGCAAGACGATAAACTCATCGCCGCCCAGGCGGGCCAGCGTATCGCCCGAACGCAAACAGCGCTCGAGCCGGCGCGCGGTTTCGATGAGCACGCGGTCGCCCAGGGCGTGCCCGAGGCTGTCGTTGATAACTTTAAAGCGATCGAGGTCGATGAACAAGATCGCCCAAACATGATCGTCCGTGTAGGTCTGCGCGACGAGCCGGTCCAGACGAGTCATGAACAGTGAGCGGTTCGCGAGGCCGGTTAACTCATCGTGGGATGCCGCGAACGCAAGCTGCCGTTCGACGTGCTGGCGTTCGGCCATTTCACGTTCCAGAGCGGCTTTGTCGCCTTCCATAACGTCCGCCCGCGTGATGGCAAGGTTCGCTTTCTCCCGTTCGACGATCGTGTGTTCCATCGCTCGACCGAACAGCACGGCGATCCCCGCCATGAGAACCACCGCGAAGGCCAACGCCGCAAAGACGACGCTGCGCGCCGTCGCGATTGAGCGATCCGCCGCATCGCCGGCGGTATGCCGACCCGCGTTGGCCAAAGCCACGATCCGCCTTAACGTCGGGACGAGAATCTTGGCGTCGGCATTGTTGCTGGCGAGGACCTTCATCATCTGCATGGCCAGCGGCGACGATGGCTTCTTTACGTAGCCGTCGAGGAGCGACTGGCGATCGCGCGGCGCCCACACGCCGACCCAGTCGTCGCGAGCGATGATCGCCATCGCAAGCGGACGCGCGTTCGCGACGAGTTCCGGTACGCCCGCGACTACGGGACCGTGCTGCGCGAGTTCGTCAAAATCCGTCAGCATCGCTTTGCGCGAGGCGGCCATGATTTTGAACAGGCCGGGATCGACCGTCAACACGATGCCGCGACCGGCCCAGCGATGCTGGTATTCTTCGAGAACGACACCGCTGGCTGCGTGACGCAATGCGGACGTGCCCTCAACGATGTGTTCCATGGCTTCAATGTTCGCAAGTTGCGCGAACACGATCCACGCAATTATGCCGAGCATTGCAATGGGCACGCTCGAAATGACCGCCAACTGACCACCGATTCGCAATCTCATGCAATTTTTTTGATCGGGCGGAACGACGACCCGATCAACCGCGCGGCGAACCGCGTGCCGAATTTTACCGGAACCCTACACTTCGTTTAGGCGTAGCGGCCGGATACCATCCAGCGCCCGGTTCGCGTGGAGCGCTCGTGGACCGCTACAATGGCGTCGCGTTCGAACGCTTGGACGCGCGGGCGATGACGCGGTCGGCACGCGGAACGGCCGACGAAGGGTTGCAGTGCCCGGTAAACGGAACCGCGCTGCGGTGGATTGGCGATATCTTGCCGTCGCGACGGCCGGCGGCAGCGCGTTCATCGATATGTATGCCACGCAGCCGCTGCTGCCGGCATTGCGCGTCGACTTCGGCGCGAGCGAAGCGGGCGTCGGTCTGACCATTTCGTCGATCACGCTGGCCTGCGCGCTGGCGGCACCCTTCGTCGGCTCGCTGGCCGACCGCGTCGGGCGCAAGCGCGTGATCGTCAGCGCGATCGCGCTCCTGGGGCTGGTAACCATCGGTACGGCGAGCGCGACGACGCTGACCGCGCTCATCATCTGGCGCTTCGCGCAGGGCCTGTTCATGCCGGCGGTCTTCGCGGTAACCTTGGCCTACATCGCCGAAGAATTTCCGCCGGCGGTCGGCGGGCGGGCGGTCGGCGCATACGTCGGCGGGAACGTGTTCGGCGGTTTTTTCGGCCGCTATTTTAGCGCGCTCGTCGCCGCCCGCTTCGATTGGCACATCGCGTTCGTCATTCTGGGCGCGCTCAACCTAGCCGGCGCGGCGGTCGTGTGGATCGCCTTGCCGCGCTCGCGCAATTTCGTTCGCAGCAAGTCGATCGGCGTGGCGGTGCGCGCGATCGGTTCGTTCGTGCGCAACCCGGTGCTGGTCGCGACCGACCTCATCGGCGGCTCGGTGTTGTTCACGCTCGTCGCCGCGTTCACGTTCGCGACGTTTTATCTCGCGGCAGCGCCGTTTCGGCTCGGAACAGTCGCACTGGGAAACGTCTTTGCCGTGTATCTCTTCGGCGTGGTCGCGACGCCGCTGGCGGGCCGGCTCATCGATCGCTTCGGCTACCGCACGACGCTGCTCATGGCGATAGCCCTGAGCGCGACCGGTATCGCCCTCACGCTGGCGCCGTCGGTGGCCGCCGTCGTCACGGGTCTGGGGCTGATGGCGACCGGCGCGTTTTGCTCGGCGTCAGCGTCGCAAGGCTACATCGGAGTCGTGGCGACCGGGCAGCGCTCGACCGCCGCCGCCTTGTACCTCAGCGTCTATTACGTCGGCGGCGGACTTGGCGCGGTGCTGCCGGCCGTCGTTTGGACGCGCGGCGGCTGGCCCGCGACCGTCGCGATGATCGTCGCCGTTCAATTCATCGCAGCGCTGCTGGCGATCACCATTTGGCCGCCGCTTCGCACACGATCCGCCGCCAGCCCGATCTCGATCGCGCCGGAGTAGCGACGGGATTGGGAACGGCGGTATGCGCGGTCAGCGCTTGTCGGCGACGACCGCGCGCAGTTCCTCGCTGAACGCCGCCACGGAAAGTGGTGCGCGCTTGGCATCATCGCCGCGGGCGTTCACGCTCACGGTCCCGTCGGCGGCTTCGGTCTTGCCGACGACCAGAATGTACGGCACCTTTTGCGTCTTCCAGTGACGGATTTTGTAGCCGAGCTTCTCGTTCGACGGATCGCCGTCGACCCGAAAACCGGCCGCGCGCAGCCCATCGCGAACGCTGTAGGCGTAATCCAGCTGATGTTCGGAGATCGGAACCACGACGGCTTGCACCGGTGCCAGCCAGGCCGGGAAGTTGCCGCCGAAATGTTCGATCACCACGCCCATGAAGCGCTCCATCGAGCCGGCCAGCGCGCGATGGATCATCACCGGGCGATGGTCCGTTCCGTCGGCGCCGCGGTATTTGAGCTCGAAGCGTTCGGGCAGGACGAAATCGACTTGCACGGTGCCCAGCTGCCATTTGCGGCCGATCGCGTCGTGCAAGTAGATGTCGAGCTTCGGTCCGTAGAACGCACCGCCGCCTTCGTCGAGCTCGTACGGCAGCTGATGTGACTCGAGCGCGTTGCGGATGGCGTCTTCGGCCTGCGGATCGGTTGGGCCGCGGTGCTCGCGCGTTGAGAGAAAATACTCGAAGCTGCGGAAGCCGAAGGCCCGCATCAAGCGCAGTGCTTCGTCGAGGGTTTGTTCGAATTCGGCCTGCAGCTGATCGGGCGTGCAGAACAGGTGCGCGTCGTCCTGCGTGAAGNNGCCGTGCGCGAAATTTTCGAGATGACCCGAAATCTCGTACAGCTTCTCGTGCACGATATGCGGGGTGATCACGGGCTCGTAGCCGCGCTCTTTGAGGCCCTGGCGGATGAACTCCTCGATCACGCTGCGCACGATCGCGCCTTTG
>PLAE01000169.1:0-29344 GCA_003134035.1 Candidatus Velthaea versatilis
TCATGCGCGGCGCGCTCGACGACGACGTCAAGTTGGTGCACCGCTTCTATCATGTGCCCGCATCGAACACCGCGGTCGGGCACCTCGTCCTTGAAAACCTTTCGTAGCGCCCCGCAGCCCAGGAGGAACGAACGACAATGAATGTAGCGCTCGCCGGGCAAGGCGCCTTCGGCGTCAAGCACCTCGAAGCGATCCGCAACATCCCCGATGTCCGCGTCATCTCACTGACCGGCGGCCGGCCCGAAACCACCGCCGAGGTCGCGCGCACATATGCGATTCCGCACTGGACGACCGATTTGGCGCAAACCCTCGCGCAGCCCGGTTTGGACGCCGTGATCATCGCCTCGCCGACCCAAATTCATCGCGCCCAAGCCGCCGCGTGCATGCGGGCGGGCAAACACGTGCTGATCGAAATCCCGGTGGCTGATTCGCTCGCCGACGTCGAAGAGTTGCTGCGCGTCGAACGCGAGACGGGCGTCATTGCGATGGCCGGCCACGTGCGGCGCTTCAATCCCAGCCATCAATACGTCCACAATCTGATTCTGGACGGGAAGCTCGCTATCCAGCAGATGGACGTGCAGACCTACTTCTTGCGGCGCACGAATACCAACGCGCTGGGTCAAGCCCGGAGCTGGACCGATCATTTGCTCTGGCATCATGCCTGCCACACCGTCGATCTGTTCCAATGGCAAACCGGCGAAACGGCCGAGATCGCCAACGCCGTACAAGGCCCGATCCATCCGACGCTGGGCATCGCGATGGACATGAGCATCCAACTCCGCGTGCCTTCCGGTGCGATCCTGACCCTGTCGCTCTCGTTCAACAACGACGGGCCGCTGGGCTCGTACTTCCGCTACATCGGCGATACCGGAACGTACCTGGCCTATTACGACGACCTGAGCGACGGCAAGAACAACAAGCTCGATCTTTCGCACGTCGACGTATCGATGAACGGCATCGAGCTCGAAGACCGCGAGTTCTTCGCCGCCATCCGCGAGCGGCGCGAACCGAAGTCAAGTCTCGCGCAAACGCTAAGCGCGTACGCGACACTGGATCGGCTCGAGCATCAGCTCGGCCGGGTCGTCGCGGCTTAAGTGGTTCTTGCATCCCGGCGAATCGTCACGGCCGGTTTCGGCGAATTTGACGATTTCATCAGTTTTCGATAGAATCATCTTTATTCCGCGGGCCTACGCTGCAACAGGAAATTTTCCCGGCGATCAAACGACGCCGCAGCGCCCAACTTCGAGCTCAACGCAAAAGGGGCAGGCATGAACGATTCCATCTCGCTCGCATACACGATTGTCGAAGGACGCGACGTCGAAGCATTCGACGCGTTCGCGACGAGCATCTTAGGCCTGCAGCGCGGCGCATCACCGGCGCCGGACGTTGGGTCGTATCGGCTCGACGAAAAAGCACAGCGCATCCTCGTGCGGCGGGGCGACGCCGATGACATCGCGGCGGTCGGCTTCGAGGCCTCTTCGGCGCAAGCGTTCGAAGGCGCGCTAGCACGTGCCCGCGCGGCCGGAGTGCAACCGCAGCCCGGATCTGCCGACGAGGCGCGCATCCGCCAAGTGGCGGAATTCGCGTGGTTCGCCGACCCCGAGGGCAACCGCATCGAGGTGTGCCGCGGTCTGCGCGAGGCCACCGAACCGTTCCGATCGGCATTGATGCCGGGTGGCTTCAAAACCGGGGCGCTCGGGATGGGACATTACGTGCTCATCGCCGACGATCGCCTACGTTTGGCGCGTTTCTACACCGCAGCGCTCGGCATGCGGCTCTCCGACACCGCGACCGACCGTGAACCGATCGGCGAGGTCAGCGTGTCGTTCTTGCGTGCGACGCCGCGCCATCATACGGTTGGGTTCGCGCAAGCGCCGATCCCGTTTCCGCGCCGCTTGCACCACATCATGATCGAGGCCAACGATCTCGACGACGTCGGCGCCTCGTACGAACGCGCGCTGGCCGCGGGCACGCCGATCGCCAATCATTTAGGCCGGCATTTGAACGATCGCATGTTCTCGTACTACGCCGTCAGCCCGCTCGGCTTTTTCATCGAAGTCGGGCAGGGCGGACTCGAAGTCGACGAAGCGACGTGGCGGGTCGAGCATGTCGATCGCTTCCATTCCTGGGGCCACCGGCCCGGACTGCCCGTTCCCGCGGCGGTGGCTTAGCAGTGCGTATTGCCAATGTCCGCGGCCGCGCGGCGATCGTTGTCGGCGATTCGTTCGTCGATATTTGCTCGATAACCGACGGCCGTTTCGGCCCTGATCCGCAAACGCTTTTCCCCGAATGGGATGCCTTTCGCGCGTGGGCCGCGGGCCGCGCGTTCGCCACGGATACGCCGCTTGATCGCGCGGCGCTTGGGCCGCCGGTGCCGGCGCCGCGCCAGGTGTTCGCCATCGGGCTCAATTACCACGGTCATGCCGTCGAGGCGGGCTTCGGCATTCCGGCGGCGCCGCCGGTGTTCACCAAATTCCCAACCTGTTTGACCGGCCCGTACGACGGGGTCGAACTGCCGGCGCGCAGCGTCGATTTCGAGGTCGAACTCGTGGTCGTCATCGGCCGCCACGCCCAAGCGGTCGCCGAGGCCGACGCTTGGCGTCACGTCGCCGGTTTGACCGTCGGCCAAGATCTGTCGGAGCGCGTGTCGCAACTGGCCGGACCGGTGCCGCAATTTTCGCTCGCCAAATCGTATCCCGGCTTCGGCCCGATCGGGCCCGAGCTGACGACCGTCGATGAATTCGTGAATCCCGACGATCTCGCGATCGGCTGCTCGATCAACGGTGAGGTCATGCAGGCGGCGCGCACCAGCGACTTGATCTTCAGCGTTCCCAATCTGATCGCGCGGCTGTCCGCGGTTTGTCCGCTGCTGCCGGGCGACCTAATCTTCACGGGTACGCCGGCGGGCGTCGGCGCGGGNNGGCATCGGCGACTTGCGCACGACCTTCACCGCCGGTCCGGCTTACGCGCGCGCACCGCAGGCCGAGCTGCGCGTCCCGAGCGCCGTCAAGTGAACGGCACGCCGTTGACCCGCATCTCAATCGACCGCCTCGTCGCCATCGACATGCACGTTCACGCGCATGATAGCGACAGCGCGGAGACCGAAGCCGGCAACGCCGCCGCGTCGTACTTCAAATCGAGCGGCGTTCCGCTCGAACTCGATGCGCTCGCCGCGTATTACCGCAGCCGGAACATGGCTTGTGTCGTGTTCAGCGTCGACGAACAGCTTTCAGGCCAGCGGCAAGTCTCCAACGAAAGCGTTCTCGCGGCGGCGCAAGCCAACAGCGACGTGATCATCCCATTCGTGAGCATCGACCCGACGCGGCCGACGGCCGCCGCCGACGCCGCACGGCTCATCGCCGACGGCCGGGCTCGCGGGTTCAAGCTGCATCCGCCGCTGCAGCAATTTTGGCCGAATGACCGGGCGATCTATCCGTTCTACGAAGTCATCGCCGCGCGGCGTTTACCGGTCGTCTTTCATACCGGGCACAGCGGAATCGGCAGCGGGATGCGCGGCGGCGGCGGCGTGCGGCTAAAATACGGTGCGCCGATGCCGATCGACGATGTGGCGGTCGACTTCCCGGACCTGCCGATCATCCTGGCCCATCCGTCGTTTCCGTGGCAAGACGAAGCGATCTCGATCTGCCTGCACAAGCCCAATGTGTACATCGATCTGTCCGGCTGGTCGCCCAAATATTTTCCGGCCAATCTGATGCAGTACGCCAACACGCTGCTGCGCGACAAGGTGCTCTTCGGCTCGGATTACCCGCTGATCACACCCGACCGGTGGATCGAAGATTTCGACAATTTGGCCATCAAAGACGGCGTGCGCGAGCGCATCCTCAAGACCAATGCCGTTCGGCTCCTTGGGTTGAGCTAGGTGGATCGACTGCGTCGATCCTTCGCGTTTGCGGCTGCGCCGCAAGNNTTCGGCCTTCGGCCGAGCCGCCGTGTCGGGTAAACCCGACACGCTCCTGGATCGACTTCGTCGATCCTTCGCGTTCGGGCTGCGCCCGAGTCGCCCGTCAGGATTACCGCATTCAGGAGAAAGCTGAGGTTCCCGCGATGTCCGTTCTGCCCGTTGCACGACCGTTCGTCGAAGAAGGTCAACTGCTGTGGACTCCTTCGGCGGCGTTCAGCGAGTCTTCGCAATTGCGTGCCTTCGAGCGCTGGCTCAGTGCGCGGCGCGACCTGCGCTTCGCCGACTTTGACGCGCTGTGGCGCTGGTCGGTCACGCAGCCCGAAGCCTTTTGGGGTGCGCTCTGGGACTACTTCGAGATCGAATCGGCCGCGCCGTACACGTCGGTCCTAAGCGGAGAAATGCCGCGCGCGCGCTGGTTCACGGGCTGCCGGCTCAACTACGCCGAACACGTTCTGCGCCACGAACGGCGTGCGGCGCCGGATGAGGTCGCGATCGTGCACCAATCCGAGTTGCGCGAACGTGCCGTCGTCACGTGGCCCGAACTCGGCGCCGCCGTCCGCGTTCTCGCCACGCGTTTGCGAGCGCTGGGCGTGGTCGCCGGCGACCGCGTCGCGTCGTATCTGCCCAATACGCCCGAAGCGGCGATCGCGATGCTCGCGACGACGGCGATCGGCGCGATCTGGTCCTCAGCGGCGCCGGAGTTCGGCGCACGCACGGTGCTCGACCGCTACGCGCAGATCGAGCCCAAAGTGCTCTTCGCCGCCGACGGCTATCGGTTCGCCGGGAAAAGCTTCGATCGAACAAGCGAACTGCGGACCATCGTCGACGGCCTGCCCAGCGTGCAGAACGTGATTTGGCTGCCGTACCTCAACGACGCCGCGCCGGCGCCGACGACGCTGCCGGTCACGCTCTGGGCCGATGCGATCGGCGGACCGGCCGTGCCGCGCGAAGACTTCGCCTACGAGCGGGTCGGCGAGGATCATCCGCTCTGGATCTTATTTTCCTCGGGCACGACCGGGCTGCCGAAAGCGATTGTCCACAGCCATGTCGGCATCACGCTCGAACTGCTCAAGAGCACGATATTCAATGTCAATCTGCGGCCGTCGTCGCGCTTGTTTTTCTACTCGACGACCGGCTGGATGATGTGGAATACGCTCGTCTCCGGACTGCTCGCGGGCGCCTCGATCGTGATGTACGACGGCCACCCCGCGTATCCCGAACCCGATCTGCTGTGGAAGCTCGCGCATGAGGCCGAGGTCACGGTGTTCGGAACGAGCCCCACGTTCATCGCGCAGATGCAGAAAACCGGCATCGTGCCCAAGGAACGTTTCGAGCTCGGTGCGATCGAAACGATCTTTTTAGCCGGCTCGCCGGCGACGCCCGAATCGTTCGCCTGGATTTACGAGAACGTGAAGTCCGATCTCTGGCTCACCTCGCAGTCGGGCGGCACGGACTTCTGCTCGGGTTTGGTGGGCTCGGTCGCGACCCAGCCCGTGTACGCCGGTGAGATTCAGGGCCGGTGCCTGGGGATGGACGTCCACGCTTGGAGCGACAGCGGTGCCGAGCTCATCGGCGAAGTCGGCGAGCTTGTCGTCACGTCGCCGTGTCCCTCGATGCCGCTCTCTTTTTGGAACGACCCCGGCGATGAACGCTATCGCGACTCCTACTTCTCAACGTATCCCGGCGTCTGGCGCCACGGTGACTTCATCAAGTTCAACGGGCGCGGCGGCGCTTACGTCTACGGCCGCTCGGACGCGACCCTCAATCGGTTCGGCGTGCGGATCGGCTCGGCCGAAATTTATCGCTGTCTCGAGCGGCTCGACGAGGTTGCGGACAGTTTGATCGTCTGCATCGAGACCCCCGGCGGCGGCTTTTACATGCCGCTTTTCGTCAAGCTCGCGCCCGGCCTCGCGCTCGATCCGGCGATCACCGATCGGATCGCGCGGCGCCTGCGCACCGATTGCAGTCCCCGTCACGTTCCCGACGAGATTCACCAGGTGCCGGATATCCCGTACACGCTGTCGGCCAAGAAAATGGAGATTCCGGTCCGGCGTATCTTGCAGGGCTTTCCGCCCGACCGCGTGGCGGGACGCGACACGATGCGCAATCCCGATGCTATCGATTGGTTCGTCGCATTTGGCGCGATCGTCGCTGAAAAGGTCGGCGCCGCCCGCGCGTGATCGGTCAGCGCGCGACCGGCGGACGCGCGGCGCGCAGCGCGGCGGCGAAGGCCGCGGCGCTGCCGGCAACCTCGTCCACCGTCATCCCCGGACGGTAGAGTGCCGAGCCCAGCCCGAAGCCCGCGGCACCGGCGGCAAGGAACGGCGCCAGCGAATCCGGCGTGATCCCGCCGACCGGCAAAAAGAGCGTCGCGGGCGCAAACACGCTGCGCCAGGCGCGCAAGACCGCGGGGCCCAGCAGCTCGGCCGGAAAGAGCTTGAGGGCGTCCGCGCCGTTCGACAGCGCAGCGAAGGCTTCGGTCGGCGTGGCGACGCCGGGCATGCAGACGAGTCCCGCGGCCTTGGCCGCCCGGATCACGGCCGGATCGCCGTGCGGCATGACGATGAGCCGGCCTCCAACCGCCGCGATGGTATCGATGCTCGACGGATCGGTGACGGTTCCGGCGCCGACGAGGCAGTGCGCCGGCAGCTCCGCCGCGAGCCGGCGGATGCTCTCGAGCGGTGCTGGAGAGTTGAGCGGGACCTCGATAATGCGGAAGCCGGCGTCGACGAGAACCGTTCCGACCGCGACGACGGTGTCGGGATCGACGCCGCGCAGGATCGCGACGAGCGGAAAGTCATCGAGGAACGGTCGCAGTGTCGCGGGGGCTGCGGCGGTCTCAGACATGCGTCGCCGCCGGCGCGGCCAGCCCCGCCGCGCAGGCGACGGACCAGAGGCCCGCGGCCGACGAGTCCGGCACGATCGTAACGCTGGCGCCGAACGACTGCAATGCGCGCGCGTAGCGATCACATAGCGCCTCTTCGCCGATGAGCGCGGGCTGCTGGGGGATGCCGCTCAGGGCGGAGCGCAGTTCGTCGCCGATGAGCAGTCCTGAGAGATAATCCAGGCTGTCGCGCGCGCGCAACTCCTCGTGAAGCACGAGCGAACGCGTACCGAAGAGCACCGGCGCGATGCCGCGCGTGCCGCTGTCGCGGGCGGTCGCAACCCCCCGGTCGAAGGCCTCCCAGGCGACAACGCGATTCGTCTCGCCTTGCGCTGCCGCCTTACGCGCGGGGCGCCCCAGAATCGAATGATCGCGCAGCAAGGCGAAGAGTTCGCCGGTCATGTAGGTCGTGAAGCTCACGATGCGGCCGTCGTGAACGGCGGCCCACTTCGCATGCGTGCCGGGAAGAATGAGCGTCGCGCCCGCGGCGAGCTCGGGCCGCAGCGCCAGCGCGCCGGCGATTTGGGTCTCTTCGCCCCGCATCACGTCCGACTGCGGCGCGTGCTGGTCGACTCCCGGGATGACGAATAGCCTCCCGTTTCCCACCTTCGTTTCGACCAGCGCCGCGCCAAGTTCGCGCGGTCCCGCAGGACAGGGCACGTACGGTGCGCGCACCCAGCCCTCGGTGCTGCCGATCATCCCGGCGGCGATCACGGCCACGCCCGGCGCCACCTTTTCCCAGGGTCCGGTGATCGCGGCGTAGGCCGCGCCAAAATCGCTGTCCGGCATCGCGAGCACACCCCAGGGATGCGCCTTGGCCGCGATGACCGTACCGGCGGCATCGAACAGATATGCGCGCAAGCGCGAGGTTCCCCAATCGAGTCCGATCAGGGCAATCGGGCCGCGCGTTTCGTCGGAAGCCATCGTCGCACATTCGCTTGGCTTCGCATGCGAAGCCTATCGGATCGCGCCTCCTCGGCCTTCTTCGCTGGGACACGGCGAAGTTTCGTCCCCACGGCAGGAGGAATCTACGGGTATACCCGTCACAGCGGCTCGGCCGAAACCCGAAGTCCGAACGCGACGACGGGCGGCTTGCGGCGAAGCCGCAAACGCGACGACGGGCGGCTTGCGGCGAAGCCGCAAACGCGACGGAGGGCGGCTTGCGGCGAAGCCGCAAACGCGACGGATTGGGCGAAGCCCAATCCTCCTAGCCGTTGTGCTTGCGCAGCCAGTTGACGCAGAGTTCGGCATAGATCCGTTCGTAAAGATTGGCGTTGGTGACCGGGGTCGGCCGGAAATCGCCGACCATCGTTTCGGCGTTGGCGGTGCGCACCATCGGCGCGTAAAACGATTCAAGCGCGCGGTCGATCAACGTGACGACGGCGCCGTAGCGCCCGCCGCAGGGGGCGGGCGAACTCACGATAACGCCCAACGCTCGGATCTCGCGAATGAGCGCGGGGATGTCCTCGTGGAACATCCGGCCCTGCGACGCCTCGTCAAACGTGATGACCTGGGTTTCATCCTTGCCCGAGACGATCGCCAGATGCGCGACGTGAATATTCTTGACACGCTCCATCTGATTGCGAGCCAGCGTGAGTACCGGATCGATCCGGGGCGGGCTATCGTGCATCATCGGCAGCGTCCTTTGAAACCAAGCCGCGGGGGAGAGAAACGAGCGAGGCCCGGCCGCGACAGCTGGTTCGATCTACCTACATCATCGGACGATTTGCCCGCGAGCTTCACATCGCGCGCCGCCGCCCCATGCTCCGCTTTTCGGCGCAAGCCGGCCCCCTGCTCGATCGGACCGGCCCTTGGGATACCGTCGCAAGGTTGCCGTTCGCGCCGGAATGCCGTCGAAAATACCCCCTCCTCGACAAACCGTTGGCGCCGATACAACGCCGGCACCAAGCAATCCACGGCTGCGGCTCGCGACCGGTCCTGCGCCGCTGCGTCGTCCTCACGGCAACTCACTTGCACGAAGTATAACCCCGCGTTATACTCCACGCATGAAGACTGCCGTGTCGATTCCTGATGAGCTCTTTTGTCGTGCCGAGCGACTTGCTAGCAAGATGAAACTGACGCGAAGCGGACTGTTCAGTGCCGCTTTGGACGAATACGTCGCCCGGCATGCGGACGATGAAGTGACCGAGGCCATGAACGCAGCCCTCGCTGAAATCGGGGAGGATGATGACCCAACACTGAAGCCATTTCTGCGCGAAGCCGCCCGCCGTACGCTCGAACGTACGGAATGGTAATCGCTCAAGGCGATGTGTGGTGGGCCGACATGCGCGAGCCGACAGGATCTGAGCCCGGATATCGAAGACCAGTCGTGGTGGTCCAAGGCGACCATCTCAATGCAAGCAATATCGCAACCGTCGTATGCGTTCCGCTTACAACAAGATTGAAACGAGCGGCGATTCCTGGAAATCTTCTTCTCCGCATGTCGGCGACGGGACTTCCAAAAGATTCTGTCGCGATCGCTTCGGCTCTCACAACCTTCGACAAAGGGGCCTTAACCGAACGCGTTGGCCGCATTCCGAGCGCCAAAATCAATTTAATCCTGGCTGGAATCGACGTTGTTCTCGGACGATCGCGAAAATAAGCAGAGCCCCCGGAGCTTTGACTCTCCGGGGGTCTCTGCTTGGAATACCCAACGGTCTTGGGGGACAAAGCTCAGCGTGGAGTGACGGTGGACAGCGCACGCGCGCGGGCGCGCCTAGTCGCTGCCGAGGATCGTATTTTTGATGACCGGATAGATTTGATTTTGCCAGCGGCTGCCGTTGAACGCGCCGTAGTGACCGACGCCGGCTTGCAGATGATGGCGCTTGCGGTACGGCCGCAGCCCGCGGCACAACTCATGCGCCGCGAGCGTTTGGCCCAGGCCGCAGATGTCGTCCTTCTCGCCCTCGACCGTGAGCAGCGTCGTCTTCTGAATGGCGGCCGGCTCGACGCGGCGCCCGCGAAATTGGTAGCGTCCTTGCGGCATCGCGTGGTCTTGAAAGATCGTGCGGACCGTCTGCAGGTAGAATTCGGCGTCGAGGTCGAGCACGGCAAAATACTCGTCGTAAAACGTGCGCGTCGCTTGCGCCCGAGCGGTATCGTTCTGCGCGATGGCGGCGTAGAGCTCGCGGTGCGCTTTGATGTGCCGGTCGATGTTCATGCTCATGAACGCCGTGAGCTGAACGAAGCCCGGATACACGCGCCGATTCGCGCCCGGATAGCGCTGCGGGACGCGATCGATCAGGTTGCGCTCGAACCATTCGATGGGCTTGCCGGCGGCGAGCGCGTTGACTTTGGTCGGGCTGACGCGAGTGTCGATCGGACCGGCCATGAGCGTCATGCTGCGCGGCTGCGCCGCGTTGGCGGACTCGGCCATCACCGCGACGGCGGCGAGCACCGGCACACAGGGCTGACAGACCGCCAGCACGTGCGCACCCGGACCGATGACTTCGAGAAACCGGATGACATGGTCGACGTAGTCGTCGACGTCGAAGCGGCCGGCGGAGAGCGGCACGTCGCGCGCATTGTGCCAGTCGGTGATGTAGACGTCGTTGTCGGGCAGCATCGTGCGCGCCGTGCTGCGCAGCAGGGTCGCGAAATGTCCCGACAGCGGAGCGACGATTAGCACGCGCGGCTGCGGCGCCGCGACGTCTTTGGCGAAACGCAATAAGGTCGCGAACGGCGTCACGTGCACGCGTTCCTCGCGCACCCGGACCGATTCGCCGCCGACGTCGACGGCGTCGATCCCGAACGCCGGACGCTCGTGGGTCAAACCCGCGCGCGCGATCAATTCGTACGCGGCGCCGTAGTTCGAGCTGACGTAATCGCCGAAGAGACCGGTAAACGGTGATTTAAGCGCGTTATTGGCGAATCCCGCGAACGTCCGGATCGGCGCGAGCAAATCGCACTGGGCCTGGTACATTTGATACATCACGCGCGACATCGCGCGCGTACGCCGGCCGAAGGCCGCGGCTCGCGTTTCGTTAAACTCAGCAGTCGTACGGGTTGCTCGAGGAAGGCCGCCATGGCTGAAACCACACTAACGATAAGCAGTAAAAACTATTCCTCATGGTCGCTGCGGGGCTGGCTTTTATGTAAGATGGCCGGCCTGCAGTTCGCTGAGGAACTTCGTTCGAGCGACGATCCGTCGACGCGCGCGGAGCTCTTGCTTTTGTCACCGTCATTTCTGGTCCCTTGCCTTACCCACGAAGGAATCGTGGTCTGGGACACGCTGGCGATCGCCGAATATCTGGCCGAGATCGTCCCGCCCGGCACGCTCTTTCCCGAAGCGCGCGCCGCTCGCACGCGCTGCCGTTCGGTGGCCGGCGAAATGCATTCGGGCTTCAGCAACTTGCGCTCGGCGCTGCCGATGAACCTCAAAGCGACGTATCCGGATTTCACCGTCTGGGCCGGCGCCCAGGCGGATATCGACCGCATCACCACGATTTGGAACGAGTGCCTCGCCGAGTACGACGGGCCGTTCCTTTTCGGCAAGCTGAGCATGGCCGATGCCATGTTCGCACCGGTGGTCACACGTTTTCTCACCTACGACGTCAAGCTCGATGCGGCGTGCGCCGCCTACTGCGAGCGCATCATGGCGTGGCCCGAGATGCGAGAATGGGTCGCGGCGGCGCACGCCGAGCCGGATGAAGTCGACGAGCTCGAAGCCGAATTCTAGGACCTCTTCGCCGGCGCCTTAAAACAGCGCGCCGCCCAATGCAGCCGCCGCGAGCCAGACGAGCGGATTGAGTTTGAACCGTAGCGAGGCGACGGTGACCGCCAACGCAACGAGCCCCAGCGCGAACGGAATCGCGGGCGACGGCGCCGGCCACGTTCGCGCGGCGGTCGCGACGAGCACGTAGCCGGCGGCCAGCATCAAGCCACCCGTCGCGGGCCGCAGCGACCAGGTGAAAGCGCGCACGAACGGAGCGTCCGCGAATCGAACGAGCAAGCGTGAGCCCACGATCGCGATCGTCGACGACGGGACCAGGAAGGCGACGAGGGTGACGAGGGCGCCCGCGAGTCCGGCGATTCGCCAGCCGATGAGCGGCATGAGCAGCATGTTCGGACCGGGCGACACCTGCGCGAGTCCAACGGCCTGGGCGAAATCCGCGTCGGTCATCCAGTGGGTCGCGTCGACCATTTGCTCGTGCAGCGCGGGGACAAGTGCGTTGCCGCCGCCGACCGCGATAAGCGCCAAACCCGCGATACGCAGCGCGAGGGCCGCGAGTAGCGACGCGCCGCTCACGCCGCCGGCCGCGTCAGCGTGTCGATAGCGATACCCGCGGCGACGGCGAGCACCGTCGCGGCCGGCATACTCAGCACGTGCGAGAGGATGGCCGCAGCAACCGCCGCGCCGATGGTGAGCCCGGCTGCCCGCCGCCGCACGACTGTGGAAAACACGCGGTAGGCGGTTGCGAAGATCAAACCCGCCGACGCCGCCACCACGGCACACTCGGCGCCGATGAAGCGCGGCGCGTGCTCGATGCGGGCGACCGCCGACGCTGCCAGCAGGACGATCGCCAGCGGCGGAACGGTGATC
Organism: Candidatus Velthaea versatilis; assembly: GCA_003134035.1. Classification (GTDB taxonomy): domain Bacteria; phylum Vulcanimicrobiota; class Vulcanimicrobiia; order Vulcanimicrobiales; family Vulcanimicrobiaceae; genus Velthaea; species Velthaea versatilis. The sequence goes on from PLAE01000169.1 coordinate 12,349, forward strand.
GCGGCGACGGCGGCCAGCGCCCCCGCGGGCCCGAACCAGCGATCGCCCACGATCGCGCACAGATTGACGACGTTGGCGCCGGGCAAGGCCTGCGCGAGACTCAAGTTTTCGGCGAATTCTTCAGGGCTCAACCACCCGCTGCGCTCGACGAAAACGTGATACGCCTGTGGTCCCACACCACCGAAACCGAGCACGCCCAGCCGCGCCAGTTCGAGCACCATTGCGCCGGGCGTGCGCGGCGGCTGCCCAACGTGCGTCAGCTCGTGACTCCGGGAGCGGATTCGCCGCCGCCGTCATGCAAAACCCGCGGAACGCGGCGCGCCGGGCGCCGCCGACGGAGGATGTGCGTGATGGCGACGGTCGGCATCGTCGGAATCGGCGAGATGGGCGGCACGTTCGTCGAGCGGCTGCTCGACGGCGGACGCATCGTCGTCGGTTGGAATCGAACCCGGTCGAAAGTCGACGCCCTCGTCGCGCGCGGGATGCGCTGGGCCGCGTCACCGGCCGAGGTCGCGCGGCAATCGGACGTCGTGCTCACCATGGTGACGAATGGAGCGGCATTGTCGGCCGTTTCGGACGGTTCCGACGGCCTCCTCGCCGGGATCGCTGGGAAAGTTCTCGTCGAGATTAGCACGATCGCACCCGACGACGTGATCGCGCTCGGTGCGCGCGTCGAAAGCGCCGGCGGCCGGCTCGTCGATGCCTCGGTGCTCGGCAGCCCGCTCACCGTTCGCCAAGGCAAACTCGTCGTGATGGTCGCCGGTGACGCGCAGGCGATCGAAACGGCGCGTCCGGTCTTGGAAATCATCGGCCCCAAGGTCGTCGTAATCGGCGAACTCGGCAAAGCGAAAATCATGAAGATCGCCCTCAACCTCAATCTTCCAGCCCAAATCCTGGCTTTGAGCGAAGGCCTCTTGCTCGCGGTGCGCAGCGGCATCGACCGCGGTCGCGCGCTCGAAGTCATGCTCGCGGGCGCGATGGCGTCGCCGATGCTCCAATACCGCGCGCCGTTCATCGAGGAGATGCCGGCCAAGGCCTGGTTCGACGTCGGCATGATGCAGAAAGATTGCGATCTCGCCTTGACGCTGGGCCGCGAGTTGGGCGTGCCGCTGTTCGCTACGGCGGTCAGCCGCGAGATGCTGTCGGCCGCGCGCGGCCAAGGGCTGGGCGAACGCGATTTCGCGATCATTTACTACGCCTTGGCCAACGCCGCCGGGTTGCGCGAAACGCCGCGCATCGCCGATTCGCCGGCCGGCGGAGATACCGCTTGACCGTAGCCACGTCGCTCGAACAGCTCCGCGCGCGCATCGATATGCTCGCCGCGAGCGGACGCCGGCGGATCATCGGCCTGACCGGCGCGCCAGGTTGCGGAAAGTCGACGCTGGCTGAACACCTCTTCGCCCACGCGCCCGAGCGCAGCGTGATCGTGCCGATGGACGGCTATCATCTCGCGAACGTCGAACTTGCACGCTTGGCGCGCGCCGGGCGCAAGGGCGCCGAAGATACGTTCGACAGCGCCGGCTACGTGGCGTTGCTGCGCCGGCTGCGCGCGGCGCCCGCCGACGAGATCGTGTACGCGCCGGAGTTTCGGCGCGAAATCGAGGAGCCGATCGCGGGCGCCATTCCGGTCTTCCCCGCCACGCCGCTGGTCATCACCGAGGGCAATTATCTGCTGCTCGACCGCGGCCACTGGACCGCCGTGCGCGCCCTCCTCGACGAGGTTTGGTATATCGACGTAAATCCGGAGGTACGCATGAGGCGGTTGGTCGCGCGGCACGTCCGGTTCGGCCGCGCGGAGGCGCAAGCGCGCGCCTGGGTCGCGAGCACCGACGAACCGAACGCCGTGCTCATCGCCGCGACCCAGGTCCGCGCCGACCTGATCGTCCGTCTCGAGCCGGATTGATGCGTCCGCGGCTCGCGACCCGGCGGGGCATGACATTCCATGCCAGCCGGCGCAGCTAGCGGCGCATGCGGCGCTACGGACAAATGATCGATCTCCGGCCTGACGCGCTCGACGAATACGACCGGCTCCACGCCGCCGTTTGGCCCGAGGTTCTGGCGACGATCGCGCGCTGCAACATCAGCAACTACACGATCTTCCGGCTCGGCGCGACGCTCTTCGCGTATTTCGAGTACAGCGGAACCGACTTTGGGCACGACATGGCGCGGATGGCCGCCGATCCCAAGACGCAAGCGTGGTGGCGGCTCACCGAACCGCTGCAAATCCCCCGCCCCGACCGCGTTGCCGGCGAATGGTGGTCGCGGATGACCGAGGTTTTCCACACCGATTGAGCGCGCGGTTTTTCGGCGCGCCATCGCTGCATGTTGCGTCTCCGATGCAGCTGGGTACGCTCCACAACGGTGTCAAGTCAACCTGGAGTGCACGACGTAGCCGCGGAATGCGACCGCCTCATCGCGCTTGCCGACGGCATGCCGGCGCTGCCCGAACGCCGGCGAACCATCGCCGGCGCTTGGTATTCGCAGGTCATCGAGCTTACTCAAGCGCCGTCGATCGAGACGCCCGACGGTGAGCAGCGTTTGGATCGCTTGGTCTCGAACTTGCGGCGGGCTTGGATGGCGACCGCGCACGAACATGCCGACCTCACGTATCGTTCGCCATTGGCGGACGAGCACAAGCTGCTGCCGTCGCGCACAACCATCGCGTACGGCTACGAGCGCAGCCTCGAGCAAAATCCGCTTGAATCCCGTCTTCCGGCCTACCGTCCGGTGCCCAGTGGCTGGTCGGCGCGGCACCTGCTCTTCTCGAGCGGGATGGCGGCGCTCTCGGGCATCATGCAGACGCTGCCGGCGATCTTGGGTTCGCGGCGCAGCCGCCCTTCGTTGCTGGTTGCCGCCGCGTACTACGAAACGCTCGACCTCGTCGAGCTCGGCACGCACGGATGCAGCGCGCGCATCGTCGGCGACGAGGCGTCGTTCGCAGCGGCCTGTGCAGCGCGCGGGCCGGACGCGGCGTTCATCGAGCCGATCGTGTACGATCCGTGGCTGCGACCGTTCGACGTGCAGCGCGCGGCGCACATCCTCGCGGAGTTGCGCGACCCGCCGGTGCTCGTCATCGACAGCACGCTGGTCGGGCCGTCGCTCCCGCTCGCGCGCATTCTCGACGAGGCCCGTAAACTGCCGCTCGTCGTGCAAGCCAGCTCCGGGCTAAAACTCGATCAAGCCGGACTCGAACTCGCGAACGTCGGGATCGTTTCGCTGTACGCGCCCGCCGGCCGGCAGGCGGAACTCGATGCCGCGGCTGATCGGCTCCGCCTCGTGCGGCGGCTCAACGGAACCGCGCTCACGATCGATACGGTCGCGCTGCTCGATATCCCGTTCTTCTTGGATCCGGCGACGTTCTACGAATATTCGACGGCGGTCTTCGCGCATAACGCGCGGCTGGCGCGCGCTGTTCGAGCGGGCGGGCTGTTCGAGGCGGTCGCCCATCCGGCACTCGACCCGCGCGGCTTGCCTTCGGCGCAAGCCCCGTTTGTGTTTTTCCATCTGCGCGACGACGATCCGGCGCGCTACGCGGAGTTGGAGGAGTTGGTTATCGAGGAAGCGACCGTGCGCGGTCTGGCCCTCGAACGCGGTGGCAGCTTCGGGTTCCGCGGGCATCGTTGCGAGGCCGTCTCGCTCGCGGGTGCGGCCGTCAAGGGCGTGTTCAAAGTCGCCCTCGGCGCGCGCGCGGGGCCGTCGCTCGAAGGCATCATCATCCTGCTCGCCGAGATTGCCGCGTTCCCGAGGGTCGCAGCGGCGCGAGACGCCCTCCGCGGCGCCCGCGCGGGCACGGCAGTGTAGCTGTCGCGCGAGGTGAGGGGCTCTGGGCTGGTGCATAGAGCCGAGCATCAATGGCGGCGCCTGCACTCCGCATCCCGATCATCGACCTGACCGGCACGTTTTCATCCGACGCGCGTGACCGCGTCACCATCGCGCGGCGGGTCGGCGCCGCGAGCCGCGAGATCGGCATGTTTTACGTGACGGAGCACGGCATATCAGCGTCGCTGATCGCCGCCCAATTCGCTCTCGCACGCGCGTTTTTTGAACTCGATGCCGACGAGAAGCGCGCGATCGAGGTGAGCCGTTCGAGCTGTTTTCGCGGATACGAAGCCTTCGGCACGCAGACGATCGACGCGGCGGCACCCGGCGACCTCAAGGAGGGCTTCATCATGGGGCCGGAGTTGACGCCGGATCATCCGCACGTCCTCGCCGGCTATCCGAACACCGGCGCGAATCTCTGGCCGCGTCGGCCGGCCGGCTTCCGCCGCCAAATGGAAGCCTACGTGGCTGCGATCAATGGCTTGGGCCGCCGCCTCGCGGCACTGCTCGCGCTCTCGCTCGACGTACCGGAGGGCTATTTTTCCTCGGCGCTCGCGGAGCCGCTGACGTATTCGCAAATGCTGTGCTATCCGCCGGTGCCGAGCGATACGGGCTCGAAGCGACTCGGGGCCGGGGCGCACGTCGATTGGGGATTGTTCACGATTTTACTCCAGGATGATGTCGGCGGGCTCGAGATCCTCACGCCGGACACCGGCTGGCAGCCGGCGCCGCCGATACGCGGTTCGTTCGTCATCATCTTGGGCGAGATGGTTTTGCGGCTGACCGATGGGCGTTACCGCTCGGCGAAGCACCGGGTGGTAAAGAACACCAGCGGGCACAGCCGCTACTCGATGCCGACATTTTTCGATCCCGACTACGACTATCGCGTCGCCTGCGTACCGACGTGCGTCGCGCCGGGCCACGCGCCGCGCTATCCGGCCTGCTCGGTCGCCGAGCACATGCGGCAAATGGCGCGCGGAACGCTCAGCGTCCATGCGCATCCCATGAGCGCACGGCATACTGACGGACGGTCGAGCAGCGATCATCAGTAGACGAAAAGAATCCTTGGAGTGAGTCCCGCCGCGGGTCGAATACGCGCTCACCGCTGCGGGCCGTACGCTGGTGCCGATTCTCAATTCGCTGCAGCATTGGGTCATCGAAAACGCGGGCCAGCTTTCGCCCACGATCACCGGCGCAAATCCCGGGGATGTGCGGGGATAACGGCGACCCGCCGCCCGAATTAGCACCGCTCAAATCGCACTTGGGTGGCTAGGAATTCGACTTCGTCGAATTTGTTCAGCTTGAGATCCGCTCGTCGTCGGGTCTGGGGAGTCCCTTGCTTCCAGTCTTGTCGTGAGGCTCGGTAGAGAGCCATCCGTAAATAACGAAGAAATGCTCTTGGTAATGCGCTCCGGAAGTATGTCGGTCAGAAGTGGTACTGCTGCCAGCCGTTAGCAGCGTCGGCGACGCCGAGCGCATAAGCCGCATCGATCTTCTCTTGGCGATCCAGCTCCGCTATTTGGACGGCCAGCTCGTGCTCCGGTCGCCCGAGGAAGATATTGGTATCCAGGACATCGGCAACGGTCCGACGTCTCACGTCGGCCGGCAGGCTCTGCTCGAAGAGCCGTTTCTCTTTTATCGCGGCTACCGTCGCGCGAAGCGATGCGTCAAAAATCCGCTGTTGCGCAACGCCAAAGGCACCGACTGCGATTTCGAGCGCATTTGCGTAACGCTCGCGCTTCGCGGTCGCGGGATCGCACAAGAGAAGATACACGTTGACCGCCAGAGCGCGTCCGATGTCGATCGGGCTGTCATCGCTTATTCCGCCGTCGACATAGCGATCCAAAGTATCTTCCCGAGACCGTAGCGTGACCGGATCGAAAAGCACTGGGATAGCGGTCGATGCGCGGATCGCCGGTCCGAATAAGACGTCGTCAGCGAAGCGAACCGGAACATCCTCGCCGACGGCCTCGCGAACGCGGGCGAGAATAACACCAGGCGGCGCCGACGGCAACCCTGGCGGCAAGCGATAGAAGAGCTCCGGTCGCTGCCGGTCCAAGTTCGTCGTCGTAAAGATCAGCGGCATGACCAGCGGTGTGCGCAAATCCAGGTTCGTATCGATCCACTGCGCAATCGCGGGACCGTCGAGGATGCCCTGAACATTCGTTGTCAGTCCGCGCGCAAGCGACAACGATTGTATGATCTTGGTGAGAAGAAAGGCGTGAGGATTCGCCGTTGCCGCGTATCGGCGCTTCAGCCGGAAAATGTTCGCTTGTCCGATGCCACGCCAGACTTGGGCGAGTTGACTGTACTGGGCAGTAGCTACGTACCATGCGTTGATCGAACCGATCGACGAGCCGCAGACGACGTCTATCCCAGGTAACGGCACGCCGTCGGGAACGCTACCAGCTCTCCGCAAGCCTTCGATCCATCCGGCTTCGTACGCACCGCGCGCTCCACCGCCGCTAAGCACGAGCGCGCCGTGCACGCGAGCGAACCGCGCGGGATCATCTTGCGCGAATACGGCGGGCGCGCCCGTCAGGCACGTGGCGCCGATAGCAAGCATCGAGCCAACGAATTGTGAACGTCTCAAGAAAGGTTGTACCCGTAGCCGAGGACGATTCGTTTGCTAACCCGCCATAGGTCTGTCAGCACCGTGCCTCCGCCGATAAGAATACGGTTAAGAATATGCGTCGAAGGGCGAGACCTTGAAAGCCTTCTTCCGTTGCGGGCGGATGCCACCATGCTTCGAGACGTTGGATGCTGCGGAAGAAGCACTCGTGACACGGAGATACTCTGGGGGCTTTGTGTTAAAATACGGTCCACCTTATTGTAAGATCGCCCCAGGAACGTAGCGGAACGTGCTCTGAGCGAAGCGCAAGGTATAGATCGCATCGACAATGTTCGTGCTGTCGAAGCGAGGGGCGCCTCCGCTTGGATGAGCGCCGGGAGCGTGCTTTGGCCAACGCGATACTAGCGTTACGTCGAATGCTGATCGTAGACTGGTTGCCGGTAGGTGCAGCGCCTTCAAGAGCAGTGCCGCGACGTCGTCGAACCCTGTGGGATCGCCGCCTCCAACGGCTTGCCTTGCGGCGAACGCCGCACGATGAACACGAGCGAAATCATCGCAAATGACATCGTCGCGACCACATACGAGATATCGGCGTAGGCGAGCACCGACGCTTGCTGCTGAACGACATCGTTAAGCGTTGTTGACGGTACGTTACCGTGGATGTCGGCCAGATGCTGCGGCCGCCAATGACTTTCGCGACCAGCGGACGCTTGCGTTCCTGTGGCTCCCGATTGAAGACGAGCAGGGGGCCGCCTTGCGGGAACGCGGCCCCATTGCTTGTTGTAGTACATATACTGTAGTACGATATGTCCATGGCCAGCGAAATACTATCGGTCCGCCTGAGCCCTCGGGCACGGCAGATCCTCAACGAAGCCGCCGCCACCCAGGATGTCGCGGGAGCCTCGGCCCTGGCGCGCGACATCCTCGAACGCTGGGCCGCAGAAACCCACGAAGCAAAAGTCCAAGCCAGCGCCGAGCGCGCCGCCACCTTTCTGCGCGAGCACCCCGACTGGGGTGACGATCCCGCCGACTTCTTCCCGGGCATCAACGATTGACGCCCGGACAGATCGTCAAAGTGATTTGGCGTGACGCGCTGCCGGGCACGCAAGAACCCAATAAAATGCGCCCCGGAATCGTCGTGAGCTCGGCACGACTCTATTACAAAATCGCTTTCGCTTTGATCGTCCCGCTCACGGGCAGCGAAGAACTCGCCATTGCAGACGCCTCGGTCCAAATCGAACCAACGCCGAAGAACGGATGCACGAAGACCAACTACGCCCTCTCCTGGAACGTACAATGCGTCCCGTACGCACGCCTCACGGAAACACCATCCACGATTTCCGATGCAATACTCGCCGCCATTCGGAAACAAATAGGCGTTTGCATCGACCGGTGATTCCTATCTGCGCGGGAAACTCGGCAACGCGGGTCCGCGTCCGCTGATTCGGACGATCCGGCGGGTTGGCTACACGGCACGCCTCGACTGACTCTCCGTTCGGAACGAACGGCAACACCAGGGAGCGAGCCGAGGCGGAAAAAATGACCGCCTTGACTTTTTTTAACGACGCCGCTATCGTGGTCGGTATGAAGCGGCGCGTGGCCGGTACACCTATGGTGCGCAAAGGTGAGCGCACGCGGCAGCGCATCGTGCGCGAAGCAGCCGACATTTTCAACGTCCACGGCTTCGCGGGCACCTCGGTGGCCGACGTCTCGCTGGCAACCGGGCTGGAAAAAGGCAGCGTCTACAACCACTTCGAGTCCAAGGACGCCTTGGCGCTGGCGGCGTTCGATTACGCGGCCGCGATCGTGCTCGATCGCGTGCGTGCCGCGATGCACGCGCAGCCGCGCGGCGTCGCGCAAGTGCGCGCGCTGCTGGATCTTTACGGCGGTGTCGGCGAAGCGCCGCTCGTGCGTGGCGGCTGTCCGATTCTCAATACCGCCGTCGAAGCTGACGACACCCATCCGGCATTGCGCGAACGCACCCGCGCGGCAATGGACGGCTGGCTAGAGCTCGTCACCGCGGCCCTCGAGGACGCGATCTCGGCGGGCGAATTGCGCGGCGAAACCAATGCCGGTGCCGTCGCCGCAACGCTCGTCGGCGCGCTCGAAGGCGGCATCCTGCTGGCCCGCCTCTATGGTGATGCCGCTCGCTTGCGGGCCGTCACGGAGCAACTCTCAATGTTCATCGATTCCCTGCGAACCCGATCGCGCTAGGTTCGTCGCTCGTCGATGCAACTCGCGCCCGGAACGCCGCCCGAAAAACTGACCGAGCGTTCGATTTCCGAATCGAAGGCGGCTGCTGCGCTGCTGCCTCACGGCGCGCCGGCCAGCGTCGTCGAGTTCGGTCGCCGACGGCTCATCATCGTCGTCGGCGTGATGCTCGCGGCACTGCTGCAGACGCTCGACGCGACCATCGTCAACGTGGCGCTGCCGACGATCGAAGGCAACGTCGGAGCGTCGATCGATGACGGCACGTGGATCATCACCGGCTACATCATCTCGAACGTCATCGCGATCCCGCTCGCACCGTTTGCGCTGCAGCGTCTCGGCCGCCGCCACTACTACGCGCTGTGCGTCGGCGGCTTCACGGTCGCATCGTTCCTGTGCGGTACGGCAACGTCGCTCGGGGCGCTGGTCTTCTTCCGCGTCGTGCAAGGCGCGTTCGGCGGCGGACTGATCGCCACATCGCAAATCATCCTGCGCGACACCTTCCCGCCGGAAAAAATCGGCACGAGTTCGGCGCTCTTCGCGATCGCGCTGACCGTCGGACCCGCCCTTGGGCCGACGTTGGGCGGCATCCTGACCGACAATCTTTCTTGGCCCTGGGTGTTCGACATCAACCTCGTTCCGGGCGCGCTGGCGGTAATCGTCATCTTGACCATGCTGCGCAATCCGGCGCCCCCGCGCCGGCTGCCGTTCGATGGGCTCGGCGTCGCGCTGCTCGCACTGGGTTTGGGCTCGCTGCAATACGTGCTCGACGAAGGCGAACGCAACGATTGGTTCGACGACGGCCGCATCGTCGGTTTCGCGCTCACCGGCCTGCTCGGGATCGCCGCGTTCGTGATCTGGGAGTTGCGCGCGCGGCATCCAATCGTCGATCTGCGCGTCTTCCGCTATCCCAACGTGCGGGTGGGAACGATAACGGCGATCCTGCTCGGGATGGTGGTCTTCGGACCGATCGTGATGCTGCCGCAATACCTGCAGAACGTGCTGGGTTTTACCGCGACGATGAGCGGGCTGCTGATCCTCACCCGCGCGCTGCCGGTGCTGGCGCTCACGCCGTTCGTGGCTCGCTTCACGACGCGCATCGACCCCCGGATTCTGCTGGCCGCGGGATTTGCGCTGAGCGCGGCGGGCTTTGCGGCTATCGCCGGGGAGATGACGACGGGCAGCGACTTTGGCACCTTCGGCGCGGCGCTCGCGCTCAGCGGCATCGGGCAGTCGATGCTGCTCGTTCCGCTGCTGGTCAGCATTTTGGGCACGGTGGCACCGCCGGACGGACCCAAGGCCAGCTCTTTCATTAGTTTATCGGTCCAGTTCGGCGGATCGATCGCCAGTACGATGCTCGTCACGGTTTTCGATCGGCGCACCTCCTTCCACTCCGACATCGAGCGCGGCTTCGCAACGCTGACGAATCCGACGTTGGCGCGCATTCTCCAAAGCGGCGGTGCCGGCCGCGCGGCGATCGCGCGCACGATCGCGGCCCAGGCCACCAACGCCGGTTTCGCCGACGCCATCTACGTGCTCGTGCCGCTCGCCGTCAGCGCGGCGCTCATCGTGGTTCTGCTGCGCCCGCGCAAGCACCCGGTCGCGGTTGCGGCCGTCACCGCCGAATAAGGCCGCCGCGGCCGCGAAGCGAACACCGACGATTCACGCGAACGCGTGTAGAAGCCCAAATTCACGGCGCGGCCCATGCCGTTACTTTGGCGACGATTGTCTTGACAAATACCGCGACTGCGACTTGCGATGTTGCAATGGGAGAGCCTGCCGGATGATGAGCAGACCCTACAATGGGCGACGGAGTCTCATGAATCCGCATGCGCTCGAGATCGCTCGAGGCTTCGACGTCATCAGGGTTGATTGCGAGCGCGTTGATATAGTCGGCAATCGCATGAGCGTACTCGCGTTTCCCGTCATAAGCGTTACCGCGGCTGTCATAGACCCGCTCGTCATCTGGTTTGATGTGGATCGCCGCAGTAAAATCTGCGATGGCCCGATCGTAATTTCCCTCGCTGGCATACGCGTCGCCACGGTTATGGTAGGCATCGACGTCGGTCGGGCTGAGCTGGACGGCGTGAGTAAAATCGGCGATAGATCGAGCGTATTCCGCTCGGTTATCATAGACGGCTCCCCGACCGGCATAGGCTTCCGCATATTGTGGCGCGAGCGCTATCGCGCGAGTGTAGTCAGCAACTGCCAGAGCATAGTCGTGCTTGTTGTTGCGGAACCTTGCGCGATTACTGTATGCGCCGGCGCGCTTGTTGTAGGCAAGGGTGTAGTCCGGTTTGAGTTGGATCGCAGAACTAAGATCGGCGATGGCGCGATCGTATCCCGCGCGGTCGTCATACTGGATGGCAATGGCCTCATAAGCGAGCGCCCGATTCTTGTAGGCTAAAGCGAAAGCCGGTTTCAGTCGAATCGCATGGGTGTAGTCGTCGACCGCCCATTCCAGATCGCCTCTCTTCTCGTGGGCGACTCCGTGAGTAAAGAACGCATACGCATCAGCCGGCTTTGGTTCGAGTGGTGCCAAACTGGATGATTGCCTGTCTGCCAGATATGGCCAGGTTAGAACCTTCGGATTGTCGGCTAACCAGCACGCAACGGCAACGCAGCACAGACTTGATAATAGTACCCGAATGAATATTTTGTAATCGCGCCCTAGCATCCGCCATTGATCGGAACCTTTGACGCTCTGGAAGAATGCTGTGCCGAATGTCCGGCGCTGCATCGCCGGAACGTCGCTCTGTTTTACGGTCTCGGGTCGCTTTTTAGGTCGGCTTTCCTGGTACGACTTTTGCAGCTCTCGCAGCGCTTGAGTCTGCTTCATCTCACTGGCCGATTGCTGTGCCTCAAGCTGCACCGTCTCGGCGGCGGTCATCCGCTTGGCTTCGATGTGCTCCGCTTCGCCGGCCGGCGCCTGCGCTTCATCGGCCAGCCGCTGCGTTTCCATCCGCGCGGCCATTTCGTTACCCAGCCGCCGTGCTTCGATTCGCGCTGCCTCGTCGTCGTCAAGCCGCGCCTTTCGGTCGGCCAGTCGCTGCGTTTGGATTTGCGCCGCCTCTTCGAGAGCAAGCCGACGTGCCTCTATAGGCTCCGCCGCTTCATCGTCCAGTCGCCGTGCCTCGAACCGTGCTGTTTCTTGGGCGAGCCGCGGTTCTTCGATTCGCGTCACTTCGTCGGCTAGCAGTTTTTCCAGGTTAGCGCGTTCATCGGCGCGGGTGCTCTCTGTAGGTTCTCTCTCCGCCGCAGGCGACGCTCGGAGACCCCCGTGCTGACGAAAAAGGATTGGAACGCCAGATGGTGTGACTTTGGCCACCGCACGGAACGTCGCTTCGTTAATCGGCAAGCCGTGCGCGACACCGGAGTACAGAGCCTCCGAAAACGCGGCTGTCGAAGAATCGCCGAACGGCATCACGACGACCGAAGGCACAACGCGAGCCAGGTCCTCAGCAAGTCGGTTAAAACCATCGGTACTCCGGCTGCCCAAACCTTCCGATGCGTTCAGAACAAGCAGTTGAAGGCCGCTATCGCGGACAACACTAGCAATACGGCTTGATTGAACGGCATGTACGCGAGTGTACTCGCCCACGAAGCTCAGTGTTCCGCCACTGCCCGCAGCGCTGCATCTGCCATGCCCGAGATAATGCAAAATGTTGAACTGGTCGCGTCGCGCTCTGCCCAATGCTCCGCCGAGCTGAGCCAGCGTTGGATTTACGAGGACGTCAAGAGCAACGTTTTGTACCCCGCGCACTGCTTTACACAGGCTCGCGACTTCCTCGTTGATCCGAAGTTCTGGGTGCCCGTCCGTGGTACCACTAACAACAAGGATGCGCAACGGCGGGACAGCGGAATCAAGCGTTTCCTTCCCCGAAGGCGTAATATTCCCGCCACCCTTCGACGGACCGGCCCGATTGTTTCCTCTCTCTTCAGGGGTGACCACTTGCGATCTATCCTTCAGGCCTGACACATGTGCATGTTTGGTCGTCCGTTTGGCTGGCAGTCGAACAAATACAGATGCTCGTCATTCGGAGACACTTCGCGCGAATAACGCGATCCTACAATGTATCGTTCGGTAAGCCTTGCACAAGCATTTACCGGTGTTCTAACAAACTGGGTGTTTTTTGCGAAAACCAATGCCGGCGAGCTATCATACAGCTATTTGCCTCACAGACGATTCTACGAACGCGAAGTATGATGCCATCCAGGTAATCTGATGTACAGAAGAGCGTGCGAAGCATCGACGTTATTCTTAGCGGTGGGCGCCGACGGGCGACGATTCGCAAGATTAGCAATCGCGGCGACGCGGATCGCTTTGCTGTTGAGCGCAAGATGAAGCTCGCTTGGATAGACGGGCGATGACGGAGTCGGGTCGCTTCCATCAAGCGTGCTGCGTCCTCTACGGAAGCGACTGGCCATTCACGCCACTTGAAACATGCAAGAACCCCGCAATTCAACTCGACGCGTCCCTGAGCGCCGACGAATCGTCCCATGGCGCATTCATGCGCGGCAACGCCACCCGGCTCTTTCCAACTCTCGCGCGCTCCTTATTAAGCAACGGGCACGCGCCCCTAACGGCGATAAATACGTCTGGACGGCGATATTGCGAGCTGCCGTCCCCGAAATATGCCCGAGGCTCTTATTGAACACGGACCGGTAGGCCTGATGCCGGTCCGGTCGGCTGCCGTAATCCTTGAGCGGAACGACAACGACCAAGGCGTGAACCGCGCCGTCGCCAAAGATCATGAGGTCGGCGGCATCCGTCACCGTTGCAACATCGCCCTCCGCCCAGAACGGGGCGTACATTTATGTGATTGCTGGGAACATCGGCGTCGATGATGTAGCTCCGGACGATGTCGGCTGCATTGCGGGCGGCCGGCTCGCCAAGCGCGATAAACCCGAATGCTGTGAGAGCCGGACCTGGTCAATCGGAAAGGGCCGACGTTCGTTCTGACGTTCGCTCTAACGACGAGCCGTGGCCAACGAGCACTGGCTCGCACGCCGCCTCACGCGAACAGCACGCGACCCGATGTCGGTCGATCGGTGAAACGCACATCGCTCACGCGTGACGGCCGCGTCGGTCGGCCTGCCGTCGTCGAACGCCCGACGGTTACGTGCTCAGCCTCAAGCCTTTCGCGAACCTTTTCAAAGCTGGTTACCGCATTCGACTTGAGATCGCCGGGCTTCCGTCATGAGATGTTGCCGAACTCGCAGGGGCCAGCTTGTGCTGGTACGCCCGATTCGAACTCCGTCATTTCAACGGTCTGTCGGAACGGGGTTGCGCGCTGAACATCAAAGTCAGAGGACTCAGCGTCCGGGGCTGTGATTAACACCCCGGTTAACCGCTCGGGCGAGGCGTTGAGTCCGGTTCGTGGCGGATTCCGGCCGGCAATAGAAAGAACGCAACGATTGCGGCGACCCAGGCCGAGCCGGCCGAGACGATCATCGTGCGCCGGAACGCGCCGGTATACGCCGCGGCGACGGCAGCGTTGACATCCGTGAGGTCAGCGTCGCGGAGTGACGTGACCCCTCGGCCCGTGCCCAGCGCCGCGCGGTCGACCTCGATCAGGCGCCGCGCGTGCGAGGAAAGCGGGTGCCGGGCGATCAGACGATCAAAATCAGCGTAAAAGGTCTTGAGCAACAAGATTCCCAGTGCGGCAATCGCCAGTAGTCCGGCGACGCGCGAAACGGCGTTATTGATCCCCGACGCGATGCCGGCCTCGGACGTATCGATCGCTTCCATGACGGAGGTTGTGAGCGGTGCAACAAAGAGCGCACCTCCCAGACCAAGGACAACGGCGGCCGGAAAAAACGTCGTCCAATACGACCCGCCGGGGCCGGCCCGCGCATAAGCCAAAAATCCAATACCGGCCACGATCGCGCCGGCCACGAGCGGGAGACGTGCACCGATTTTCGCCACCAATCCGCCCGACCAGCGCGAGAACACGGACATGATCGCGATGAACGGCAGCAGCGATGCCCCGGCGGCCGTTGGCGAATAGTGATGTACGTTTTGCAAGTCGAACGGAACGAAAAACAGGCTGCCGCCAATTGCCGCGTAGAGGAAAAACGTGTATATGTTGGCGCCCAAGAACGTCGGGTTGCGAAAAATGCCGAGCGGTATCATCGGCGTTGCCGCACACCGCTCCCAGCTAGCAAAAACGATGAGCAGCAAGAGCCCCGCGCCGGTCATCGACACGCCGACGAAATCAAGTGACGTGCCCTGCAAGCGGATGAGCCCAAACGTCAGGCATCCCAGAGCTGCCGTCGCAAGCAACGCTCCCGGTATGTCGATGGAAGAGCCCGCCCGCTCGTCCCGGGTTTCCGGCACCCGCATCAGTGCAGTGACAATTACGAACACCGCCAGTGGAAAGTTGATGAGGAAGACGTACCGCCAAGATGCGTGCTGGGCGAGCCAGCCGCCAAGGAGCGGGCCTGCTGCGGACGTTATCGCCGCGAAACCGGACCACGTGCCGATCGCGCGCCCGCGTTCGGCTGTGCGGAAGCTGGCGGAAATCAGCGCGAGGCTGCCCGGCGTTGCGAGCGCGCCCCCAATCCCTTGCACGCAACGTGCCGCGTTGAGCACCGCGATCGACGGTGCGATGGCACAGACGAGCGAAGCCGACGCGAAGACGGCGATGCCGATGAGGAACGCGCGCCGCCGACCGAAGATGTCACCCAGCGATCCGCCGAGTAAGATGAGCGCGGACAGAAACAGGGAGTAGCCTTCGATCACCCACTGGAGACCCTGTGTATCGGTGTGCAAATCGCGCTGAATCGATGGCAACGCGACATTGACGGCGCTCGAATCTATGAACGCCATGCTCGATCCGACGATGGCGACGGTCAGCACCCAAAAACCCGTAGCGCGAGAATCCGCATGCTTTACGAATCTGGTCATTGGATTCCACCTCCGGCTTTGGGTATTTCTTACGCTCTGGCCAAGATACGTTTTGTTATGCCGAATTCGCTTCGGGGAAAGAAGCTGCAAATGACCGCCAGCCTTGGGTCGTGCCGCAAGCTCGCGGCGATCGACTGCTTTGGTCTTCCCGGTCGCTGTAACTGGCGGCCCACCTATATCCCGTGCACATCAATCCGGCGGAGCAGTTCAGCATCCTGTTGAGCGTCGGCCATAGCGTCGCCGGTCAAAATCATGCGATCGGCTATTTCGGTCTGTACTATACGTTCCGCGCACGAGGATACTCTAAGCTCGATTGTACGCGGGCTCGGGCTCGATCCGAATTTTCATCCACTGATTCGACCGCGAGCAACGCCGCCTGACGGCGGCAGCACGCGCTGACGGGACGGCACTGACACTGAACCCGAGGCTATCGAGCGTTCTTATCAACCCGCGGTGCAGGAACGTACCAGCCCGAGGGTTCTGCGTTACCCTTCGACAACTCCGTGCGCGCGCTGCGGGACCGCATCGGAAAGGTGCTCCAGACCTCACCCCACAGGAATGCGCCGACTACTTCCGCCACGACGGCTATGCATGAATTAAGTGGCGATGGCTGTAGTTCAATTCCATGGCGCGGAATCGCTGAGGTCCCGTTTCGAAGCCGATGCACACCGTGGCATTAGCCGGGGACGGGCGCTCTTCGATGCCACGTTATCTACTCAAGCCCCCGCCATTCCGCTATTTCTGGACCATAGGCGGCTTGGCGAGCACGCTCGCGACGTCTGCGGGTGCGAGGATAACCTCAATGAGGCTGTAGCGGCCGTCTCGGTGCGCCGCAGCGGCCGCTTCGAGCGCGGAGCATAATTCGTCCTCCGTCGCTGCACGGACGCCCAAGGGTCTCCCCTTTGGACCAAACACACTGGGAAGCTTGCTATAATCCCAACCATACACACGATTGTAGTTCTTCTCGACCGGGGGATCTTTGTGCGTGAGATTTTCGATTTCGTACGTCGAGTTATTCAATAGGATCGTTATGGGCGCGAGACCATACTTGATTACGGTTGCGATTTCTTGAGCCGTTTCCTGAAAAGCGCCGTCTCCGATGATATGTATATAGCGACGGCTGGGGTCGGCTATCTGCGCGCCAAGGACGGCCGGGGTCGTATAGCCGATGGCTTCCCAGTTCGTCTGCATCAACGTCCTCGTCCGGACAGGGAGGGTAAGCTGAGCGACGGCTTGGGCGGTGCCGTATTCGATCGCGATCGTGTCGTCCGGCTCGACAAACGCACTGAAGGCCTGCCAAAGCCGGTCCTGTGTGATGGCGACGCCGCTCGTGGGGAGGAATGGGCCTGAAGTGGCCACGGTGCTCTTATTCGCGACAATTGGAGTCCGGGAAAGTTCGGCGCAGAGACGATCGAGAACATCCCGGGCGGCGACAGGCGCGTAACGATCGCCTCCAACAGTCGCGCTGGCGGCCTGTAAGTCGATCA
>PLAE01000169.1:29353-34383 GCA_003134035.1 Candidatus Velthaea versatilis
CCGGATCGGCCAGTCCGCGTCGTGGCGAAGGGGATGCCGGTCATATCAGAGAGAGTCTGCACCCGTTCGGTCAACCCCAGCCGAGCGACTGGGTAATCAAACAGAATTGCCGGCCGCTCCGCCAATCGCAGCATCTGCACGGCGCGGTTGACGACGCGTTCCAGTTCCGCGCGGTCGCTGTGGGGTTCGATAAGTTCGAGCGGCGAGATCGGTGTTCTTGCGGCAAGCTCCTGAATGTCGCGCGGGAACTGTATGTAGACCGGCGCCTTGAACGCCCAGCACCGTTTGACGGCGTCGTCGATCTGTTCACATGCATCGGTGGCGGTCAGCATGGTTTGCGACGCGGTGATGGGAGCCATCATTAATTGGTACTGGTCGAAACGACCGCGAAGGCTATGATGCGTAAAGGTTCGCCGCGCGAGTTCGGCGGTGCTTGGAAAGCAGGAGATCACCAAGAGCGGGACCTCCTCGGCGAACGCGCCCGCGATGCCACCGCTAGCGCCCATTTCCAACACCCCGGCGGAGCCGGTGACTGCTGAAATGCCCCGAACGCGTGCGTAGCCGTCAGCTGCGTAAGCGGCGTTCAGCTCGTTGCAAACGCCGACCCATTTGATCTTCGGCTCGGTCTCTATTTCGTCTAAAAACGGAAAAGCGTAGTCTCCAGGCACCCCAAACACGTGCCTGTGTAGCTGGTCGTCATGGTGTTTCCTTTCCTGTCGTTAGGTCAACGGCGGCGCGACTGACGATGTTTCATTCGGATACGTACTCACATCAGCCAAAGTGGGCCGCTATTTCTGTTCCACGCAAAAGGCATTAAACACCGTTTCCACCGAGCCGGTCGCTGGCGCCCACAGCGCGCCGATGGTCCGCCGCCATGGGCAGACGGTCTTTTCTCAGGCACTGAGATCTGCTGACGCCAACGACGAGCGCCGTGCCATGTTTTCACGACCGCGCCGTGCCTCGGCGTTCCGGTAGCGAAATGCAAAGGCTCCGCAGTAATCTATGATAAACTACTCATGAATGCCTAGCACAGCGAAATCGACCTTCATCGTCCGCAAGCGCCAGCCGCGTGGCGAACGCCGCATTGCTGATATCATCCAAGTCGCTTCGGAGTCGTTTGCCAAGCACGGCTTCGACGGAACGAGCATGAATAGCATCGCGCAGAAAGCCGGCATGTCCATCGGATCGCTCTATCAATACTTCCCAGATAAGGAAGCAATCGTCGACGCGGTGGCCGAGGACTACATTCAAGCGTATCGGAAGAGGCGGACTCCCCTTACCACTCGGAAATTCGCCGCTTTGCACGAGCTGGCCGTCGTTGCTATCGAGAATCTCGTCGACTTTATTCGGCGCCATGCTGGGATCAAGGCATTTTTAGACGCCGATCCCCGCCGCGCGCCGTCGATTCGGAACCTACAGAACGAAATCGAATTTTCGGTCCCGCTGTTGTCCCAATTTTACCCCAAAGCAGCGCGCACCGATCTTGCACCGATAATCACGATCGCATCGGCGCTGGTCGAGAGCATCGCACCGAGGATTGCGGCTGAGCGAGCAGCCTCCAAACGTGCCTGGTTCATCGGAGAAACGGCAAACGTCTTGATATGCTACGTCGAAGCGAAACTCGGCCATCCTGAGAAACCGCCAGCAACTCGCGTGCCCAAGAAGTAACCGGGTGACCTCACTCTCGCGAGCACCATTCCTTCGACCACGGCCGAGCGACCTCGACCCAGAGAGTCTGGCCACCTCCAACACAGCGATAAAGCGGGACGTTTCCGACTGAGGCGGTGCGTCTGCGGAAGAATGCAACCTATTGAGAGCATGCGAGTTCCTACGCCCCAATCGTAGCGCACTTGATTGTACGCTGGCAACGAAGGCCGAGGATTTCGAGAACGACGATAGATAGACCGCCGAAAACAACTGAGCAGTTCTGAGGTGCACGCTGTTCGTGGGAATCGAAGTCGGCGGTGCCGTGGAAAACATGAATCGTCCTGACACGCTTTCCACAGCGAGACGGCTGCTACGAGATCAAATAAAGAACCGGTAGAGAGTCCGTGGGCCGAGTATCATAACTACTTGTCCACCGTAACGGGTCAGGTTCAGCCACATGTCGTCCGGCTTGCCCTTTCCCAACGAGGTCTTCAGCTGTCTTGCTTGCTCGACGAGTTGTCGCTTCACTACAGATGCCGTGACACAAAGTCGCCTTCTGCGAGCGGCACCCAGACGCACCACGTTGGCGATGACTTCGTTTTCGTTATCCCCCTTTTCAACGATACCATCTCATTCCGGTAGCATGCTACGCTTTAGTCACTTCGGCTTTTGGCGGCGCCTCGCGGGCGTGATAAATACCCGCGGCTTCATAGAGTTGTAGCTGCGCGCAAATCGCTGGTCTTCTCCGCATCGCGCACCGAATGTTGTAAAGGGGTGTCAGTCTTTTGAGTCTCGTTCTGACTCAGCTCTATAGGCGCTTTCGCTCCTTCCCACCTGGCCAGTCATGTATAAATTCCACACTCGGCGGATGCTCGAGAGCTTCCGGTCGATCTGAAGTCCGTATGGGGTCGCGCAAGGCGATGATGGTCACGATCCTACTATCCATCATCTGTGGCGCGCTGGCCCAAAGTCCAGCGCCAGCGAACGCGTCTAGCGCTCCGCAACCCGCGGCGTCGCCGGACGCTGCTCCCCGCGCGACCCCGACGGTTTCGCCCGAACTGCCTCCTATTGAACGCGGCTTGTCGCTGCCGTATCCCGCGTACGGCTCGCCCCAGCCGCAAGTCATCATGACGCGCCGGCAAGCAAACGTCCCCGCTGTCCTGACGCTGGATGCCGCTACCGCGATCGCGATTGATCGGGTTCCCTCGCTCGCTGCGGCGCGGGCGCAAGTTGCGGTCGAGGATGCCGCGCTGCAACTCGAACGTACCGGATTGGCGCCCGATCTGAGCATCGCCGCTGACGCCAAGCATTCGTATACTCAAGGCATCTCCGATGCGCAGGCGACCGCCTCGCAAGCGGCGACGGGCAGCAGCGCCGGCGTCGGCCAGAGTAATACCGCCGAAGTGTCGCTCGCGCAGCTCATCTTCGACGGTGGGCAAATTCGAGCCAAGATCGATGCGGCGCGATTGACGCGCGATGCGACGCTGGCGACGTACCGGCGCTCGGCGCAGACCGTGGCCTACGATGTCGCCACATCGTACTACGCGGTGTTGCAAGATGAGCGGACGGTGGCCGTCGACGATCAGCTGCTCGCACAAGACGTGGTCTCGGAGAACCTCGTTCGGGCGAAGATTCGAGCCGGTACGCAGGCCGGCGCCGATCTCTCAACGCAGTTATCGATTACCGCGAACGCGCGTACGACGCTGGTCAGTGCGCAAGGTACGCTGCAAAACGATCGGGTCGCCTTCGCGACGGCGCTCGGTCTCGACGCCGATATCGACGTTCTGCCGCAAGATGATGCGCAAGGCTTTCAGACGGAGAGCCCAGCGCTAAACCTGCCGGCGTATCCCGGCGCACTCAATATTGCATATGCGGAACGGCCGGATCTCGATCAAGCGCGGTTGACGTTACGCTCGAGCGAAGCGTCACTGCGGGCGGCGAGACGAGGGCTATCGCCGTCGTTGTCGCTAGCAGCCGATAAGGCGCTGGGCTCGACGAGTCCCGGCGGCGGTGCGTACCTCAACAGCGGCAGCGTCGCATTGGATCTCTCGATTCCGGTCTACGATCAAGGCGTGACGCGAGCCAACGTCGCGTCGTCGCGGGCCGAGGTCGCCGTGTCAACGGCAGACGCGGCGACGACTCAGCTCACGATCCAGCAAGACGTGCGGCAAGCGCTCATCGCCATCGTCAGCGACCGGTCTACGCTTGATTCATCGCGCGCGGCGTATGCGAGCGGCATCGAAGCGCTGCGCTCGACGCAGGGACAGTATCGCGCCGGGGTCAGCACCCTGCCGGCGCTGATCCAAGCCCAAGCGACCCTAGCTTCCGCGGCGACTAACATCGTCAACGCGATTTATACGCTGCGTCTCGCGCAGAGCAATCTGCGCTATGCCCTCGGGACGATCTTGCAATGAACGCTCCTCGCACCCGCAACACCGGCATGCATTCGCACCAATGGCGGCTTCCCGCGAACGCGCGCACTGGTCAGCGCCTGGAATTTAGGACACTCATGCACCAGCGTCACAGCCCGTATTCTCTGCTCTGCCTTCTCGCGCTAACGGCGGCGACCGCCGGCTGCACCGCGCAAGCCGCACCGGCCGCAAAAGGGCCGCCGCCGGTCAGCGTGACGACCGCGCAGGTGAAGCGCGGCGCGATCTCCACGTACGCGACCTTCGATGGGCAAGTCACACCCGTCTATCAGACGACGTTGAGCACCGCCGAAGCGGGAACGGTCGCGGCGGTCAATGTGACGGAGGGCGATTTCGTCCGCCAGGGTCAGGTGCTGGCGACCCTCGATACCTCGCAGCTGCGAGCTTCGCTGCGGGCGAACGCCGCCACGGTGCGCCAAGACGAAGCGCAACTCACGCATAGCCGCATCGCCGCGCCGGTCAACTCGCAACAGTACAGTTCGGCGGTCTCGGCAGCGCGGCAAAATCTCGCCGCCGCCGACAACAGCGTGCGGACAGCGCGCGCGTCGGTTACCTCCGCTGCCCTCACGCAAAAAGCCGATCGCGACCTGTTGGCCCAAGAGTATGTCTCGCGCGAGACATACGAACAAGCGCGTTCAACCTACGTGTCGTCGTTGGAAACGCTGCGCAGTAACCGGCAATCCGTGACGGCCCAGCAAGCCGCATTGCGGACCGCGCTTTCGAATACCGGTCAGCGGGGTGAAGACCAAGCGACGATCGCGGAGAATGCCGCCGGAATCGACGTCGCGCGTGCGAACGTCGAACTGCTCCAAGCGCAGATCGCGCAATCGTCGATCGTCGCTCCCTTCGACGGCCAGATCACGCAGCGGCTCCTCGATCCCGGCGCCTACGCGGGTGCGAGCTCCGGAATCTTCGAGCTCGCGCAGGTATCGCGCGTTTACGTCGTCGCACGCG
>PLAE01000057.1 GCA_003134035.1 Candidatus Velthaea versatilis
ACGCTAACCCGCGAGAATTGCCGTTGCGATGAAACATGCGCCCCAGCCAAATAGCGTGGAAATCGCTATCGACGTTTCCCCGAACCAGGATGCCCGCCCGGGCCGCGGCGCCAGGAATCCAGCATATCTACCTGAGGGGCCGACGTGCTGGATTGTTCCGTTTTCTTCTCTGCTGGGCTTGAGCGGGCGACTTCGCCTGACTTCGATGAAGCGCTTTTCGCAGAGAGCCGCTTGACGGACAATTCGCGCGTAAACTCGTCAATTCTGGTCGCATCCTGCGACAGCCATATTCCTGCTGCAATGAGTTTCTTTAGTAAGTGTGATGTCCGCACCTCGTTTAGTGCAGAATCGTTAAGCCTGAGTACCGCTTGAATAAACCGAGTTCGGTCCACCATGCCCGCAGAGCCACTCCCCGCTCCCCCGGCCTCGGGGGGGCAGTCAAAACCGCACACTTACGGGCGGTTGAAAACCGCACACAGGTCGGTGCGCACTTCAAAACCGCACGCTTGAGATAGTAAAGCTCGGCGACGAGGAGCCCGCCAGATCTGACCGCCTCGGGTCCGCCATAAGGTGGCGGCGCGAAAGCGCTGCCATGAACGAGTTGAGCGCACCCGAACGAGAGACGATCCTTGGCCTGCTGCGCTTGGGCTGGAGCATTCGCCGTGTGGCCCGGGAGACGGGCCGACGCGTAGGCGTGAGGCGGGTGTTCGGCGTCGGCGGTACCCATCTCGATTTCGCCGACTGGCGGCGCTATTTTAATACTGTCCTTGGGCTTGTCATAGCGACTTCCGCGGGCGAGTTGCTTGGCCAGAGTGAAGGGCACTATATCGTCGATAAACTGGCTCCATTTGTCGAACGCACTCGTTCGCTGGTTGACGGCGTGCGTCAGATGGACTCAGCTACGCAGGCAGAGCTGTCAACGCTCCTCGCTAATGCGCTGGCGACCGTAGGGCAGCAATCTGGCAACAATGCTGCGCTTATGGAAGCTGTCCGACGATATCACACAGCTCTGAGCAGTTCTCGTCGCGAGAGCGCGCCGCTGGACTGGGCGCTGACCCAAAACAATCTCGGCAATGCGCTAGAGAGGCTCGGTGAGCGCGAGTCGAGGACCGCGCGCCTCCAAGAGGCCCTCACCGCCTACCAGAACGCGCTGCAGGAGCGTACGCGCGAGCGCGTGCCCCGCTCGACTGGGCGGCGACCCAAACCGATCTCGGCATCGCGCTAGAGCTAGAGAGGCTCGGTGAGCGCGAGTCGGGGACCGCGCGCCTCCAACGGGCCGTCACCGCCTACCAAAACGCGCTGCAAGAGTATACGCGCAAGCACGGGCCGCTGGGCTGTGCGTCGACCCAAAACAATCTCGGCATCGCGCTACAGAGGCTCGGTGAGCGCGAGTCGGGCACACCGCGCGCCTCCAAGAGGCCCTCACCGCCTTCCAGAACGCGCTGCAGGAGCGCACGCGCGAGCATGAGCCGGGCGGCTGGGCGGCCAGCGGCAAAAGTCTGCGGCACCCGTGAAACCGCGTCAAACATACGTTCGACTTCCCTCGTTCTTTGCCCGCAAATTGCATTTTGCGGACACTGATCGATTGGACTCGATCGGCGAGTCGGGTGGAGCGCCGCCGGCTGACGCTGCGCAAACCTATGGGAGCAGGTTGAAGACCGCTTGCGCATCGGCGGGCAGTGCGATCCCAAAATCCTTCGCGATGACCGACTCCAACCGTGCGGGCGTATCGAGTTGCACTTTCTCGACCCGGCCGCCGGCGTGGCGGCGCGTGTAGGTGCGGTCGACGATGCGATAGCGTGCATCGGGCGTCAGCCGTTCCATCAGTAAGCTCCACGTGAAGAACGAGTCGGCGTGCGTCGAGGTGTACCAGTTCGACACTTCGTAGTCGATCGGGTAGTTGGGCTCGAGCGTGAAGCGGTAGATGTCTTGCCAACCGGCGGCCACACGCGCCTGCAGCGTCCAGGTGCCCTCCGCGTGCAGTAGCCGAACCGTATCCGCCGGTGTCGTTTGCTCGATCTCGGCAATCAGCCGGACCGGCGCCGCGATGATCCTACCGCCGAACCCGACATCGAAGAGATATGCGCCGTCAGCGAAGTCGACCCGGAGCAGCTTGTGACTGCGCGGCGTCGTCCGTTCGGCCGGCACTTGCCAGCGAACGCGCGCCGAAAGCCGCGTCACCCGAAAGCCAAGGGCTTCGAGAACCGCTGCCGCCAGCGTGTTGTGCTCGAAGCAATAGCCGCCGCGGCGGTTGCGCACGAGCTTCTGCTGCAGCGCGTCAAGATCGAGTCGAACCGGCCGTCCGAGCAACGGGTCGAGGTTCTCGAACGGGATCGCCGCGGGGTGCAAGGCGTGCAGGGCTCGGAGTGTCTCGCGCGTCGGCGTGCGCGCACCGCGATATGCAATGCGCTCGAAGTACGCATCAAGATCGAGCACGATGCCTTACCGTTCCGGGGCGTACGATGTTTTCCGTCTTTCGCGAGTTAAAAACATCGGGTTTAGTTGCAACCTGGGAAAATTCACCAAGTAGGAGCGCATAAACTATCGGATATTCAAGAGACGACGCGATCAGCTCGATCGCGCCGATGATGTGATCATTGAACTGCTCAAGGTCCTCAGCCGTATCCAATATTGGCGATGCGTTGGATTTCCGACTTGCTGAATCGGATAATTCGCTAAGAATATCGGATCGACAACAAAGCGAAGAACGTGACCGGAGTAAAGCTACCGTTCGCCGCACCGCGGAGACCAGCGCGGCTAGCCGCCGGCCTCCGAGCTCGAAAGAGACGCGCTTCATCACTATCGACGGAACTTAGGTCCTTCACCAATCGACCGATAACCTTATGGTGGATAACGGGGTCGCTGGATCGGGGACTGCAGGCGACGCGTGGATTGCCGCGTTCGGGCAGAACTCATTGCGTACCCTCCTGACCGCCGGCACGATTCTTGTCTGCCTGGTCCTCTGTACGACTTTTCTGGTCGACGGGACACGCGATCGCGAGGTCGCCGTCACCGCCGCAGGCCGCGCCGCGGCGAATCTCGCTGACTCGTTGGCGCAGCAGGTGTCTGACACGTTGGAGGCCACAAACTGCGCACTGTTTGGCCTCGCCGAACGCGTGACGGGCGGACCGGCGCCAGGCGACTCCCTGTCTCAGTGGATGGCGATGCAGGTAATGATGGTCCCAAGACTCCATCAGCTTCTCGTCATTGACGAGCGGGGCAATGTTCGCGCGAATAGCGATGCGAAGTCAGCGGACCTGGATCTCAGCCGCTTGCACGATCTCTTGTCACACCATCGCCGGGATGCCGATACCGGAATGTACCTCAGCGGGCCCGCACGCAATGGAAAGGCCACGCCTTGGCTTATCTTCGCGTCGCGCCGCATTGATCGGGCCGACGGCCGTTTCGCGGGAGTGGTGGTGGCGGAACTCGAGGTGGATTACTTCAAGCGGTTATACGAGCACGTCGACGTCGGCCCTCACGGAACGATCGCGCTCGTAAGCGATGGGGGGACCATCATGGTGCGCAAACCGTTTGCGTTCGTCGGCAGCACCTTTCGAGATCATCGAGCGCGCACGTCACAGTCGAACTCAACGGGTTTGATACTCACGACGTCGCCGTTCGACGGGATAGCGCGTCTCGACGCGTTCCAACGTCTGACGGATTACCCGTTCACCGTCTGGGTCAGCGTCGCGCAGGACGACTTCTTGGCCCAATGGCGAAGCGCCGCTCAGGCAAACGGCATAGCCGTAACGCTCATGGTGACGATGATCGGCCTGCTCTCGGTGGGATTGGGCACTCAGATTGCAAAGCGCAAAAAAGCGGAGGAATCGCTTTCGCGACTCGCGCTCTTCGATGGTCTCACGAGTGTGGCAAACCGCCGTCGCTTCGACTCAACGCTCGAGGCGGAGGCGAAGCGTGCGCATCGCGACGGTTCGACACTAGCGCTCTTGATGATCGACGTGGATAATTTCAAAGCGTATAACGATAACTACGGTCATCCCGGCGGCGACGCAATTCTTACGACGATCGCTCAAACCATCGCCGCGAATGTCCTTCGCCCGAACGACCTGACGGCCCGTTACGGCGGCGAGGAGTTCGCGGTGATTTTACCGGCGACATCGGCAGCTCACGCGGTTGTGATCGCCGAACGCATCCGCACGGGGGTCGTCAATCTGAATATGCCGCACGTTGGCACGCCGGCGCTTGTCGTCACCGTGAGTATCGGTGTGGCGGCGCTGGCGCCACGCACGTCCAACGAAAGCGCCGCGCTGATACGCGAGGCGGATGCGGCGCTCTACGAATCGAAGTCAGCAGGTCGAAACCGCTGGTCACTCGGCCCGCGAGGAGCGCTCGTGATCTGATGGAGCGTCCAACCGGTGGCCGGAGTAGCGCACCCGAAAATGAACTTCGGTCGCTGCTATGTTGCGAGCGTTGGTGTCGACGATGGCGAGTTCGTCCGCGGACTCGCGGGAGCCGCCGCGCTCCGGATCTTCGATGCGTGCGCTTTCGGGCCCGGGAACGCGGCGAGCAAGGCCGCCGGCGCGGCAACGTTCCTCACGGGATCGGACTCGACGCCGGGACGTTCCGGTCGCCCACCGCGACGGCCATCGCGCGATAGACATCGAGCCGGCCGCAACCCTCGTCGGGGTCGCTGATGTCCGCGGCGGTCGAACACAGCAACTGCTTCATGAGTGCCGGTGACTGATAGGTCGGATTTACCGAAAGAATGAGCGCCGCGGCACCCGCGACGTGCGGGGTGGCCATCGACGTTCCGGCGATGAGCACACGGCAATCAACCGTGCCCGTTTCATTGGGATAGTCGCCGACGCAGCTGCCCTCGAAGCTCGTGTCGCTTGCCGACGCCTTGTACGGCGTGGATGTCCAGATGTTCTCGACCCAATGCAGGTCGTCGGTGTCGTTGTCGTTGGCCGGATCGCCACCGGGGGCGACGATCCCCCAAGCCGACGAACTTCCGACCGCGGCACCGGGGCTGCCATAGTCGGAATATGAGGCGACGTATTCGAACGGCGCGGCGGCTGAGCCGCCGGCCTTGCTCGACCCGTTGGCCGTGCCGTCAGCGAGTCCGGTCGCGCCCACGGCGATCACGCCGGGATCGCACGCGGGCGATTCGACGGGTGGTCCGTACGAGTTCCCGGCGGCGGCAACGACGATGATGTTCGCGGCGATTGCGTCAGCGATGGCGGCGCCTTCGGTCGGATCGGAATCCGCCCCGTTCACGCATCCGGAGCCACCCAAGCTCAGGCTGATGACGTTGACGTGGTTTGCTACGGCATCTTGGACCGCCGAAGCGATGTCTTGGGTATCGGTTCCGCATTGCGGATCGGTCGACGAGGCGTTCGTGCAGTTGTCGTCGGGCGTCGGAAAGACGCGATACCCATAGAGGACGACGTTCCCGCCCGCGCCGCTGAAGCCCAGCCCGATGTTCGTCGCCGCGCCGGCGATGCCGGCCGTGTCGGTGCCGTGACCGTCCTCGTCGGTGGTAAAGTTCGACGTTGACTGGACGTTGCTGCTATTGGTAATGAAGCAGCGCTGATGGACGATCTTCGACGCCAACAGCGGGTGCGTGGTATCCTCGCCGGTGTCGATTATCGCGATCTTTACCGCCGCCGATCCAAGCGCCGCCTGGTTGGTGATCCCGCTGCCGTTGCCCGCCTGGCTATAAGCGAAGGCATGTTCCAAACGCGTTGCATGCATGTCCCACTGACCGGGAACATTCGCGCTCTCTTCAAGCGGTGGCACCTCAAATGTCGCGGCCGGAACGGTCGCGCCGGCCGACGGCGCGACCGTCGTCGAAAATCCCGTAAAATACGGGTTATTCGGGAAATACGGAGTAGTGACGCTCGTCGCATAGCGACGCGTGCCCGTCAAACCGACGGCGACAACGCCAGCCTGCGAGCGCAAAGATGACTCGACGCCGCTGGCCTTCGCGCTGGGCACACTGAGCACGTGAGTTACAAGGTTCGCGTGGCTAAACGTATAGCTGCGCATCAAGCTGGCACCAAGGGTCGATTCCCGTGTGGCTAAAGCGGCCCGCTGGGTAGCTGCAGCTTGAGCACGATAGGTAACGGCCACGAGTTGCGTCGCGCCGCCGGCAGCCTTTCCGGGGAAGGCCCGCCGGGTCTCCATGCGCCGCGCTTCGCCCGCCGTATTGCGCCCGGTCGCCGCGGCGCTGGCCGTGTCGCTAGTCGGACACACGAATGCCGCCGCGTCGACGACCGGCGAGCTTCCCGGTGACGGCGCAACGGTCGGCAGCGGCTGCGGCACTACGCCGACCGGCGTCGGCGTCGGCGTCGGCACCGCGGGCACGGAGGTACCTCCGCCGCTACCCCCGCCGCAAGCACTTATGGAGATGACACCGATGCAGAGCCATGTCAGCTTCCGCAAAAACGGAAAGCTGTCGGCGAGCGACCCTCTCGTACGCATCGTCCCCATTCTAAAGCACCGACCTTTGAGAATTATGAGAGATGGAGCCGATATCCGGACCGGCCGCGCGGCGCCGGCGCTTGCTCGACGACGCTAGCGCGTTTGCCCGACGGCAAAACCGATGTGACCGCGAATCGGCGCGACGACGGCTACTTTGGATTCAACCCGAGCGCCGCTCGGAAGCGATTGAAGTATTTCGTCAATGAACGTGTCCACATCGGCGGCTTCTCCCTCAACATCGACCGTGACGTGATCGCGTTCGTTGAAGACGCTGCCGGCGATTCGGGTGTGCCGTTGCCCAAGCGCTTCGACTGCGTATCGAAATCCGACTCCTTGCACCCGGCCGAAAAAACGGACGATCCGGCGTTCGATCATCGATTCAATGGACTCCAAGTCGCTTACGCTTTGCGAAGCGCGATCTCGATACCGTCGACGAACTCGCTCAATACCGACCGCCGGGACGGCGCGGCAGGACGATTCGGCGATGCGAAGCGCTCGTCGAGAAATGCGCCGTTGACCGCCATCCGCGCGCTACCCGCTTCGGCGTCGGCTTCACGGATGCGTTCGAGTCCGGCATACAGCATCGCGAGTTGGCGACCGAGCATATCGTCGGGACTCGGCCCGCCGGCTCGCTGGACGCGGCGAAGCGCTTTCGGTACGGCGAGGTAGGCGGCAAGCGTCTCCGGTAAGTAGCTTTGCAGCGCTTCACGCGCCGTGAACGCCTCAAACGAGTTGTCCGGGTGGCGTTCAAGGCACTCTTGCGCAAGCTCGATGATCGCGCGGGCCGCGCGCCGATGGCGGCGCCGCAGGTTCCGCATTGCCCTGACCATCGTTGCGATTCGCGGAGGTGCCCCCGGGCTTCGCTGTCTCGGCTTGCGATAGGCCAGAGCGAAGAGTATCGCCATTCCGCCCGCCGTCGCGGCGGCATCCAGTACGAACGCATCCATCACGATGCATACGTTGGCCGACCGCGGCGTGTTTCATTGTCTAGCTATGCTCGGCAGCAGGATAGCCAAGCGCGCCGCTCCAAGGCCGATGTGCGATGGCCGACGTGTTGAAACTTAGTAGCTTTTTTGCGCGGCCCGTGTGAACGCTTTGTCGGCGCGCGAGATCAGCGCGGGATGACCGATTCGCTCGGCATACGCCGCAAATGGCCCGGTCGGTCCGCGCCACTCCAGTTGGTCGACATCGTCAAACAGGGCGGCGTCGGTCCGCAGCGTCGCCAATGCCTTGAAAAGTAACGCGAGTTCTTGCTGTTCGCCGAGCACGTTCGACGGAAAGTCTTCGATCTTCGCATGCCGTGACAGCAGCGTCGCCGCGCCTTTTGGTCCGATGCCGGCGATGCCGGGGTAACCGTCCGCGCTGTCGCCGACGAGCGCGAGATAGTCCGGGATTTGAATCGGATCGACGCCGAACTTCGCGCGCACGCCGTTAGCGTCCCGGATCACGTTTCTTCGACGGTCGGCTTGAACGACACGATTTTCGCGAACGCACTGGGCGAGGTCTTTGTCCGGTGTCCAAATGCAAATTCTTTCGACGCGAGCGGCCTTTGCGGCGAGCGCGGCGGCGGAAGCGAGTGCATCATCGGCTTCGAGTTCGACCATCGGCCAGACGGCAACGCCCAGCGCGTCGAGCGCAGCTTCGAGCGGCTCGAATTGAGCACGCAAAGCTGGGTCGATGCCGGCGCCCGTCTTGTATCCGGCCCACAGTTCGTTCCGAAACGACTCGATGACATGATCGGTCGCGACGGCGATATGGGTCGCACCGTCCTCGATCATTTTCAGCACGGTGGTGAGCACGCCGGCGACTGCGCCAAACGGCGGGTCCCCACCAGCCGAAAAGCGGCGCAGGCCGTAGAAGTGGCGGAAGAGTTCGTACGTGCCGTCGATGAGATGTACAATCACGCCAAGCCGACTTCTCACGAGCACCACGCGGGTTCCCGCTACTCCCACGGTAGCAACTAGCGCGAGCACGAAGCGCCTCGGCGGCCGAGTATTCCGACGCAATAAGGGCGACGTGCCAAATGACGCGTTCTTTGGCTACTACGGCTCCTATATGCATTTAACTGGGTACACCTGCCCATATTCGACGAGCAGCATCAGCCCGTCCAAAACCGCGGCGTGACCAGCTGTCCCGGTGCCTACTTCGTGGGACTTCATTGGATGCACAAATACACGTCGGGCACGCTATTCGGGGTTGGCCAGGACGCGGCTTACGTCGCGGAGCGCATTGTCTCTCGGCTCGAACAGCCCTGAGGCTCCCATCGCTTGCAGCAGCACAATCGGGTAACGATCACGACCGGCTCCGCGAAAGGAAGGGATGTCCACATGGATGGCGCCGGCCGGCATCGGCGCATTCACATTTACCACGACTGTCGCCGGCGTGACATACGCTCGCGCGGTTGCCGTTAACGTCACAGCTCGTTCCGCCTAAGAAGTGCAACACGTTGACGCCAGTGAACCTATCCGCGCGCGCTCGACCAATTCGCGCGCCGGGCCCTGAAACCAGGTTGCCGTCATCCACGCGTCGCTCGACCAGATGGTCGCGAAGCGCTCCCAGTCGCCGGCGTCGCGCCACACGACCAGGCCGCGATGAGTTTGCGGTTCTCGGCGTCGACCGCGGCATCGGCTGCGCTTACGCTCATATCAGTCTTCACCCAAGGTAAAGAAAAAGCCCCAGTACCCGTTTCGCTCGATCACGTCGCCCGCGTCTTGTTTAACGGCGGTCACCGGCCCGCTGCGGTTCGGCATCGGGAATCGCCGCGA
Source organism: Candidatus Velthaea versatilis (assembly GCA_003134035.1). Lineage (GTDB taxonomy): Bacteria > Vulcanimicrobiota > Vulcanimicrobiia > Vulcanimicrobiales > Vulcanimicrobiaceae > Velthaea > Velthaea versatilis. The sequence continues at coordinate 9,213 of PLAE01000057.1, forward strand.
CGTCGCCTTCTAGGAATGTGACATTTCGCGAGCCCGGCTTCGGCGGCGCGATCGCGCGCGCGCCGGATCGCACGCGCGTCGCGTTCGACGCCAACCACCGTCCCGGCAGAGCCGACGATCGAGGCAGTCACCATGGCAACATCGCCGACGCCTGAACCCAAATCGAGCACGCGCCACCCTTCGCGAAGCCCCGCAGCCCGAAATAAGCCTGCCGTGAGATCGCGGAACCGTTCGGCCTGACGGGTTAAACGATCGTGTTCAAGATCGGAATAACCGAGCGCGTAGCCCGCTTTTTCGGTCATCACGAGCAGGCCTTCGCGGTTGCGCGGCTCGATGCTTCTCCGTGGGGAGGTGGTAAATACTCTTGTGACCCCAACACGCCACCATGACGGTGCGTTGAACTCCGCGCTCGCGGTGAAAGGGGTTCGTAAAGCGGGTTCCCGCTACTCCCACGGTAAGGCTATAGCGCGAGCAAGCCGCCGGGACATTGTCGAATGCAGCGCGAAGCCTCGGGCGCCGCGGCCACCATGAAGGCGAACCAGTCAGCTTCGAGGTGAGGATGCGCTTCTTCCAGCTCTGTCGGTGCCGCGGACGCGGGCGCGTTGCTGCGCTCGCATTCGCGGGCGTCCTCGCCACACTCACGGATCTGCCGCAAGCCGCAGCACAAGAACCAACGGTCGAGCCGTTCAAAGTGATCGATCACGCCCTCGTGCGCTGGCGAAGCCGCCCGCGCCCGGCGCAACTGTCATACGTGGTCGACTTCACCGGCTGGACCAAAGATCGCTCATTCCGTCGCTTATTTCGAGTCGAGCACAGCGTCGCTGATCAGTCGACGCGCGTGACGATCCTGCAATCGGACGGACCGGCGCCGCCGTTCGTGCAGCCGGAAAAAGCCCGACTGCTGCCCACGGAAACCTTTGGATTCGTGCCGTCCGACATGGCGCTGCCCTTGGCAACGCCGCCGCCGGCTGCGACGACGCTGCCGGTGATCGCGGCAGTTCACGCAACCCTGCGATACCCCTACGACGTGAGCTTCGTCGGAATCGAGAAAGTCGCGAACCGGCTTGCCTACCATCTGCAGCTCGAACCGCGCCAAACACCCGACGCGTTCCCCCTGCGCCAGATGTGGATCGACGCGTCGACCTTCGACGTCCTCCAAGTCGAGGCGCAGCAATTCGAGCATCTCGGGCCCATCGCCGTCCCCTATCGACTCCGCGCCTGGTATGCCGAACAAGGACCGTACTGGCTCATCGCGCATGCCGAAGCCGGCGCGACGATTCGCGCCGGCTTCTTCTCCTACCGATCGACGGGTGATGCCGACTTTGAGGATTTCCAGTATACGCCATGAGCCACGTTCGGTGTTCAATACCGCCGCGTCGACCGGCATAGGCTACGCGCTGGCGCAGCGCCTCGATGCGCGCGGTTGGCAGGTTTTTGCCGGCGTTCGCAACCATGCCGACGCGCGGCGTTTGCGCGCGGTTTTTGTCGGCTCGCAGTGAACCGGTGCGCCTCGACGCACGCACGCCGATCAGATCGAAGCGGCCTGCTACCTTGTCGCCGAGCGAACTGGCGGCCAGCTTACGGCATTAGTAAACAACGCTGGAATCGTTCGTCACGGTCCGGTGGACTGCCTCACCGTCGCGGCCCGCGACGCCGACGCTCACCCTTCACCATCCCTCTACCCCGAACGTGTGTGCGCCTAGTCCGGTGGTAGCCCCTGCCAGCCGTATCCTCCGCGAAGAGAATGGCGCGGCGCTACATAGTGACGACGCTGGCTAGATACGGCTGGGCGCAAGCAGTTCCAGAGTATGCTCGTCCTTCGCGCCGCCGCAATACCGGTCCATGGCGGCGCGAAAGACGTTCTCCGGGGTATCGGCAGCCGCGGCGAAGAGCGTCATCGACGAGCGGAATTTGAGGTCATCGGGGCTGCCGAATATGTCGTGGAGCGATGGTCCGCTCAGGTCCAAGATCAGTTGCACGCAGTCAACGAGCCGCAGTCCCAGCAGCGGGTGCGCGAGGTATGCGCGCGCTTCGGCAAGCGAAGTTATCCCGAAGAACCGCGCCGTTGAGGAGCGGCCCAAGCCGCGCAATTGCGGAAAGATGAACCAGATCCAATGCGTGCGCTTTTCGCCCGCCCGCAACTCGCGCACGACCGTGTCATAGACGGCTGCTTGAGCCGTGACGAATCGTTCAAGATCATCGTTGTCGCGCGTCGCCTCTGCCTGTCCCATTGCCGGTGAATCCCCCGTGCGCTATCCTCGAAAGATGGTTTCCTACTCCTCCGCGGTTCGACGTTTTCGCGAACGGCGCCGAGAACGGTCCAACTCGCCACCGCCGCCGACCGCCGGAGTTCGCCGGTTCATTGCTCGACGACGAGAACGATCTTGCCACGCCTCTAGGGTTTCCCGCCAATGCCTGTTTACTCCCATGGCTCGGCCTGCCAGGATCACATGTTGCAGGTTTGCAGGCCGTCGATGAAGCCCAGTTTACAAAACGTGGCGGTAAACTTGAGAATGTCGGGCTCGATGTGCGTTCGGATTGACCAAACCTTCCCGTTGATCGATCACATCAACCCCTTCTGGAAGGAAGAGATGGTTCCGGTGGCCCTCGTAGCAGAAGAATTGAAGGGCGTCGATGATGTGAATGCGGGCATTTAGCGACAGCGAGCGCGCGCTGCTCGTTTCATTTCGTTGTTGGGTGAAATGTTGTTGGGTTAAATATGGCAGACGCGCGCAGAATGCGTCGAGAGCGTAGCAGTCAACAGATCCAGGCCGCAATCGAACGCCTTCGCTCCAATTGCTCGATCACGCGAGAAGATCGATCGGAGGGCCGAGCCGCGCGTAGACGAACCCTTCGACCGCTAAGGCGTTATCGTCGACGAACGCTGCCCGCTGCTCGGGCGATGTTCCGCGGCCGTACGCGGCCGATCCGCGGATGATCGCGGACGCCGCGAACACCACGCGCGCCAACTCCACGTACGACCGGTCCGGATAGTACCGTCCGATCAACGACGTACCGGTCGCCACTTCTTCATGAATCGTTCGGATGCTCTGAGCACGCCGCGGATCGGCGTCGAGAAAGGCCCTGACCCCTCCGTAGCGTGCGTAGAATTCGTAGAGCGTGAGCACACTGCGGTGTATGAGGTCGTGTAGCGAGATCTCCAGCGGCGTATTGATCGCCGCGCGATCTTCCGCGCGAAACGCCTCGATGTATTACGCCGCCACCGCGTCCACAATCGCATCGCGGCTCGGGAAATACTGATAGATCGACCCGATCGTGATGCCGGCGGCTTTGGCGATTGCGTTCATGCTCGTCCCCTCGAAGCCCCGTTCTCCGAACAGCTTGGCCGCCGCCGCGACGATATCGTCGACCCGGCGGGCCCCGCGCTCCTGGCGTTTGCGTGGGACAAAGGCCCGACGTTTCTCGCTTGACATTGCAATAATTCTATCGTAATGTTGGGAAAACATTCAAATCGCGATATTTCTATCGTAAAAGGCGGTGTCGTGGAGCGGGACGCGTCCCACCCGGGGAGCCCGGCGCACATGCATAGCGGTGAATTCGATCCGCGCGAACGCTTGCTCCAAATCACGACCACCGATGTGGTCATCGAGGTCTGCGCTTGATGACGCTCGAGACCGATCAGTCCACAGCGCTCGACGAAAACGCGCGCGCATTCTTAATGACGTTTATCGAACACGTCACAACGATCGCGGGAGATGACGCGAGTCATATGGTTATTGTCGCGCGCGTCTACGTGCTGCTCCTCGCTGCGCTCACCGGCGGCGACAGCACCGCGAGCGCCTGGCATCTGCTGCATCGCACGATCGCCGAGATCATCGAGAACAAGCATGCCGCCCGCAACGCGCCCTCTGCATACGCCTATCTCCATTCCTTCGTCAGAGAAAACAGGGACCTCGCTCATGATTGACCGGCGCGCTCTCCCGGTGCGCACGACGCCGCGCGGCGTGTTCGGCGCACTCGTCCGTTGCGAGTGCGGCCATGGCATAGGGGCGCATACGCGCAACGGCTGCGGCGTCTGCTTTTACTCCGCCTGCGCATGCCGCTTGTCCGACGGCGCCGCGTTGGAACGCGCAATCGAGCGCGCAACACAAGATCCGAACGATCGACGGAACGCCGGTTCGCTTGTCGCTCTTGATTTGATCGATGAAGTGGAGGACGTTCGTGAGTAAACGGTCGACCCTGATGTGCTCGTAGACGCTCAAACCGAGCATCGAGGCAACGCCGCAAACGGCGCCAGCCATGTGGACGCACCGAGAAAGCCGCCGGCAAAGCGTAATGTCGAGGAACACGGATTGCGCCGCACGATTGTCGTTATCGGCGTCATGTGTGCCGCGCTGATGCAGACCCTCGACTCGACGATTATCAACGTTGCCCTGCCGTACATTCAGGGAAATCTCGGCGCAACAATCGATCAGGCAACGTGGGTGGCTACTGGCTTCATCGTTGCCAACGTTATCGTTATTCCACTAACGCCATGGCTCTCGCGCCGGCTTGGACGAAAGCGCTACTTTGCACTATCGATCGTCGGCTTTACCGTGGCCTCTGTCGCCTGCGGTCTGGCGCCATCGCTCGGATTACTCATCCTTGCGCGCGTCGTCCAAGGTGCGTTCGGCGGCGGCTTGCTGGCAGTCGCACAGCCGATTTTAATCGATACCTTTTCCCCCGATCAACTCGGAACAAGTCAGGGAATCTTCACGATCGGCGCCGTCTTCGGACCGGCACTCGGGCCGGCGCTCGGTGGCATCTTGACGGACAATCTCGATTGGCGCTGGGTCTTCTTTATCAACGTTCCTTTCGGCGTCCTCGCGCTCGTGCTGGTGCTGCTCTATTTACGAGATCCACAGGACGCTGAAAACGTCCCCGGCGACCTTTTCGGTATCGTCTTTTTGGCGGTCGGTGTCGGCGGGGTGCAATACGTTCTCGATGAGGGTGCGCGCAACGATTGGTTCAGCGATCCCGGCATCGTGGCGGCGGCTATCGCGGGGGCGGCCGGGTACATTGGATTCGTCATCTGGGAATTGTATGGCACGCGTACGCCGATCGTGAAGTTGTCGGTGTTTCGAAACCGAAGTGTCGCATTCGGTTCAGCGATCGCTATCGTATTAGGTGTACCACTTTTCGGTGCGATGCTAATTTTGCCACAGTACGTCAGTGGGCTTCTCGGATTCACCGCAACCTTGAGTGGGACGCTTATCCTCGTTCGCGCCGTTCCGATTGCCCTAGTGACGCCACTCGCTGGTCTTCTCGTGCAAAGCGGAAAAATCGATCCTCGGGTCATGCTCGCCATGGGCGTCATCGTTTCCGGTATTGGAACCATTTGGCAAGCGTACACGACCACGAGCGGAGCCGATTTTTCTACGTTTGTCGCTCCGCTTATCATGCAGGGGATCGGCTGCGGCATGCTCTTCGTTCCGCTGCTCTTTAGCGTCCTCGGAGCAGTAAAAAACCCGGAGGATAGCACTGCGGTCAGCGCGTTCATTAATCTGTTTTTTCAACTCGGCGGTTCGATCGCTGCCGCGACGCTCGTCACGCTTCTAGGCCAGCGCCAAGCGTTACATATGGACACGCTCTCAGGCCTAGCGACGATCAGCCGCGTACCGGTCCGTGAAGCAATCGGTAGCGGACAACACCTGGAAAGCGTTGCCGCGGGCCTATCGCAACTCGTTAACCAACAGTCGCTCGCGTTTGCATTTGCAGACGTCTTTCTTGTTATCGGCATGGCAACGCTCATTGTTTTGCCCTTGATTGCCGGTCTTCCCAAACCCGATACGGCGGGCGTCACGATCGAGATTGGGTAGAGGAGCACGTGATTACCCGAATCTGCAACGCGTCCTCGCTGTCGCATCGGCGCGCGGTCCTCAATGCCGCTCGTGCCAACTGGTGCTCGAAATCCTATTAACCACGTTCGTGAGCATTGATGGTCGCGATCCGGTGTCGAGAGTCGGACTCGGTGATGAGTCGTGGCGCCCGATGTCACGCCGCCGACGACCGACCCAGCAAGGGCTGACAGCGTCGAAATTAGAGCAGTATCCATTCCCTAATTCTGGCTTCGGAAGCATGTGCGGGCGTTTCAGCCATGCACAGCGATCGTCGGGCGCTATCGGACGCCCGAGCGGCTCCTGGAAGACGTGCCCGGTATCGTGGAAGGTGTCACCAGCAGTGAATCGCTCGGCGGCTGGCACGGACCGTTGCCTGCGGAGCGCGTCCAACGCTTGAGCCGAGACGTTTACCGTGCACGCGATCCGGTCTTGGTAGATTTCTCTGTGACCCCGGCACGGATTTGCGACATCAACAGGCGACGGTAACGGTCCCCCCGCGAAGTCGATGTCGCCCGGCCGCTTGCGCTGACCGCGCACGCGGCCTCCGTCAATTTGCACGGTATAGGCACCGGTTGCTGCCCTTTTACGCAGCCATCAACACCTGTTTTCTTCATGATCGCGATGTTTTTGTAACGCGCGTTGCGGCACTTTCCGTCATCTATGCAGCAGCGAACGCGGCGGCAAGGTCACACGGGAACGCCAAGGCGTGCTCGGCTGCGAACGCCCGCGCAGCGTCTAAAACCTCCGCATCGAAGCCCAGCAGTTCAATGCCGAGCACCGCATCATTCGTCGTGAAGTCAATCACGATGTCGTCTCGGATGCGCTCCGAGCGCGTGCGAACGTCGGCTTCGCTGCCGTATCGTAGGTAACCGGCGTTGGCCTCGGTGTCAATGGTAATCTGTCCGAACATGACCACGGTAAAATTCCTTTCTTGCTAGGCGTCGAGCCTCTCGGCACTACTACCCGGAAGGCCGGAACCAGAACTGACAGCGGACGGGAGCCAGTCGGGTGGTCCGGGCTCGCCGCGCCCGGGTTCTAAGGCGAGCCTCGCGTTCACGGCGACTCCGGCGCTTTGAGCGTCCGCCCATAGAGGCGTAACGGTACTCGATCCGGGGCCGAGTTTTCGCCTCCGCCCGGACGTTCGAAACCGTCCGCGCCGACGGGCGCAGTGAGCGGGTATCCCTCGCGTCCCGCCGACGACGTTTCGGCCCCGTTGCGCGGCGTTTTTCGGTATTCCTTTGGTATCCAAACGTGGCAATTCGCCGCAACTCGAGGCAACACTGAGGAAACGAACAAAGCCTTACACCGTACGGCTTTGCAACCGAATTTCAAGTGCGCCCTCCGGGACTCGAACCCGGGACCAACGGATTAAAAGTCCGATGCTCTACCAACTGAGCTAAAGGCGCGC
>PLAE01000082.1 GCA_003134035.1 Candidatus Velthaea versatilis
TTGTCTTTCTCGAGCGCCGCGAGCGCGCGCGCGTTGAGTTCGGGATTGGTCCGATCCGGAAAGAGCGCCGTCATCCCGCCGACCGCGAGAATCCCGTGCCGATGACAGACTTCCGGAATTCGTTCGCGCAGCGCTTGAAAAAACGGCACGTCGAACGGGATCGTGTTGCGATCCGGCAAAACCCACGCCGGGTCGTTGAGATTGTAGTGGATGAGACTGGCCATATAGTCCCAGCGGCCGAGATTCAAACCGAGGAGATGTTCGCGCAGGTTGTACGCGAATTCTTCGATTTGATAGGCGAAGTTGTGCGCCTCGACGAGCGCCATGCACTTGATCGCGTCGGGGGCGAGACCCTTGGCGGTCGCGACCGCGCGAAACACGTCGCGCCACCAGAGGGCTTCGTCGGCCGTTTCGGATTTCGGAATGTAGATTGCAAGCGGATGATTGAGCCGCGAGAAATCCAGTTTATAGGCCAAGAGCGCCAGATCGAAGAGCGAGGCCGACGTGAGCTCGTCGAGAATGCCGGCTTGCGAAAGATGGAGTCCGCGCACGCGCGTCCAGAGTACGACCGAACTCGGCTTGATCGCGACCGCCGCGTTCCCGCGTTTGGCATCGACGTACGTGAGCTCGCCGTAATAGGCCGCGACGGCGTTGTCGATCCCGCGCAGGGTCAGCGCGAACTCGTTGGCCATCGAATCTTCGAGATCGATCATGACCGCGGGCGAACCGGAGTTGAGCATCTTGACGATGAGCTCGTGATCGTCGGCCGGTCCGGTCATTTGGTTGCGCTGGTCGGCGGCCCATGGCGGCAAGGTGATCCGCCAGTCGCCGGCCGCCGCCGACGGCGGAAGATAGGCCGGCAGGTTGCCCGCGTGAGCGGCCTGCATAATGCGCGCGCGCTCGGCAATCGCGGCTCGCTGACGGCCGATAAACGCGTCGTGTAGCGGGCGGTAGAACTCCGCGAATCCCGCCGGCAGGTCGCGCTCGATCGAGAACCCTGCCGGGGCGTCGCTAACCGGAGGAATGTGGCGCATTTCAGTTCGCATGGATGAAAGATTATACCCGGGAACCTGCGGAGCCGTGCTCGAAAAGTCGCATGCCGTGCGCCCGTAGCTCAATTGGATAGAGCAAGGCACTCCTAAGGCCGAGGTTGCTGGTTCAATTCCAGTCGGGCGCACCATTTCGGCCTTATGGCGTAAGGGTTTTTTCGTAGGATTTAGTCGACGGTTGCCATTCGGTTGCCATCAGCCTGCATCGCGAATCTTTTAGGCGCGCTCCGAAACGATCCGTCGCAGAGCGTAACCCGTCTCCAAGGATATGCCCGTAGACGTTGAGCGTGACGCTCGCATTCGCATGTTCGAGGACTCCGGCAGTCGTCGCGACGTCGACCCCCGAGGCAAGTAAGTGCGTCGCCGCGGAATGCGGCACGCTATGCAGCGAGCCGGCCAATCGCGCGATCTTCTTGAAGGCCGTGGTCGCCGCTTGCGGCGGCAGCCTTCGCGTCGATAGATCGCGCCGGCTTCGAGCCGTTCCGCCGCCTGCCGTGCGCGTTGCTTCCGTGCCAACGAGCTTGGCGGCTGGTGTTTGAGCCGGCGAAGTCGACGTCGCAGCGCGCACGAGCGTGACGATCATGTAGATCGTGTAAAGGTGGGGCGGTGCTGGCGACGTGGGTCGGTCAACTCGGCAATGACATCGTGGGTTCACGTGAACCGCGGTTATGCCGATGATCAAGGAAAGTGGCGCGCCGGTCATCCTCCAAACGGGAGCGGGTGCGCGGTTGTGAAGGGGCGAGCGGTGATCGAGCACGAGGACCGGCTAAAGTTGCTGGCGGTTGAGTCCGTCGCGGCAGCCGGCGACGAACTGCTTTGGGAAAGCGAGCGGACGCGCATCTACCGCCGGACCGTCGCCGGCCGCAGCGTCATTCTCAAGCACGGTCTGGGCGCGTCCGCCGCTGCCCGCGTGCGGCATGAAAAGTCGATGCTCGAGCGGCTCGCTAGCGTGTCTGGTGTGCCGGCACTCGCCGAGGTGTCGGAGGCGGACTGGATCGCCGTCGAAGACGCCGGCGGCGTGCCGCTGCGCGCGCCGTTCTCGTCCGGAGCGTTCGCCGCCGCGCCGTTCGTCGCGTTTGCGCTGCAGCTCGCGGAAACCATCGCCGCCGTCCACCGCGCCGGCATCGTGCACCGCGACATCAATCCGTCGAACATCCTCACCGTGGGACCCGACCGGCGCCCGCTGCTGATCGATTTCCATATTGCGAGCAGCTCGGCGGTCGAGCGGCCCGCGTTCACGTCGCACAACGAGATCGAGGGTACCCTTGCGTACATTGCGCCGGAGCAAACCGGTCGGACGGGACGCACCACCGACCACCGGGCGGATCTCTACGCACTGGGCGCAACGCTGTACGAGCTTGCCACCGGGCGCCGCCCCTTCGCCGCGCGCGATTTTTTCGAGTTCATTCGCGATCTGTTGCTGCACGTTCCGACGTCTCCGGCGACGCTGGATCCCGGCGTCCCCGCGGCGCTGTCGGACATCGTCATGCGTCTGCTCGAAAAAGAGCCCGACGAACGCTACCAGAGCGCCGAGGGCCTCGCCGCCGACTTGCGCGAGTTGCTCGGGCGGCTGGAGTGCGGAAACGCCGCGCCGTTCCGGCTTGGCGAGCACGATTTTCCCCAGCGCTTGGCACCGCCGTCGCGGCTGGTCGGACGCGATGCGGAACGCGCGGCGCTCCAGGCGGCTTTCGACGATGGGCTGACCGGGCGCTGCAATGCGCTGCTCATCGCGGGCTCGCCCGGCGTCGGGAAGACGGCGCTGAGCAATGAACTGCGCCCGATCGTCACGGCCAAAGGCGGATGGTTCGTTTCGGGAAAGTTCGATCGCTCGCGGTTGGATCTCGACTCGGACGCCGTCTTGCGGACGATGCGCGGCCTTCTGCGGTTGCTGCTGGCGGAACCGGAGGAGGAACTCTTGCCGCTGCGGCCCCAGCTTCAGCGGGCCTTGGGCGCGAATCTCACGCTCGCCTTGGCGATGCTGCCGGAACTTGCGCTGTTGCTGCGGGTCGCCGCCGAGCCGCTCGGCGACGCGTCCGTCGAGGTCGGACGCTTTCATCGGATCGGCGTCGACGTGTTGCGCACGCTGGCGGCAAGCCGGCCGGTGGTTTTTGTTCTGGACGATCTGCAGTGGGCTTCGGCGACGCCGCTGGGTTTCATCGACGCGATCGTGAGCGAGGCCGGCATCCCCGGCTTGCTCTTCGTCGGGACGTATCGGGTGGCCGAAGTGGATTCGGCGCACCCGCTCTCCGCCATGCTCTCGCGCTGGGAGCGCTTGGACGCGGCGCCGCGCAGCCTGCTCTTGAAGAATCTCGGCCGTACCGATCTGTGCACGCTGCTCGCGGAGATGATGCGTCTGCGCCCGGCGGCTGCGCTGCGGTTGGCCGACGCGATCGTGACGCGGACGGACGGCAATCCGTACGACTCGACCGAACTGCTCAACGCGCTGCGGCGCGACGGTGCCTTGACCCACGGCGCGAACGGCTGGACGTGGGATGACGCCTCGATTCGCCGCTTTGTCGGTGCGGGCGACGTCGTCGATCTGCTGACGGCGCGCATCGACGCACTGCCGCCGGACTCCGTCAAACTGCTCGAAATCATGGCCTGCTTGGGCGGTGAGGTCGAGTCCTCGCTCGTGCAGGCAGCTACGGGGTGCTCGGCCAGCGAGTTGGGCTGCTGGATGACGCCGGCTTTGGACGACGGGCTCATCGTGCTCGAGCGGGGCATTGATGCGACGGTTCGCTTTCGGCACGATCGCGTCGGCCAGGCCGCGAACAGCCGGCTCGACCGTGGCGACCGGCCGGCGCTGCATCTGTCGCTCGCGACGCGATTGCAGACGATCGCGCACTACGCGGCGACGGCCGCCGAGCAATTCTTGCCCGTTCTCGAACTCGTCGACGAACCCGCCCAGCGCTTGCGCTGCATCGCCCTCTTTCGCGGTGCCGCACATCAAGCGCGTCTGTTGGCGAACGACGTCGCCGTGCATCGCTTCCTTACCGCCGCCGTAACGATGTACGGCGCTCTCGCGGCGGCGGACGCCGCGCTGGCATTCGAGCTCGACAACGAGATGCACGCCGCGCTGTATCGTTTGGGCCGGCTCGATGAAGCCGACGCGATTTATCGATCAATCGCCGGACGCTGCAATGATGTGGAGCAACTGATCGATCCGGCGTGCGCGCAAATCAGCAGCTTGACGAATCGTGGCCGGTTCCCGCAAGCGCTTGCGCTCGGGACCGATCTGCTCGCGCGGCTCGGCTTGACCCTGCCGCCGGAAGATCGGTTCGACGCGTCGATCGAGCGGCGCCTGGGGTCGATCACGGGTTGGCGCAGTGACGAGGCGTCGCGGGCCGGCGACCGCGATCGGCCGGAGGCGGTCGACGCGTGCGCGACGGCAGCGGCAAAACTCATCAACCGGATGATGCCGCCCGCGGTTTTTTCCAATCCGGCGATGTTGGCATGGCTCGTTCTCGAGAGCTTGGACTTGTGGTCCGAACACGGCCCGCAGCCGTTGCTCGTCGGACCGATCTGTCACGTCGGAATCCTTCCCGCCGTGCTCGACGACGTCTACAATATCGGCTATCGCATCGTGCGCCATGTGCTGGGCGTGTGCGAGAGCCGCGCCTATCCGCAGACATCGATCGCGCGTTTTCTCTTTTCGATGGGCTGCGTCCAATGGACCGAATCGTTTCGAGCCGGCGTCGTACAGGCGCAGATCGCGCGCAGCGGCCTGTTGGAAGCCGGCGATTTGCAAAACGCTTGCTGGACGTACAATGTAACGATCCCGCTGCTGCTCCAGTGCGCGTCCACCGTCGACGAATATGCGGCCGACATCGAAGCGGGAATCACGCTGTGCGTGCGCGTCGGGAACGTTCAGTCGGTGGCCTTAAAGCTGCCGCATCGTCAACTCGCGCGAGCGCTGCGCGGGCAGACCCGCTCCGCCGGAGCCTTCACCGACGAGACGTTCAACGAGGAAGCGCATCTCGCGGCCCACGCTCACAACCCGACGGCCGCGGTCTACTACCTCGTCGTGCGTGCGCTGTCCGCTTATATTTTTGGCGACATGCCGGAGCTGCTCCGCTATTCCGGCGCGGCGATGCCGCTGCTGCCGACGATGGTCGGCCAACCATTGACGGCGCCGGCGCATTTGCTGCGCGCGGTCGCTCTCGCGCGGCATGTCGCCCAAAGCGCGCCCGGGGACCGGCCGGCGGCGTTGGCCGAGATCGACCGCTGCCTTGAGTGGATGCGGGCTCGCGCCGCCGACGCTCCCGGCAACTTTCTCCATTGCGTGCGGCTCATCGAAGCCGAACGCGCCTGGGCACTGGGCGACTTCGCGGGCGCGAGCGCGGCCTTCGAGGCGGCCCGCCGCGAAGCGGTGTCGTGCTCGTCGCCCCTGCATCGCGCGCTGATTGCCGAACGCGCCGGGCTGTGCTATCTCGAATACGGAATTGAAGAGTACGGCCGGATGCTGCTCGCCGGCGCGCATCAGGCGTACGCCACGTGGGGCGCCACGGCGAAGATTCGTCAGCTCGAAACCGGTCATTCGTTCCTGCGCGGTTCGCGCCGAGCCCCGGCCACAAGCGTTGAGACGACCGTCGTTCTCACCTCCGAAACCGTCGACATGGTCGCCATTCTCAAGGCGTCGCAGGCGTTGAGTTCGCAGACGAGTCTACGCCGGCTCAAGGAACAAGTCGTCGAACTGCTCGCGGGCTTGACCGGCGCGACGTCGGTGCTGCTCATTGTTGCCGACAAAGACACGCACGAGTGGTTCT
>PLAE01000077.1 GCA_003134035.1 Candidatus Velthaea versatilis
TCAAGCACGCGCTGCCCGATCCATGGAACGAGCACGCCGATAAGCTCTTCGAGAGCAACAAGCTCATTGCCCAGGTCGTCAAAGTTACCCCGAACTACCTCCTCGTCGAGATCGTTCCGGGCGTCCTGGCCATGGTTCCGAAGGGCGAGTTCGATCCGGCTAAGCAGTACTCGCCGGGCGAGGAAGTGGACGTCACGCTGCTCACGATCAATCAGAGCACGCGGCGGATCACCGGCTCCATTCAGCACGTCGCCGACATCCCGCTCGACACCACCGAGTTTCCGGACTACGCGCCGGAAGCCGATGGCTATTCCGGCGGCGGTCTCGGAACCCTCGGCCAGGAACTGGCCGCGCAGCAGCTCTAAGCGGGGCCGCAAGGCATCGAAGCATTTGCCGGATCGGCCACGATCCGGCAATTTTTTTTGGTGCGCCGGATCGAGGCGCGCATCGGCGAAATTCGACTTCGAGCAGAGCGGGGGGCACCCACGGGGAATGAATCGCGTGGGAGCCGCTCGTCCAACTGAGGTGCGTAGCGTGCGCGTAGGATTGACCGGAGGGATCGGTTCGGGGAAGAGCGCGGTCGCGCGCTTGTTTTTCGACTGGGGCGCCGTGGTCGTCGACGCGGACGTTCTCGCGCGCGAGGTCGTCGCTCCGGGAACTCCGGGTTTCGCGCTGGTGGCCGGCCTCTGGCCGGCCGCCGTCGCCGCGGACGGGTCGCTCGACCGGGCGGCTCTTTCGCGCATCGTCTTCGCCGATGCCGGCGAACGCGAGCGGCTCACGGCGATCATCCACCCGCGGGTGCGCGCCGCCGCCGACGCGCGCGAAGCGGCGGCGGGGCCGGGCGCGATCGTCGTTCACGTCGTGCCGCTGCTCTTTGAGGGCGACTACTGGAAGTCGTGCGCGGTCAACGTGCTCGTGACGGCGCCCGAGGACATCCGCATCGCCCGCGTCGTTGCGCGCGACGGTATGACGGCGGCCGACGTACGGGCTCGGATGGCGGCGCAAATCGACCCGCGGCGAGCCGCGGAACTGGCGGATTTCACGGTCGTGAACGACGGCGATCTTGCCCTCCTGGCCGAGCGCGCTCGCGCGGTGTATGCCGCGCTGCGCCAAAGGCCCGCAGCGTGATCGCGATACCGGCGATTCGGCCGCTGCGCGCCGCCGACATTCGGACGCTGGCCGGCGTGCTCGCGCGAGCGTATGCCGCTCCGCAGAATTTCGAGCTGCGCCTGCATTCCTATCTCGACATGAACGCCGTCGCGACGTTCGTCGCCGAGCTCGGCGGCGCGCCGGTCGGAATGGTCGTCGGCAATGATTACGGCCCCACGGCCTACGTTTCGCAGATGGCCGTCGATCCGCCGCTGCAGCGCCGCGGAATCGCGACCGCGCTCATGGCCGGTTTGCTCGCCTGGGCCGACGGACGCGGCTTTGATGCCGTCGAACTCGACGCAACCGCCGCGGGCGCACCGTTATATGCCCGCAACGGGTTTGCGGCGTGCGGCGAAACGGTGGTGTATCATTCGGTGTGGCATGCGGGCCGAGCGCCGGGCGCCCGGCCGGCGACGGCCGGCGACCGCGAACGACTCTATGCCGTGGACCGGAACGCGTTCGGAGCCGACCGAATCGCCGTGCTGCGCCTGCTGGTCGACGCGGCGCACAACGCAGTCGTCGTCGTCGGTCCGCCCGGCCAGGTCGTTGGTTACGCCATCGCGCAGGCCGACGCCGACGTCTTGGGTCCCGTCGTCGCGCCGGATGCGGCCGCGGCCGGTGCGCTTATCGATGCCGCGCGGGCGCATCTGCCGGCGCTTCATCGTGCGATGCTGCCGTCGGCGAATGCCGCCGCCCAGGCGATTTTTACCGCGCGCGGCTACCACGCGGTGCGTTCAACGACGCACATGATCCGCGGCGTCTGTCCGCCGGCGCGGCGCGAGCGGCTCTTCGCGCGCATCAATCTTGGTCAGGGCTGACGGGGCACCACGATGCAACGCGCACGCCCATCTTCGTGTTCTCCCGGCAGCTCAATTTCGTTGCCGGAGACATCCAATGTTGCTCTTTCTCATCATGCTCTCGATCGTCGTAGCGGGTCTTGCCGCGATCGAATTCAGTCAGGCTCCGCGTCCGCGCACGATCTCGGTATGGAGTGATGAAGCCGAACGGCGCCTGCTCAAAAGCCGTTTCGGCCCCAACGACAGCCGTTTCGGCCCCAACGACCGGTGGTGACGTGGCACTCGCCGTCGCGCCCGAAGCCGGCGTCGAATCGGATCTCGCCGCGGCATTGGCGCGCGACGTCGATGGAGCGTTCGAGCCGTACGTCATCGCCTATCGGACGTGTATCGTGACCTTCGTGGCACGCCTGCTGGGCGATACCGCGCGCGCCGAGGACATCGCGCAAGAAGTGTTCGTGCGCGCGTATCACGCGCTGCAGGCCTACCCGTCTGAACGGCGCGCGGCACTGCACTTGCGATCGTGGACGTACGCGATCGCGCACAATCTCACGCGCAACGCGGTGCGCGACGCCCCGCCGCCGGCCGATTCGCTCGAATATGACGATGGCGATGAACGCGCGGCCGCCACCGTCGATCATGCGCCCGGGCCCGAACTGCTGGCCCTGCGCGGCGAAACCTGGCACGCGGTGCAAGCCGCGGTCGCCCGGCTTTCGCCGCGCCTTCGGCCCGCCTACGTGATGCGTTATCTCGAAGATCTCTCGTACGACGAGATCGCACATGCCTTGCGGCAGCCCGTGGGAACGGTGAAAGCGTCGGCCCACCGTGCGGCGCTTGCCGTTCGTTCGTATTTGGAGGAGGCGAATGTTTGACGCGCAACCCCAGCAAGCGCCGCGGCCGCCCGGCGCCGATTTCACAACCGCTCTGTTCGCGCGCATCGGACTCGACCGCTACACCGTCGGAAGCTGTGTGCTCGGAGCGGTCTATCTCGGTTGGAGCGCGCGCGGCGTTTCGGCGGTGCGGCTGACCGCAGCGCACGGTGCCGCGGACGAATTCGCCGATTGGTATCACGAACGGACCGGACGGCGCATCGTGCCGGCCGTCGAACTCGACACGATCGCGCGCGCGGCACAAGCCAAACTCGCCGATTCGTCGGCGGCCGATGTACCCGTCGATCTCGACTTGGCGACGCCGCTCGAACGCGACGTCTTCGCCCGCGTGCGCGAGATCCGTGCGGGGTATGCCCGACCCTGCGAACTCATCGCTCGCGAACTGGGCGCGGGATGCACGCCGCAATCGGTCGCCGACGTCCTGACCAACAACGCGGTGCCGCTGCTGATTCCGTGTCATCGCGTCGTGCGCGAAGACCGCTGCTGCGGCGGCTACGTGTTCGGCGACGACGCCCAGCAGCAACTGCTCGCGGCTGAGGGCCTCGATCCCTCCGCGGTCGACCGCGCGATCGAACGCGGCTACCGGTATATCGAAAACGACGGCTGGTTCTGTTTGCCGACCTGCGGCAGCATCGCCGTGCACCTGGACGCGCCGGGCTACGCGGGTTTGCGTTCGCTCGACGAAGTGCGCGCGCGTGGTCTGCGCGCTTGCGGAAGCTGCCGCCCCCTCGCAGCGTGAAATAGCCGACCACCAACCGGATTCGGCGCAGCCGAATCCGTTAGCTGGGCGGCGTCGGCCGAGCTTCGAGGATGTTGTCGAAGGCCGGCGCGAAGCGGCCGACGGCGAATTGCACGTCGTCGCCGACCGCGTCGAGATACCCGCGCACCACGTACGCGCCGGTAGGGCGCAAACCCAGCGGACGCGACAGCCGCAGCGTGCCCGTCGCGTCGCTCAACTCGAAGACGCCGACCTCGCTGCGCGGGGTGCCGGCGATCGTTACCACGCTGCCGCCGGCCGTGTGGCGCGCCTCGGCGATCGAGATCGGTGAATGAAATTCGACCGGCTTGTCGATCGCTGTCCGCAGCGTCGAGCCAAGCAGCGCGACATGCACGATATAGTCACCGGGCGCGTAGGCGCGGTGGTCGTCGGTCGTCCCGTCGACGATCTGGCTGGCCAGCCGCGTCACGCCGGGTGCGACGTCGACGCGCCGAGCGATCAGCAGCGGCTTGTGACCCGTGGCCGTCGACCAGATGGCCGTGTCACCGTGCCGGACGTCGATCCGGTACATGTCGGCGGTCGGAAAATCCAGCGCGACCATGTGACCGGTGGGATTGCGCACGGCGATCGATACGGTGAAGGGTGCGAGCAAGTCCGCTGAATCACGCTTGATGTCGATATCGGCCTCGATCGATGCACCAGCCGACGTTCCGGCCGTAGCAGCGGCCAGCGCCGCGACGAAATCAGCCCGGTTCACGCCGGCGGACGCGCACGTAGGGAAAGGCCTTGGGCTGGACGAGTGTGACCGTCTTGTGCGCGACGCGCAGCAGCCCGACATCGACGAGCACCGCGAGTTCTTTGGTCAGGGTCTCGCGGCTGGTGCCGATGAGATCGGCCAAGTCTTTGTGGGTGAGGTTCATGCCGATGCGCAACGTCCCGTCCGGCTCCTCGACCCCGTGGCTGGAAGCCAGCCGCCCGAGCACATCGACGAGCCGCCCGGGGACGCTTTTTCCCGCTAATTCGGTCAGCTCTTGCTCGGTCGCCGCCAGCCGGCGGGTCACGCCGCGGGCGAAGGCGCGGGCAATCTCGCCATCGGCCCGGAGCGTCGCGGCGAACACCTCGGCGGTGATGGCGTCGATGCTGGCCGGCTCGATCGCGACGGCGCTGGTTTTGCGCCGGCCGTCACCGTCGAGGGCGAGCCAACTCAGTTCGCCGAAAATATCGTCCGCGGTGCGAATGCCGACGATCACTTCGTCGCCCGCGCTGTTGGTGCGCACGATCTTGATCCGGCCGCTGCGCACGAAGTAAATGTTGTCGGCGCGGTCGCCGGGCGCGTACGCCATCCCGCCGCGCGCCAATTTGATGAGCTTGGCGCCGGCAAGGAGCCGGGCGCGTCGCTCCGCGTCGAGATCGGCGAGATTCACCGGCCGTTACGCAGGACGCGTCCGGGCAGGTTCGGCGTGACTTCCCCGTTGCGGATCACCGCGCGACCGTTCACGACGACGTGTCGAATCCCCGCTGCTGGGACAAAGGGGTTCTCGTAGGTTGCCCGGTCAGCAATGGCGTCGGGCTCGAATACCACCAGATCCGCGCACTTGCCAAGCGCAATTTCACCGCGCTCGGCGATTCCGAATTGCGCCGCCGGCAGCGACGTCATACGCCGGATCGCCTCCTCGATCGAGAGCATGCGCCGCCCGCGGACGAAACGGCCGAAGACGCGGGGAAAGCACCCGTAGGTGCGCGGGTGCGG
Source organism: Candidatus Velthaea versatilis (assembly GCA_003134035.1). Taxonomy (GTDB): domain Bacteria; phylum Vulcanimicrobiota; class Vulcanimicrobiia; order Vulcanimicrobiales; family Vulcanimicrobiaceae; genus Velthaea; species Velthaea versatilis. Next base: position 5,302 of record PLAE01000077.1, read on the forward strand.
AATCCCGCGCGCGGTGATCCCCTCGAACGCGCGCGCCGATGCGTCGCTGCCGATCGAGCAGAACTCGGCGCCGAGCACCGCGGCGACGTCGTCCTCGTTCATACTGAAGAAAGCGCACTGCACCAAAAGATCGTTCTCGACGAGCAGCCGGATCGCGCAGCGAGCCGGCGACATGCGCCAGCGGCGAGCCAGATCGTCGAGCCGGTACCCCGCGACAGCGTCGTTTCGCTCGTGGCCGGCGTCGGTAATGAGGATGTCGTGCCAGGTGTCGCCGCCCAACGCCGGGTCGCGCTGCAGGTCGAGCGACAGCGCGACCGCCGCCGCGATCTCCGGATCGCGCAGCCGCTCGAGCGTGGCGACCGCGCCGCCGCGCCGCACCGTGTCGGGCAGCAGCGTGGCAAGCTCAGTCCAACTCGCCACGTACGGGTAAGCGTCGACACCGACGTCGGCGCCGGCGGCGCGCGCCTGGGAGATCGCTTCGAGCGTGCGGTGAACCTTGCCCCAATTGCGCCGCCCCGCTGCCTTGTGATGCGAACATTGTACCGCCACCTCGGCTCCGGCGCCAATCGCAAGCGCCTCTTCCACGGCCGCGAGCACACCGTCGGCTTCGTCGCGGATGTGCGAAACATAGCGCGGAGCGCCCGCCGACCGGGCCGCAATCGAACAACCGATGAGTTCGGCGACATTGGCGTACCGCGACGGTTCGTAGATCAGTCCACTGGAAACACCGAGCGCACCATGCTCGACCGCCTCGCGGACGAGGAGTTCCTGCTCGCGTTGCTCGCTGGCTTCAAGCCGGCGGTCGCTGGGACCGCTGATGCATGACCGAGTCGTGCCCAGGCCCACGAGGGTCGCGACGTTGAGGGCGACGCGATTGCGCTCGACGAGCGAAAAAAACTCGTCGAGCGATTGCCACTCGACGTCGACGCGATAGCTGCGCGCCTCGCGGCGCTTACGCTCGAGGGCGGCACCGGCCAGCGGCGCCGCCGACGTTCCGCAATTCCCGCCGATCTCGGTGGTAACGCCCTGGGTGATCTTCGATAAACACCGTGGGTCGGCGAGCCAAAGCTCGTCGGAGTGGGAATGAACGTCGATGAAGCCGGGCGAGAGGGCGAGCCCCTCGCAGGGAAGCCGCTCGAGCGCGTCCCGTTCGCTCAGGTCGCCGATCAGGGCGATTTTCTCGTCCACGACGGCGAGATCGGTGACGAACGGAGCGCTTCCAAGCCCGTCGTAGATCCGCGCGCTTTCAAAAATGGTCTGTAACAAAAAAAAGCGTTTAACCTATACCTTGCCGGGAGATACGTGAGCAACGGAGCGAAAGCTCAAAAGGGGGTTCTTCTCTAATGGCAACCAGCGACAACACCAACTCGGGCGGCATGAGCGTTCGCGAAGCCGGCAAACGCGGCGGGGATCGCGTCAAGGCGAAGTACGGCTCGGAATTCTACGAAGCCATCGGCCGCAAGGGCGGTGAAGCGACCAAGACCAAGTATGGTCCGGGATTCTACGAAGAAATCGGTCAGAAGGGCGGACAAAAGATGAAACGCGCTGCGGTAGATCGCACGAAATAACCGATGGCGGATACAGCAAAGCCCACAACGCCCAAAGCGCCGAAGGTTCCCAAGGTTGAAGGCGAGATGTCCGTCCGCGAAGCGGGGAAAAAGGGCGGCGACACCGTTCGTGATCGCTATGGCTCCGGATTCTATGAAACGATCGGGCGCAAGGGCGGCCAAGCAACGCGTGAGCGGCACGGCGCTGAGTTTTACGAATCGATCGGGCAAAAAGGCGGCAAGGTCGTGAAGGAAAAGTACGGCCCCGACTTTTACGAGCAAATCGGTCACAAGGGCGGCCAAAAGGTGAAAAAGCTGATCGCGGATGCGAAGGCTAATGCGGCCGCCAAAGAAGCCGAATCCAAGGAGACCGAAAAGGGCTAGCGACAGACGCCGCGGCGGATAAGCTTGGACCATTCTCTTTCCAACGTCCGCGCGTCGTTCGGTCCATCCGCGACGAGGGTCATGACCAAACCGCGCGCTGTCGTCCATACGATGCCGTTCGGCGATGTACCCCTGCGAACGGTGCGGGCGCTCGGGCAGCGGGGATCGTGGAACGGTAATTCGGCGAATCCGGCGATCGAGCCGTCGTTTTCCGGCCACTCGGCAAGCACGTAGCGCCGGCCCGGGGCGTCGAGGTACTCGAACCCGATGCCGCGATTTGCACGCGTGTCGTCGCCCCTGAACGGCGGCAACAGCGCGACGGCGACGACCGTGCGCGGCGGCAAGAACGGCGGGAAGCCGATACTGTTCCGAGCCGCCGCCGCGCTCATGACCTGTCCCATCCGGCTGACGGCCATGGGTGGTGCTTGGCTTGCCGCCGCCTTCTGCGCGCCCGCGGTGAGAGGCAGCGCGAGTAGACCGAGGACGGTCGCGACGAAGTGGGTGCAGCGCCGAGCCCGTTGCTTCTCGTGCGCGGGCATCAAAAGAAGCCCACGAGCGGCCCCAGTTTCAGGTCGCCCGATTTGAAGTTCACGATGGCCGTGGCGACCTTGATGCGCGCCCCGTCGGAGTTGATTTTTGCCGGATGCGGCAAGGTCAGGGTTTGAAGCACGCCCGAGTAGTTTGCGGCGTCCGACGTGAGATGGCGGCGGTATTTTCCGTCGTTCTCGGTCAGCTCGAGCGGTCCGGTCACCACGAAGTCGTTCGAGAGCGTGTTGATGACGACGTGCTTGGCGACCATTTTCATGAATGGTCGCCCGCCTTTGTAGAGTTCGCCGTCGCGAACGTTCTCGAGCGTCGCCAGCGTCGAGTCGGAGCTGGCAACCACTTTATCGTAATCGAGCGACCACGACGGCTTGCCGTCGACCCGCCGGCCCTCGGCATGTCCGGTCGTCAGTTTCGTTCCGGGGTTCCCCGGCGGTGGTGGCACGTCACCGCCCGCCCGGTAGATGCCCACGGCTGTCCAGGCCACCAGAAGAATGACCGCCGCGGCGATCCCCGCGCGCATGAAGGGATTCACCGGGCACGGCTCCCCCGGCCCATGCCGCCGGTGCGCAGCAGAGGGAGCAGCAAAACGGCGAGAGCGGCGCAAAACGGCCACGGACCCGTCCGTGCGTATACCGTGGCCTGCGGTTCGCCGATCGTTCCGGTGACGACGCTTTCGGTGTCGAGGGCCGTCCGTTCGCGCCACCGGCCGTCGGGCGCGACGATGCCCGAAATCCCGGTCGCGGCCGCGCGCACGATCCAGCGGCCGGTCTCGATCGCGCGCAGTTGCGTGAGCTGCGCTTGCGCATATGGTCCGTCTGAAGCGCCGAACCACGCGTCGTCCGTCGCGACGGCGAAGAAGCGTACGCCGCGCGCGGCTTGGCTTTGCGCCATGTCCGTGAAGCCGGCTTCCCAGCAGATCATCGGGCCGAACTGCAGCGTCGGGCCGATCGGACCGCTTTGCGTCCCGGCGCCGAAATTCGAGACCAACGCCGCGAACGGCAAGCTGCGCAGCGCGGCCGGTCCGGGCAAGAATTCCGCAAACGGCACGAGTTGGCGCTTGCGATAGACCGCCTCGGCGGGGCTGCCGGGCGTGAAGAACACCAGGTCGTTGTAGTCCGCGGCGGCGGTTGCCTCATCGCTGCCGACCGCGATCACGGCACCCGTTTCATTGGCCAAGGCGTGGAACCGGGCTCGGAGCGCGCGGCTTTCGGCGACGATGCCGGCGTTCGCCGGAATTCCGGTCAGTTCGGGATCGAGCAGCAGATCGGTCGTGATGACCGTCTCGGGCCACAACACGAACGCCGGTTTATAGGCTCGAACGCTGCGGGTGAGGCCGGTATAGCGGGTGACGGCGCGCGCTAGGGATCGCGCCTGCCACTTCACCGACTGCGTGATATTGCCCTGAACGGCGGCCACACGGATCGTCGCTGGGCCGAGTTCGCGGGCCGGCCACGCCCACCAAGCCAGGCCC
>PLAE01000076.1 GCA_003134035.1 Candidatus Velthaea versatilis
CGCAGCCGCAAACGCCACGGATTCGACGAAGTCGAATCCTGCTGCTAACCAATCGTCGCGAGAACGCGATTATGTTTTTCGACGTCGGTGACCAGGGCCGTGACGGCGGCCCGCAATTCGCCGATGAGACCGCCCGGAATGGTGCCCCCGCGCGCGAGCGAGGCATGCTCTAGCGCTGTGCTTATCTCGCCCAGCCGCGTCGAGCGGATGCTGGCGCTCGTGCCCTTGAGGCGGTGCGCGGCTTCGGCCACCGCGGGCAGATCGCCGGCGGCCAGGCAATTCTCGATCCGGGCGAAGTCGGCTTTGATCGAACCGGCGGCCGCGGTGAGCAGGGTGATGACCGCGGTCCGGTCGCCGCCGAAGAGCTCAAGCAGTTTCGCCACCCGCAGCGTCGCGGCCGGACCGCTGCGAGCCGCGGCGTTGCGGGTGTTTTGACGCCGGTCGGGTGTCGGCAGCCAGCGGTCGAGCACGGTGCGCAAGCTTTCCAGACTCGTCGGCTTCGAGACGTAATCGTCCATCCCGGCGCGCAGGCAGTTTTTGTGGTCCTCGGTCCGGGCGTCGGCCGTCATCGCGACGATCGGCATCCGGCGCGACCCGCCCGCTTCGAGCCGGCGGATCTCGCGCGTCGCGGCGAAGCCGTCCATCTCGGGCATGTGACAGTCCATGAGAACCAAGTCGAAGCGCTCGCGGGCGACGGCGTCGACGGCCTGGCGCCCATTGTTGACCGCGCTGACGATGAAGCCGATCCGCTGCAGTTGCTTGAGCGCGAGGAAGGTGTTGATTTCGTTATCTTCGACAAGCAGAATCTTCTCGGCGCGCAGGATGACCGGTTTGCTGCGCGTCGCGCCGCGTTTGCGCTCGATCGCTTTGGATGATTTTTCGGCGGTTTTAAGCGAAATCTCGAACCAGAACGTGGAGCCTTCGCCGGGTACGCTCTCGACGCCGATTGTTCCGTTCATGAGCGCGACGAGTTGAGCGCAGATTGAAAGGCCTAGGCCCGTGCCGCCGTACCTGCGCGTGGTTGACTCGTCGCCTTGCGAAAACGGCTGAAAGAGCCGGTCGACGACGGCGGGAGCGATCCCGATCCCCGTATCTTCGACCGTAAAGCGGATCGGACCGTCCGGGCCGCTCCCCGCCGGCGCTGCAACGTCGATGTGCACGCTGCCGCCGCCGGCGGTGAACTTGAGCGCGTTGCCCGCGAGGTTGAGCAAAATCTGTCGCAGCCGGCCCGGATCACCGGCGACGATCGGCGGAACGTCGGCACCGATGCTCGTCGTTAGCCGCACGCCTTTGATGCCGTACTGCGCGCGCAGCAATTCCACGACCGATTCGATCTGGCCGGGAAGATTGAAGTCAACGGTTTCGAGTTCGAGCTTCCCAGCCTCGATCTTGGAGTAATCCAAGATATCGTTGAGCACGCGCAGCAGCGATTGACCCGAGTCTTGCACGATCTCGAGATATTCGCGCTGCTCTTCGCTGAGCTGGGTGAGCAGCAGCAGTTCGGTCATCCCGATGACCGCGTTCATCGGCGTGCGGATTTCATGACTCATCGTGGCCAGAAAGCGTGATTTCGCCTCGGTCGCCGCGAGCGCGGCATCGTGCACGTGGTTCATCACCGCTTCGGCCGATTTGCGTTCTTCGATATCGGTCGCCGTCACGAGCCACTTCCCGGCATCGCCGCCCGGATCACGAAACGGCACGCTGCGTACGAGATGCCAACGGTACGTGCCGTCGGCGCGGCGCAGCCGCACTTCGCAATCGTATTCGACCGGCGGCATCGCGCTGCGCCCGGCGCTCACGATCGCGAGATGCTCGGGGTCGTAAATGTCTTCACGCCGGCAATCGCGGCTCGCTTCGAGCCCGACCCCGGTGTACACCATCCAGCGCGCGTTGACGTATTCGAATTGCCCGGCGGTGCCGACCACCCAGACCATGGCTGGAATCGCTTCGGTCAGCATGCGGTAACGGGTCTCACTCGCCTCGAGTGCCTCACGCTGCAAACTGCGTTCGACCGCCGACGCGATCAGCTCGCCGGCAACCGCGATGAATTCGACGTCGGCTTCGGAAAACGGGTGCGCGCGCGCGGAGCGCGAGGTAAAGCCGATCGCGCCGTAGCCCACGCCGCCGATGGACAGCGGCGTCGCAATCGCCGAGGTCCAGCCGCCGAAGCCCGGACGTTCGGTGGACTTCGTCACGTCGCGCACGATCCGCACGCCTTTGGTCGTGGCGACGCGGCCGAAGACCGTTGCGTCGAGCGGCGTGCGCGTTCTGGCCTCGACGACGCGCGGGGCGTCGCGGCTGACGCTGTTCTCGATGACGAACTCGTTCGAGCCGTAATCGATGAGCCCCAAAAACGCCCAATCCAAACCGAGCAATTCCAATCCGAGCTGCAGCGCGGCGTCGATCTGCTCTTTGCGTTTGCTCGTCGTTGTGCCCGCGATGGCGTGCAGCGCGCGCAGCCGCTGAGCGTATTTCCGTTGCTCTTCAGGCTCGTCGACGTAGGTCGACCGATCGTTCGGTCGGGCTGGTCGCAGGGTACTCAAAGATACCGCGCGCGTTCCAGGCGCGTCATCCGTCGATTATCGTTTTCAACCCGACGTGATGGAAATCGCTCCACGATGTTTTTACAAATCGACATTCGCGCCGCCCGTTCCCGCCCGTTGAGCGCGCGTCGCGGATCGTGCACGATTGCGTTAGAAAAGGAGGTTAGCAGCGGCGCGATCCAGCGCCGAGATCGCACGGCGCAGCGCGGCTTGCGTCAACGCCGGATCGCCCGTCGCCCGCGCGGAGACGACGTCCGCGAACGTCGTGCGTCCGGGTCCGGCGGTTCCATACGCGAGCGCATCGAGCCCGTGCACCGCATCGAGCGCGCGTGCCGTCAGTGCGTCGCTCGGACGCGGCGGGCTGCTCCGATCATAGACCGCTGCCGCCGACGCGAAGCGGCCCAGCGCGCGCCCTAACGCGCCGGCGTCGATCCGGATGCCGGACTGCGGCGCCGCGCGTTTGAGCAATCCGTCGATACCGCCGCGCAGCACCGCCGCGTAACCCGAAAAGCTGTACGGCGAGCCGCTCGCGTCGGCCAGGCGCAGCGCGGCGATGCCGTACAGCTGCGCCGCCGCGCGATGCAAATGAAAGTCGGGGTCGCTCCAGCGCGTCGCGAACGCGAGTGTGTCGTCGGCCGAATTGGCCACGCCGAACGGACCGCGCAGACTCACGCTGGCAATGGGGACCGTCAGGTCGAGAAACGGCGCGCCGTCGCCCTCGGGCGCGGCCGGCCCGCCCGGGTGCTCGTCGGGCGCTGCGAACGTTCGCGGGTCGGGCAACCTGCGGCCGGCATCGGCCGCGATCGACGCGATCGCCGCCGAGCCCGTGACAGCCAGCGTCGGTCCGCTCACCGCCGTATCGGCGTTGAGATACCCAAAGCAGCCGCGGGCGAGTTCGACCCGGTGAGCCCCGACGTAGGCCCGCGCGCCGACCGCGCCGATCTCGCCGCCATCCCACCCGGCGATCACGATCGTGCGCTGCGGACGCCAGTTGCCGTGCAGCATGAAACCCAATCCGCGCGCGACTTCGACCAGCGTTGCGATGCCCGCACCATCCTGGCCGGCGCCGCGGTCCCAGGCGTCACGGTACGCCCCGACGACGACGCTTTGGTCGCCGCGCACACCCGGAATCGTCGCGACGGTATTCCACAGCGTGGTCGAGCGGCGATCCAGCTTCACGACGAGGTGCACGCGGCCGGGACCGCGCGCGAGCGGGTAGTTGACCGGCAGCGCGCCGCCCCAGCCCGCCGGACCCGGAACCCCGCGCAGCGACGCCAGCAGCGGTGCCGCGTTGGCGGCGGAGATCGGCAGCACCGGGATATTCAGCGGAACGCCGATCCAGCCGCGCTCGACCGAGCTCGCCGGCCGCCACGGACCGTCGGGAAAGGTGAGGCCGCGACCGGCGCCGTCGTCGGCGGGGTCGTTGAAGAAGAGAACGCCGGCGGCGGCGCGCGCTTGGGCGAGCGCGGCCGCCGCGCCCCGCCCGCCCGCGCCGGCGCGCACGAGCACGACGGCACCCCGAACGTCGACCCGGGCGCGGGCCAGCACGGCGTAGTCGTCGGTCCGGCCCCGCCCGGCGTACACGAGCGGAGCGCTGACGTCGCCGTCGCCGCTGCCGGCCTCGAACGGCAGTCCGTCGCCGTCGCCCGCCACCCCGCGGTCGGCCAGATCGAGCACCACCGGAAACGCGGGCGCCCGGCGGCGGTGCCGCGGGTTTGCGGGCGGCGCTTCGTCGTCTGGGGGTGCCAGTTCGAGCCGCAGGGTTCGCGGCGTATCGACCGTCGCTCCAAACGGCTGCAATTCGGCATTGAGGCCGGCCGCGCGCAGCCGGTCACGCAGCCAGATTGCGAGTGCGTAATCGCCCCGCGAGCCGGCCGCGTGCGGCCGAGCGGCGACCACGGTGACGGTTTCGAGCGCGCTCTGGGCGCTCGGGATATCGATGAAGAGCGATTCGCTTCGGCGTTCGCTTTCGCTTTCGGCGCTGCCGTAGCCGGGCAGCGCCGCGCTGGGAGCGGCGGTGCCGGTCGCCGCGAGAACGGCAACGGTAACGGCGATCCACAACGCTCTCATGTGCGCGCCGCGTTCGGGCCGTCCCCGCAGCGGTCCCGGCGTCCGGCGCGCCGTTAGCCAACGCCTTACAATACGGGACTTCGGACCGGGATTTCCAGGCGGCGCTCGAAATGGCGCGCTCATGCGAGTGTTGGTGGTCGGCGCCGGCCCGGCCGGCGCGGCCGCGGCCATCGTGCTCGGGCGCGGCGGTGCGACGGTTCGGCTGCTCGAACGCAGCGCGTGGCCGCGCGCGAAGACCTGCGGTGACGGCATCTCCCCCGATGGGGTGCGGATCGCGGCTGACCTCGGCATCGATTTGGGCGACCGGCTGCCGCTCACGGCCGGAACGATGAGCGCGCCCAGCCGCGTCGCGATCACCAGCGGCTGGCCCGAAGCGACGCCCTGGGGCGCGATCGTCGAGCGCAGCGAGTTTGATGACCGGCTCGTGCGCGCCGCGCTCGCGGCCGGCGTCACGTTCGAACCGCGCGCGACCGTGCGCGACGTCGTTCCGGCGTCGCGCGGAGCGGCGATCTCGGCGCGCATCGCCGGCGGCGGCGATCTCCGCGAGCGGGCCGACGTGGTGCTGCTGGCCGAAGGGGCGACGGGGGGCTTAGGAACGGCCCTGGGCTTGGGTCGCCACCGCTCGCGGCTCGTCGCGCTGCGCNNCGTTCGGCTTGCACTTCGATCCCGCCGTGGTGCCGGGTTACGCCTGGATCTTTCCGTCCGGCACGCGCTATGCCAACGTCGGGATTCTGGTCGACGAACGGTTCTCGCGCACCCACGATCTGCGGGCGGTCCTCGAAACCTGGCTGCGCGACAGCCCCTTCGCGCGCGACGTTTTCGGCGCCAACCCCACCATCGAACGGCTCTCCGGCGGGATCATCCCCACCGGGCGGCGCCGCCGGACGCGCGGCGCGG
>PLAE01000099.1 GCA_003134035.1 Candidatus Velthaea versatilis
GGCGCATCGATCTCATGAAGGGTCTGAGCGAAGGCGTGCTCGTGCTCGACGACACCGTCGGGGCGCACTTCGACAAGTGCCTGGGCTGCATGGCCTGCGTGACCGCGTGCCCGTCGGGCGTGCGGTACGATCTGCTCATCGACTCCCAACGCGCCAAACTCGAAGCGCGCGCCGCGCGCACGCCGCAGGACCGTGCTTTCCGCGAGCTGATCTTCGCGCTCTTTCCGTATCCGGCGCGGCTCAAAGCGCTGGCCGTTCCGCTGCTCCTGTACGCCAAGAGCGGGCTGCAGGCGCTCGTGCGGCGCAGCGGGCTGCTCGCGCGGCTGCCGGCGCGTCTGGCGCAGCTCGAGGCGCTCTCGCCGCACTTGGGGCTGCGCGAGCTGCGCATGCCGCTGCCGGAGTTCACGCGCGCCCACACGCCCAAGGCGCGCGGCCGTGTCGCGCTCGTCGCCGGCTGCGTGCAGCGAACGTTTTTTCCCAACGTGAACGCCGCGACGATTCGCGTTTTGGCGGCTGAAGGCTACGACGTGCTGGTCCCGCCCGGCCAAGGCTGTTGCGGCGCGCTCTCGCTGCACTCCGGCCGCTTGCTCGAAGCCAAGCGCTTCGCGCGTGCGCTCATCGAACGGTTCTCACGTGAGCACGTCGACGCCATTCTCATCAACGCGGCCGGCTGCGGTTCGACGCTCAAAGAATACGGCGAACTCTTCGCCGCCGAGCCGAACCTGCGCGACGCGGCTCAATCCTTCGCCGGCAAAGTCCGCGACATCAACGAATTTCTGGCGGCGATCGAACCGGTCGCCGTGCGCCACCCAATCGCCAAGCGCGTCGCCTACCACGATGCTTGTCACCTCGCGCACGCGCAGCGCATCCGCGCGCAGCCGCGTGCGTTGCTCTGCGGCATTCCCGAGCTCGAGCTGGTCGAAATTCCGGACGGCGAGATGTGCTGCGGCAGCGCCGGAACCTACAATTTGTTCGAGCCGAAAGCGGCGCGTGAGATCGGCGACCGCAAAGTCGCTAACGTCATGAGCGTCAAGCCCGAATTGCTGGCCAGCGCCAACCCGGGCTGCACGGTGCAGATACAATCGATTCTTCGCGCGCGCGGCGAGACGCTAGCGGCTGCGCATCCGATCGAGATTCTCGACGCATCGATCGCCGGACGCGCGATGTAGCATTGTCATGCGCGCCGCGACGAGCGGTTCGTCGCCGAGCGAAGAGCGAAATGCGGACGGGTGGAAATCACCCGTCCGCCGGCCACTGCGGCGACGAACGGTGTACGCTAGGAATGTGTCGGGTTTACCACCCGACACATGACGACGGGCGGCTTGCGGCGCAACCGCAAACGCGAAGGGTCGACGAAGTCGACCCACTAGACTCTCGGGCTTGCCCGACACAGCGGCTCGGCCGAAGGCCGAACGCAACGGATTCGACGCAATCGGATCCTGAAGGGTCGACGAAGTCGAGCCGCTAGACCGGAGTCGCCGAACGGGCCGCTCCCGCTTTCCAAGCGGCGTTGGCGTCGCTCTCGGCTTGGCTCGAAACCGTCGGATCGATGGTCGCGCCTTCTTCGGAAAGTTCGGCCAGCACCACGACCGGTAAAACGCTGCCGATCTTCATGATTTGGGTCGCCACGTCGGCCAAGTGCTGCTGCGCGAGTGCCGCCGTTTCGGTGTCGCCGAGCCCGAGCGCCGTCGTGTGCAGCATCGTGTAGCCGGCTGACGAGAGCGAAAGGGCCGTGTAGTCGTCGCGCAAACTCTTGGAGACTCCGGTTTTGCGGACGTTGTTGATCGCTGCGGCGGCCGCTCCGACGGCCGTCGTCACGGCGTTCTTCACCGGCGCGCCGGCATGCCCGCCCACGGCGTCCAGCCGCGCTTCGAGCCGGCCGATGTGCTGTTGAACGATATCGAGCGTTTCGCGCACGACTTTGAACGCGGTCGGCTGGGCCGTAACGTCGCTGTCGTTCACTTGGTTCTCGAGCGGCGTCGCGATGTGCGTTTCGACCGCGAGCATGTCGCTGATGTAGGTGTTGATCGTCGGTACTGCCATGGACTTTAAACCTCGATTCGGCGTTGGGAAAGTGGCCGCTCGTCGCGCGCCTGACCACACACCGATCTTTAGCCGATGGCGCGTCCCGCGAAACGCGCTTACTCGCAGCGGGACCAAACCCGGTGTACCGCGGCGGGGCAAATCGCTAGATCGCCGCCGCGATGGCCGCCCCGACGTCCTGCGTGCTCGCGCCGCCGCCGATATCGCGCGTGCGCGGACCGCTCGCGAGCACCGCCTCGATCGCGCCCAGCACCGCCGCGGCCGCCTCGGGATGGCCGAGGTGATCGAGCATCATCGCGCCGGACCAGATTTGCCCGATCGGATTCGCGATGTTCTGTCCGGCGATGTCGGGCGCCGAGCCGTGCACGGGCTCGAACATCGATGGAAAATCGCGCTCCGGATTGAGATTGGCCGACGGCGCGATGCCGATGGTGCCGGTCGCCGCCGGCCCCAAATCGGACAGAATGTCCCCGAAGAGATTCGAGCCCACGACGACGTCGAACCAGTCGGGATGCGCGACGAAGTGCGCCGCGAGGATGTCGATGTGGTATTGATCGGTTCGCACGTCGGGGTAGTGTGCGGCCATCGCCTTCACGCGTTCGTCCCAATACGGCATCGTGATCGCGATGCCGTTGGACTTTGTGGCTGAGGTCAGGTGCCGCTTAGGCCGGCTGCGCGCCAGTTCGTAGGCGAAGCGCAGCGCGCGGTCGACGCCGCGCCGGGTAAAGATCGTTTCCTGGATGACCACTTCGTCATCGGTGCCCTCGTTGAAGCGGCCGCCGACCGCCGAATACTCGCCCTCATTGTTCTCGCGCACGATCCAAAAATCGATGTCGCCCGGCCGGCGCCCCGCCAGCGGCGAGGCGATGCCCGGCATGAGCCGCACCGGACGCAGGTTGATGTACTGCCGGAATTGGCGGCGAATCGGGATGAGCAGACCCCACAGTGAGATGTGATCGGGGACGCCCGGGAACCCGACGGCCCCCAGAAAGATCGCGTCGTGCGACCGGATCCGCTCGAGCCCGTCGGCCGGCATCATCGCGCCGGTTTCGGCATAGCGCCGGCAGCTCCAATCGAACGTCTCCCAGGCGAAGCTCAGGTCGAACTTCCGGGCGACGGCGTCGAGGACGCGGATGCCTTCGGGAACGACTTCTTTCCCGATCCCATCGCCCGGTATAACGGCGATCCGATAGCTTTTCATGATTCGCGCAGGTTCCACCAGCGCGTCGACCTTACTTGGCGCCGCGGTATGCGCTTATCGGCGATGTAGGGTCGCATGCCTCTAGAGCCCGTGATGAACTTCCCGTAGTATTTGGAAAACGCAAAGTGCCCGCGTCGGCGTCATCTTGCGGCAGCCGGACCTCCCGAGTGCTGCAAACGGCGTCGTTGATTGTCCGTCGTTTTTAAAGAAGATGCATTACGTTTGATTGACCGCCGAAATCTTGCGTTCGCGGTTTGTCGTTGCGGCTCCGTTGGCCGATTCGTTGCTCGAATGTCAACCATTGTAGCGCGTTGTGCTCGCCGGCACTCGTGCCTCGAATTCTTGTGCAGTACTTTTGTACTAAGCCATGGTCGGAACCGTCTGTATGATGCTCCGCGTTCCGCGAATGGAATAGTGTTTCGGGTTATCGGCGCAATGATTAGTCGAAAAGTCCCACTACAGAAAAACGATCGTTACGATAGTCATCGTCTGCAACAGCGAAACGAACTATCGCAACGCGTTCAACGCCGGCGCAATCTTGAGTTTGCGAGCCAATAGTGTTATTCATGGAATCGCTGTGAGCTCGTCCAGTACGTCCGCTCTTGTCCGTTCGCTAGACAGGAGGCAACCATTTTCGCTCGTCGGCCGCGTTAGCATGCTTCGATCGTCGACGTGACGTGGTGCCGCTCGACGCAGCAGCAATTGAGCACGCTCCATGTTTGCTTCGTCAGTGAAAGGTGGAACCTCTGGAACCGGTGATGGGTCCACGGACGATCGCGGGCCCGTTGGCTGAAGCTTTCGCCGTACCGTGCGCGGTGCGCGTATGAGAGACAATCCGCAGGAGCTCGACGTAGCCGACACCGCGTTCGTTCCGCGCCCGTGGGAAGCACCGCAGCGGCTGCCGCTGCGGTTTTTCGCGAAAACGCGGATCCGTCTGGCGTTTGCCGGCCTCGCCTTCATCCTGCGGCAGCGGGTCGTTTTCTGCGCGGTCCTTATCGTCGGTTTCGTGTGTGTCGGCGCCGTCGTGAAGCTCATCCCCAAAACCTATCAGGCCGCCGCCCACGTGCTGATCGTCGCCAACAGCACCGGTCGCGACCCGTCGGTCACGTCGGTCGATGTGCCGTCCCTGGCAACGAGTTCGGTGTTGCTCACCCGCGTCGCGCAGAAAGTGGGCTTGCCGGTCGATCTCGTTGAGTTGAAGCACCACGTCAAAGCGTCGGTCGGCACGCGGTCGAGCCTCATTGAGATCGACGACAAGGACGAGGTCGCCGCGCGCGCCGTGACGATCGCCAACGCGATTGCCGACGAATTGGTGTCATATTATGACTCCATTTCCGGCAGCGGTTCGGACGTCACGATTCGAAAGCTCGACCGGGCGATTGCCGATGTCCAGCAGCGCTTGCGCAAGCTCGGCGATGCCTCGGCGAAAGAAAACACGCGTGATCCGTTCGTTCAATCAGACAAAGCCCTCGACGAGGTCACCGCGAAACTCGACGACTTGGCCGCGCAGAAGAGGGTCGCGGCGGCGGCGCTGGCGACCGATATCGCGCAGCGCGACGCGATCGCGGCCGATCCGGGCATGATCGACAAGACCGTCCGTTACGAAAAACTCCAGAACGACGCGATGTACAAAGAATTGGCGGGCAGCATCGCTCGCGACGAGGCCGAGCTCGCGGTCGAGAAGACGACGCTCACGGACGCGCATCCCGAAGTCCAAGGCCTCGAAAAGAAGCTCGCCGCCGAGCATCGCATGTTGGACAGCGACACCAGCAGCGCGCTGACCTCGGCGCAGTCGTTCAGCAGCACCGAAGCCGCGACCGGGCTCGAACTGCGCAAAGCGAACGCCGCGATCACCGGTGACCAGGCCAAGCTCGACGGGATCGAGGGGCTCATCGCCACGGCCAACGCGCGGCTCCGCGACACACTCGACTCGAGCACGGTCACCGAAGGTCTCAAGCTGCAGCACGATGCGGCGAAGGCCGATTACCTCGCGTTGACGGCGGCGCGTGCCGCCGCCGTCGCCGGCCGGGCCGAGGCGCTCTCGCTGGGCTCACTCGTCGTCGTCGATCGCGCCGTCAAGGCCGACACGACCGTCGTCGGTTTGGGTCCGGCGCGCCTCGGCATCATCTTGGCCGGCCTCGTGTTCCTCGCCGCGGTGGCGACCGCGTACGTCATCGACGTGCTCGATTCGCGCTTGCTGCGGGCCGATCAGATCGAACGGTTCTACGGCGTACCGCTCATCGCGCTCGTCGACATGGACCTTTAGCGTGCACAAGCCGCTTTTTTCACGCGCCCAGAATCTGCAGTCGCAGATCGAAATCAACGCGCCGCTGCCGGCGATTATCATGGTTACGTCGGCGACGACCGACGACGGCAGCACGACCGCCGCGGCCCGGCTTGCCGTTACTTTGGCGGCTTCGGGCAGCAGCGTCGCGCTGCTGTGCAGCAGTCTCGAGCACGCGACGACCGGCGCCGGCGAACGATCGCCGATCTCGATTCTCGTTCTGGCCAAAGAGCTCAAAGCCGTCGGCCGCTCCGGCGACGCGGTCGCCCGGCTCGCCGATCGGATGCGGCAAGATTTTGACTACACCGTCGTCGACGCGCTGCCGCTCGCACAGAGCAATGTTTCGACCCGGCTCGCACCGTTGGCTGACGCGGTGCTCATTGCCATTCGCGTGGGCCGCTCATCGTGCCCCGAGGATGTCTCAATGATGCGGGCGCTCCAAATGGCCGGCGCTCGGGTCCTAGGCGTGATCGGAACGGCGGAGGCCACGATCCGCGGCCGCGACGGCGCGGGCGAACCGGCGGCGCTGCGCGCGAAGGCGCCCGGTCTGCGCCCGCAAAAGGGCTTCGCCGCAGCGCTTGCAACGGTGCGCTGGCGACGCTGATGCACTCGCTCGTCGTTCTTCGCCGCGCATGAATTTCATGACCAAATCGGTCGTCTATCTGGGCGGCCGGATCGTCCCGGCGTCGATCGGGATGGGCGGCGTCGCCGTCTACACGCGACTCCTCGACCCCGCCTCAATCGGCCGCTTCGCGCTCGTCGTGAGCACGACGCTCTTGGTGAGCGCGATCGCGTACACGTGGCTGCGCGTCGCCGCGCTGCGGTTCGTCGCCGGCGGCACGGACGACGACTTGCCGAATCTCTTCGCCACGATCTTGGTTCTGTTCGCCGCAGCATCGGCCGTCGGCGTACCGGTTTTGGTCACGGTGCTGCACGTCTGCGCGCCGGCGTTGCCGCTCGCATCGCTCGCGCTGGCCGCCGCCGCGCTGCTCGCCTCGGGTTGGTACGATCTCAACGCATCGCTGCTGCAAGCGCGCATGAGCGTCGGCAACTGGAGCCTGCTCAACCTGTTGCGCGCCGTCGGCATCCTGGTCGTGTCGACGTGCTTCATCGTATCCGGGCACAAGACCAACGCGCTCTTACTCGGGTTCGTGCTCGGCAATTGCCTGACCCTGGTGTTCGCGAAGTTTTGGGCGCCGGCGGCTAGCGGTTCGTTCGACCGCGGACTGTTTCGGCGCTGTTTTCACTTCGGCTGGCCGCAGAGCGCCAGCGTGGCCTTGTCATACGCGGCACCGGTCGGCCAACGCTTGATCGTCAATGCGGGCGTCGGCGCAGCGGGCCTGGGCATCTTCGCGGTCGCCGCGGACTTCGGGACGATTACCCTCGCGAGCCTGATCGGGTCGATCAGCATGGCCGGCATTCCGCTCGCCTTCGCCGCGAAAGATCGCGGCGACGCGATTGCGTTGGGCGCGCAGCTCAAAGCAAATGCGCGCTTGATCTTCGCCGTCGCGCTGCCGGCGACGGCCGGTTTGTGCCTGCTGGCGGTCCCGGTTTCGCATTGGGTGTTCGGCGCGAAGTTCTGGGACGGTGCCGCCGCGATCATCACGCTCGTCGCGATGACCGGCTTCGCGACGAACCTGCGGGCCTACTATTTTGATCAGGCGTTCGAGTTGGCGATCGAACCGCTTCCGCCGGCGATCATCTCGTTGATCGGGACGCTCACGGCAATCGGCGGATGCGTCATCCTCGTGCCGGGCTACGGGGCGGCCGGAGCCGCGATCGCGGCGCTCATCGCGAGCCTGGTGTGCCTCGGACTCAGTATTATGGCGGGTGCGCGTGTCCTCGCGATGCCGATCCCGGCCGACGACTGGATCAAGACCGCGCTAGCGACCGCGGGCATGAGCGTTGTGCTCATGCTCGTTCCGAAGACGTCGAGTTTGGTCGTGCTCGGCGCGGAAGTCGCGGGCGGGATTCTGACCTACGTCGTGCTGTCGATCGTCGCGCGTCCGGGCTTGGTCCGCACCTATCTTGGTCATCGCGCAGCGGCGCTTGGGAGATAACGTCTTGTCCAAGGAGTTCCCCTCGTACGATCTCTTCGGCACAAAGATTTCGCCCATGACCACGCCTGAGCTCTTGGAGCTGCTTGCTTCGCGCATCGATTCGGGACAGCAGTGCGTGCTCGCTTCGCAAAACATGCACGGTCTCCACGTACGGCTCTGGGACGCGGCCTCGCGTCAACTCCACGGTCTCTCGAGAACCTACGTGCATATCGACGGCATGCCGCTCGTCGCGCTCTGCCGGTTGCGCGGCATCGACGCCCGACGCGAACACCGCGTGACGCTCAACGACTTCATCTGGCCGCTGCTGGCGCTGGCATCCCAAGAGGAATGGCAAGTCTGTTACGTCGGCTCGAACGAAGGCGTGCTCGCCGCGGGCGTGGCCGAGATCCAGCGGCGTCTGCCGCGCTTGAGCATCGCAGCGCATCACGGCTACTTCCGCTCCGAGCACGAGGGCCGGCAGGCCGCGCGCAAGGTGGCGGCGCTGCGCCCGCAGCTCGTGCTCGTCGGCATGGGCATGGGACGGCAAGAACGCTGGATTTTGCAGAATCTCGAGACGCTCGCGCCGGCCAGCGTCGTGACGGTCGGCGCCTGCATGGAGTATATCGCGGGCGCGGTAAAAACGCCGCCGCGCTGGCTGGGCCGCCTGGGCTGCGAGTGGCTGTTCCGGCTGGCCGAAAACCCGCAGCGCTTTTGGTATCGTTATCTCGTCGAGCCGTGGTTCGTTCTCGCATACATCCTCTGGTATTCATCGCTAGGCGAGATGCAGCGCCTAGCCGGTTCGCTCGAGGAGCTGCAAACGATTCCGCACGACGTCCGAGACACCGAGCTCAGCGAGTCGGCATAATGGCTGCCAGCCTGGATGACGGCGCGGGGAACGCCGCGGCGCGCGGCGCCGGATCGCGCGAGCCCGCGTGATGCCGAAGCGAGCCAGTTGCGGGTCGAGCGGATACGGCCCAACGGTGATGATCGTGACGCACCAAGTCCCGGGTTTCGATCTGGGTTTTCAACAGTCGGGACACGCTCGGTATCTGCGCGGCTTCGTCGATCACTTTGCGGCGCTGGGCTGGACCGTCGTGCTCGTCGTCATGCGGCCCAGCGTCGATTTTATCGTCCGGCGCGACGATGCGTTCGAGGCCGAACTGATCGGACCGTCGTTCGTGCGAATCGGACGCCGGATCGCGCAGCGTTCCGCGGTCGGCATCGTGCAGACGTTGGCCTGGGCCGGCTACGTGCGGTTGCCCAAAACCGTCCAATCCGCGGCCGATGCGCTGCGCCTGCGGTTGCGCACGATCCGGGGCTCCGTCCATACGCTGGGGCAGTTCCCGCGGGCCGCCGAGATCGCGTACGTGCGCCGGGTGGTCGCCGAACGCAAGCCCGAAGTCGTACTCGTCGACGGAATTTTTAACAGTTGCGGTCCGCTGGCATGCGGCCAGCAATGGGTCATCACCCACGAAGTGAAGTACCAGCGTGCCGAGTCGTTCGCCAAGCACGGCGTGAGCTTGGCGCCGGCATCGTTCAGCCAAGACACCGAACGCCGGCTGCTCGAGCAAGCCGGCAACGTCATTGCCATTCAATGGGACGACGGCGCTGAGCTCAAACGCTTGGCGCCCGGTGCCCGGGTCGTCGTCGTGCCGGTAACGACGGCCCGTCCGATTGATCGCCGCGAGGCGCTCGCGGCACCGGGCCGCTGCCTGTTCGTCGGCAGCGGATCGTATCACAACTACCACGGCATCCGCTGGTTTCTCGATGAATGCTGGCCGGCGATTCGCGCCCGGGTACCGTTCGCGACCCTCGACGTCGTCGGCAGCGTTTGCTTTCGCCTCTCCGGCGTACCGCCGGGCGTGACGCTGCGCGGCGTGGTCGCCGATCTCGACGCGGTCTACGCGACCGCCGCGGTGACGATCGTGCCCTTGCAGATCGGCAGCGGACTCAAGGTGAAGCTGGTCGAGGCGCTTAGTTTCCGCCAGGCAATCGTGACGACGTCGGTCGGCGCCCAAGGCCTGGCACACTTCGCGCCGCGGCCGTTCGTCCTGGCGGATTCCGCCGCCGCTTTTGCCGAGGAAACCGCCGCGCTGCTGAGCGCGCCGCTCGCGCAGCGCCAACTCCGGATCGATGCCGCGCACTGCGCGCGGGCGTTCACGCCCGAGGCGGCGTTCGCCGAGTTCGATGCCGCGATCAGCGGCGAGTTCGCCGTCGTATGACGACACGGGTGTGCGTCGGCGTTCCGACCTATCTGCGCAACGGACTGCTGCGCGATGCGTTGCTCGCGCTCGCCCATCTGTCCGCGCCGCCGGAAACGTTCATCGTGCAGGTCGCGGTGTTCGACAACGATCCGCTCGGCGGTGCGGCGCCGGTCGTGAGCGAGATCCGGCCGTCGATGCCGTTCCCGATCGCCTACGTGCACGTTCCCCTCGCCGGGCTTTCCAACGTCCGCAATGCGGCCTTGAGCTTCGCCGGGCGGCATGCCGATCTGTTGGCGATGCTCGACGACGACGAACAGCCCGAACCGCAGTGGCTCAACGAGCTCCTGCGCATGAGCACAGCGCGCGGAGCCGCCGTCGTCGTCGGCCCGGTCAACGCCGACCTGCCCGCCGACGCGCCGGCGTGGATCCGCGCGTTTCGCGAATGCGAATATCCGCGGCTGCGCGACGGCGAGTCGCTGTCCGATGGGTGGAGCAGCAACTTCCTGCTCGACCTGCGCCAAATCGCCGGCCTGAATCTGACGTTCGACGTCACGCTCAATCGCATCGGCGGTGAGGATCAACTGTTTTTCCGCCGGATGCTCGCGCATGGCCGGATCATCCGGTATGCGGCCAACGCGACAGTGTGGGAAACGCTCCCGCCGGCTCGGCGCTCGCTCGGGGCGATTTTGAAGCGCAGTTTTCGGCGCGGCGGTTCGCTGACGATGTGCGACCGCACGCTGCGGGGCGGTTTTGGGACCATGCTGCGGCGCGGCATGAAGGGCGGCGGACTCATCCTGCTGAGCAGCGCCAAGCTCGGACCGATTCTGCTGCTGCGCGGCGTTTCGCCGGCGATCTTGCTGTTGTGCGAAATCGCGCGCGGCGCCGGAATGCTGGCCGCTTTCGCCGGTCTCGAATATCAGGCGTATCGGGCCCGTGCGGCGTGATGCGCCAACGCGGCCGGGCCGGGATCCGGGCATGACCTACCGTCCCGATATCGACGGCTTGCGGGCCGTCGCGGTGCTGTGCGTCGTGCTCTTTCACGTCGGAACGAACTATTCAAACGGCGGATTTGTCGGTGTCGACGTGTTCTTCGTCATTTCCGGCTATCTCATCACGCGAACGATCGACCGCGAAATAAGCGCCGGGCGGTTCTCGCTCGTGGCGTTTTACGAGCGGCGCGCGCGCCGTATTTTCCCCGCGCTGTTCGCCGTTTTGGGCGTCACCTTCGCGGCGGCGCTGGTGCTGCTGCCGCCGGCCGACTTCTTGCGTTGCGCCCAGAGTCTCATCGCGACCAGCCTGTTCGTGTCAAATATCTTCTTCATCGGGGAAGCTCAGCGCGGACTTCTGGATGGCAACGTCCCGCTGCCGCTGCTGCACACCTGGTCGCTGGCCGTGGAGGAGCAGTTCTACCTGATCTTCCCGCTGCTCCTGACGCTTCTCACGCGCCGGGCGAGTCGCAAAGAGCGGATCGGGCTGCTGTGGCTTCTCACGCTCGCCTCGCTGATTCTGAGCACCGTTCTGGTCAAAGCGTCGCCGGTCGAGGCGCTCTACCTCGCGCAGTCGCGGGCCTGGGAACTTCTGTTCGGCGTGCTGCTGGCGCTCGATGCGCTGCCGGATCTGCGCGCGCGGTCGTTGCGCGAAGCTCTTGGCATCGCCGGACTGCTGCTCATCGTCGCCGGCGCCGTTCTGTATACGACGAAGACGCCGTTCCCGGGCTTGGCGGCGCTCCCTCCGGCGCTCGGCGCAGTGCTGGTCATCGCTTCGGGCAACGGCGCATCAGGTGACGGCGGCAAGACGCTCGTCTCACGCTTGCTTAGCAGCCGGATCGCCGTCGGGCTCGGGCTGATCTCGTATTCGCTCTACGTGTGGCATTGGCCGATCATGACGATGACCGATCTCCTCGTCGGTCATCCGCTGACCAAACTCCAGAAAGTCGCGGTCGTCGCGCTTTGCATCGGCGTCGCTGCCCTGTCTTGGCGCTACGTCGAAGGGCCGTTCCGCCGGCGCGGTGCGGGGGCGGTTTCGCGCGCGCCCACCGGCACGGCTAAAACGGCGCCTGCCGAACGGTGCTTGGAGATTGCTGCGCTTGGCTCGGCGGACCCCGCCGGAGCGCCGAACCGGGATTCGCATTGCGCGCCGAAGTGATCGGGCTCGGCGAGCGACCCGTCGACCGGCGGCGTCCGGCGCCCGCCGTCCGCCCGAGGGGTTCGCTCCTCAACGATCTCAAGGCGCTCGACGTTTGGGTTGCGCTGGCGGTGCTGTCGGTGATCGTCTCGGCCGTTTGCCGGCCGTCGTTTCCGGTTGGCGACCCGGCGGTCTTTGAGTATATCGGCCGCGCGCTGGGTGACGGGGCGCATCTCTATACCGATCTTTGGGACAACAAGCTGCCCAGCATTTATCTGGTGAACGCGCTGCTGTGGCACGTCTTCGGCGCGCACTACGCCATGCACGTGTTCGCCGAGTCGATCGTCAACGCCGGATCGATCGCGCTCTTCGGTGCGATCGTGCGCAGCTTCGGATTGCGGCGCTGGGGTCCGGCCGTGCTGACGTTCAGCCTGCTCTACGGGTTCGTCGGCGGCCCGTTCGATCAGACCGAGCACTACGCGATCCCATTGACGCTCGCAGCGCTGCTGCTGGCCAAAAAACAGCGGCCGGCGGCAGCCGGGTTGCTGGCCGTTATCGGGGCGACGTTTTGGATCCCGGCGATCGCGATCGCGCTGCCGACGCTGCTCTGCCTTACCTGTTCGGCGAATCGGTTCAAACTGCTCGCTTCGATGTGCGGCACCGCCGCCGTCTGCGCCGTGCTGTTCGTCGCGACGTACGGCGAGCCCACGATGACGGAGCTGGCGCGGAGTTGGTTCTCGTATCAGGCCGGTCACTTCGACCGGGCGAATCCGCAAGAACCGCACCACTATCCGATCCCGTGGCTTTCGCCGCGCTACTATATTCAGTCGGGGCTCGGGCTGTTGCTTGGGCTCATCGCCGCGTCGTGGACCAGACGGCGCAGCCCGGCGCGCACGTTCGCGCTGTGCTGGTCGATCAGCGGCATCGTCGTCGTATTCGCGCTGGGCAAGCCCTCGATTCACTATTTCCTCGCAGTCTACGCGCCGCTGGTCATGCTGCTCGCAACGCAGCCGCTCGATCTTGCGATGCTCAAGCGGCGCTGGTACTTCACGGCGGTCGCGGGTCTGTGCGCGCTCGTGATGGTCGGCGCGGCGATCGCCGAGCATCGTACGCCGTTCTTCGGCCGGCCCGCGGCGATCCAGTACACCGGCGACCTCGTTCGCCGAACGTTCGGACCGCAAGCGATCGGCGTCATGCCGTGGGAAATCTATCTCGCGTCGGATGCGCGACCGCCGAATCGCTTCTTCCTGGCCAGCGGCAGCGTCAACTTCGCGCGCGTTCGCGATATCTGGACGCGCGCGCCGGTGGTGTTCATCGATGCGGCCGATCAACGCTTCAATCGGCTCGCGCCGCCGCGCGACTTGCCGCTCGAATGCGCGAGTCCGCGCACCGCGCCCTACGTGCTGTGGTCGGCCGTGCCCATTCCCGGATTGCGCTGCGTGCGCACGTGATGCGCGGCATCCCGCGCTACACCGCCGCGACGCGCCAGGTGGCCGCGGACGCCCCGCGCGCGCGCCGCGCCGGCTTGCTCGACCGGGCGCTCGTGGTCTGTTTCATGCTGCTGCTGTACGGACTTTTCGGCTCGAGCGACGGCAGCGCGCGCAGCCAGGCGATCTGGATCGTCAGCTACGTCATCACCGGCTACGGGCTGTGGGGCGAGCGGCGGAGGGTGCGGGCAAAATTGGCCGGCGCGGCACCCGTGGTCGCACTCGTTGCGCTGCTCCTCTTCTCGCCCGCGTGGTCGGAGTTTCACGATATCTCGCTCAAGCGCGCGCTCGAACTGGTCGGCACGAGCGCGTCGGCGTATCTGCTGGTTTGCCGGCTGGAGCTCGAGGAGTTTCTGCTCAGCCTGTGCTGCGCGGCGGGCGCCGCCGCGTTGCTTAGCCTGTTCGCGGTGGTGGCCGCGCCGGCGAAGGGGGTCATGCACGAGGAGTATGCGGGCGCGTGGATGGGCATCTTCGTTCACAAGAACAGCTTGGGTCAGGCCATGGCCATGGGCGCGATCACCGCGCTCGCGCTTGCGCTCACGGCTGATTTCCCGCGTTCGCTGCGGCTTTGGCTAGCCGCCGCCGCCGGCGTGTGCTGTCTATTGCTGCTGGGCTCGCAGTCGGCAACGAGCGTCGTGATGTTCGGGCTAATGGCGGCGGCGCTGGCACTCTTCGCCCTGCGCCGTTTTCCGCTCGGCCGGCGCGTCGCGCCGTTTGCCGCGACGGGCGTGGGACTCGGCCTCGTGCTCATCGCGTTGAATTTCTCGGCCGTCGTCAGCGCGCTGGGACGTGACGCGAAGCTCAGCGGCCGCACCGATATCTGGCCGCTGGTCATCGAGGCGATCGAGAAACGCCCGCTGCTCGGTTACGGATACGACACGTTTTGGCTGCCCGACGGGAGCGCCGCGGCGTATTTGCCGGTGCTCCTGGATTGGACGCCGTTCCACGCGCATAACGGGCTGCTCGAATTGGCGCTCGATGCCGGCTTGACGGGGGTGTGCCTGTTCCTGGTCGCCTTGGTTCTGGCGATCCGGCGAACGAGCGCGCTGGCGAGCCGCGGCCGCGAGCTGTTCGAGGTCTGGCCGTTCATCGCCGTGTTGTACTTCATCCTCGGCAATATCACCGAGGCCAACATCGCGAAGTTCAACGGCATGAACTGGGTCTTGTTTACGATTGCGTTTCTCTATGCGAGCGAGCGCGAATCCGCCACCGCCCCGGTCGCGCGCAGCGAGCGGCGCGAGCGGCGCGGATCGCCCATTCCGGCCTACGTCGCACCGCACCGCGCGTTGCGCCGCGAGCCCGAGTAGCCCATGTTCACGTACGCGATTTTCGCCCACGAGCAGCCCGGCGAGGTGTTGCGGCTGGCCCGAGCCGTTCTCGCCGAAGCGGCTGATGCACGCGTGGTCATTCACTACTCCGCTTCGTCCGGGGCTTTCCCGAGCGTCGGCGACCGGCGCATCGCTTGCGTCGAAGGTCCGGCGGCTGTCCGTTACGCGACGTACTCGATGACCGACATGATGCTGCGCGCGTTGCGGCAAATCCGGCGCGACCAAACCCCCGGCGAGTGGATCATCCTCCTGTCGGCGCAGTGTTACCCGGCGCGTCCGCTGAGCGAACTGCACGAAAAACTTGCCGGGTCGGCTGCTGATGCGCTGTTCTGGCATCGCCGCGTCGGCCCGTCCGATCACGAGTTGCACGACCGGTATGCGTTTCGCTATCGAATCGTGCGCCGGCGCGGCTTGCCGTTTCCGCTGAGCGTGCGTCAGATCCGCGGGCTGATCAATCGCACGCAGCCGCTGTTGCGGGTAAAATCGATGCCGCGTGCGTCGCTGCTGGGAACGCGCGCGGCAAGGTCGATCTTCGACTTCGTACCGCACGTCTATTTCGGCACGCAGTGGGCTGCGCTGTCCGCAACGGCCGTGGATCGGCTGTTGGAAACGCTCGCGCAGCGGTCCGAGTGGGAAGCGCTTTTCGCGAAGTCCTTGTTTTCGGAAGAGTCGCTCATCCCGACCCTGTTGCTCAACACGCCCGGGCTGCGGATCACCAACGGCGATCTGCACTACACGGATTGGACGCGATCCAAGAGCTCGAGCCCAAAATCGTTGACGATCCGCGACCTGCCTCAGATCGAGCGGTCAGGAAAATGGTTTGCCCGCAAGATCGACCCGCAGCACGACGACGGACTGCGCGACGCGCTCGACGAGCTGCGCGCACGGGGGCGCACGTTCGCATGACGTCTGCGCTTGCGATCGTTACGCCCAGTTACGGCCCCGACTTCGAGCTGTGCCGAACCCTCAACCGAAGCGTGCTGGAATTCTTTCCCGCACCGGTGAAGCACTATCTCTTCGTCGACCGGCGCGACCTCAAACGTTTCGCGTCGCTGGCCGGCAAACGCACGATCGTCGCGCCCAAAGAAGAGATTCTCCCCAAGGGCATCATTCAGATCCCGGGCTTCAATCGTTGGTTCTCGACGTCGACGCTCGTACCGGTGAGCGGCTGGCTCGTCCAGCAGATCGCGAAGATCGCCGTTGCCCAACGGCTTTCCGAAGCAACGCTCGTCATGGTCGATTCCGACGCCGTTTTCGTGCGCGACGTCGAGCCCGCGATGTTCGCCGCCGGTCACACGAGCCGGCTGTATCGCCGCACGGGCGGTATCACCGCCGACATGACGGACCACCTGACATGGCACCGCAATGCGTGCAAGCTGCTCGACGTGCCGCCCGCCACAGCACCCGTGAACGACTACATCGGCCAGATCATTAGCTGGAATCGCGATCTGGTCATGCAAATGTGCGCCCGGATCGAAATGGTAACCGGGCGCTCCTGGCACGCCGCGATGGCGATGAACCGTGCCATCTCGGAATATCTTCTCTATGGGATCTTCATCGAGAAAGTACTGGGTCCGCAAGCCCCGGTGTGGATCGATGAACGTTCGCGCTGCAAGACCCACTGGCACCTGCGCCCGCTGCTCGAGTCGCAATTGACCGCGTTCTCGCTGTCGCTCGATGAAGGCGATTTCGCGCTCATGATCAGTTCGCACTCGGGCACGAGCAGCGAAACCCGCCGCGCCGCGATCGAACTCGCCACCAACGGCCGCTTGACCTGACGGTCGGCGCGCGTTCATGCCGCTCGAAGCGTCGAGCGAAACGACCTTGCCCTATAACCCGTTGCACGCCGCGCGGGGGAGCGATGGTACGAACAGTTATCGTCTAAACGTTATGTAACGATTGTGCAAAGTAGCTAAGTTCTGCTGCCTTCTCGACCGTCAAGAGCCCTGTGGGCTTTACCGGGAGGGGCACATTGAGCTGGTATCTACGCACGATCTTCTGCTTGCTCTTGGTCAGCGGACTAACCGCTTGCGCAAGTACGGGTAAGAGCGCCGTACCGGGCGCCGCGTCGAGCAGCGACCTGCGGCCGGATTCGCCGCTGCGGACGGCCGCGACGCTGCAACCAATTCAAATCAACGCGGGCGGTCCGGCCGACGGCGTCTGGCAAGCCGATCAAGATTCCGACGGCGGATCGACGATACTGCTGTGGAACGCGGCTATCAACACCAGCCATGTGACGAATCCGGCGCCGCAGGCCGTCTATCAATCGCAGCGTTATGCCGGCGAACTCACCTATACGATCCCCAATCTGGTTCCCAACGCGACGTATACCGTGCGGCTGCACTTCGTCGAATCGTGGTTCACCGGTCCCGGAGAACGGCTGTTTAACGTCGCAATCAATGGGTCGCCCGTGTTGACCAACTTCGATATCTTCGCGGCGGCGGGCGGAACCAACATCGCGGTGGTGGAGGCGTTCACGAATCGCGCGGACGCCACCGGGACGATCGCGATTCGCATGGTCGCTTCGGTCAACAACGCGGCGATCGCGGCCCTCGAACTCTTACCGGTGACGGGCGCCACGCCGACACCGACGCCCACGCCGACACCAATCTCGACGCCCCCGCCCGTTTCGGCGAAAATCATGAGCGGCACCGTGACATCGTCGCTTTCCCAGTGGAACGCGTGGCTGGGGCATAACGCGCAATTCGCCGGCGTGTACAACGATTCGGGGGCTTCGTCGTGGTCGAGCCTCGACGACATCATCTGGATGATTTCAACGTACCCGGCGAACACGCCGATGGTGTGGTCGCTGGCGACCTATCCCACGTCGTCGAACTTGGCCGCCGTCGCCGCCGGCGCGGGCGACGGTTACTATGCGACGTGGGCCAGCCAAATCTTGAGTTCGGCCGCGCCGGCGCCCGACGGCAACTATTATATCCGCCCGAACTGGGAAACTCCAGCCGGCTGGTTCTCGTGGGGCACGCAGTGCAGTGCGTCGCCCGCGAACTGCATCGCCGCCTTCCAGCACATCGCGGCGGTTTTCCATGCCGCTTCGCCCCGGTTCAAGCTGGTCTGGGATGTTTTTCCCGTCTACGGCGTTTCGACGGACAACTCGGTCTACTACCCCGGCGACGCCTACGTCGATGTCGTGAGCCAGGATCTCTACCTCGATACGTCAGGCACCAACTCCGTCGCCGGCCAATGGAGTTACGGGCTGACGCGCGCCAACGGTTTGAACTGGCTCGCCAGCTTCGCGGCGGCGCACGGGAAAGGCATCGCGATGTCGGAATGGGGCGTGAACAGCAATACCGCGGGCCCGCTGGTGACCGATGTGGAGAACTGGCTCGCTGCCCACAACGCCGTCTATCAAATTTACTTCGATATGGGCAACACCCAACTGTCCAACAATCAATATCCCGCCGCCGGAGCCGTGGCCAAACAGTACTTCTGACCGCTCGCGTACGATAGCCGAAGATTCCGCCTGAATCGTGATCTACATTTCACATCGGCGGCGGGCGCTCTGAAAGCGTCGACGATAAGAGCGTTTCGCCGTTCGCGCCGCGTATGTCGCTGCCAAGACCCGGAGGATCGATGAAGCGGCGTTTACGCATCATTGCACACCTTGTTTTGATGGTGAGTTTGGGCGCGTGCGGTAGCGGAGGTGCAGCCGGCGCGCGCGCGAGTTCGCCCTTCGATGCCGGCGCGTTCATCCCGAGCGCCTCGAAGGTCTCGACACTGGCGGCGACGTCGGCGGCCGGAATCGACATCAATGCGGGCGGCGGGGCGACCGGGTCCTGGCGGGCCGACCAAGATTACAGCGGCGGGCAGACGTATACGGTCGCCCAGCCGATTGTGACGAGCGGGGTATCCAGGCCGGCGCCGCAGAGCGTGTATCAAACAGTGCGTTATGCGTCGAACCTGACGTATAAAGTACCAAACCTCAGTACCTCGCGTTCGTACGTCGTGCGGCTGCATTTTGCCGAAACGTATTTCACGGCAGCGAGACAGCGCATCTTCGATATCGCGATCAATGGTGCGCAACTCGTGACGAACTTCGATATCTTCGCGGCCGCGGGCGGCGCGGACATCGCCGTCGTCAAATCCTTTCCGATCTGGGCCGACAGCTCGGGCACGATCACGATCCAGATGACCGCGACGGCGAATAATGCGGCCATCGCCGGGATCGAGATCATACCGGCGTCGTCCGCGCCGACGCCAGTGCCGAGCGCGGCTCCGACGGCGGCGCCGCCGACCGGTTCGGGAATGGTCATGAGCGGCGTCGTCCCGACGTCGCTGTCGGCCTGGGACGCGTGGTTGGGCAAGAAAGTCAACGTCGTCGGCGCGTACAACGACGTGGGTGCTTCGTCGTGGGGCGCGCTCAACGATATCGTCTGGGAATCTTCGCAGCTGGCCGGCAGCGGTTTGGTCTGGTCGCTGGCGACCTATCCGTCGTCCTCGAATCTCTCGGCGGTCGCCGGCGGGGCCGGAAACGTGAACTATGCCGCCTGGGCACTCGAACTCCTCACCCAGACGACTCCCGCGCCGGACGGCAATTACTACATTCGTCCGAACTGGGAAGTGCCCGACCGTTGGTCGTCGTGGGGCAACGGATGCGCCGCGTCGCCGTCGAACTGCATCGCGGCATTCCGCCAGATCGCGTCGGTCTTTCACGGCACATCATCGAAATTCAAACTGGTATGGGACACGATCCCGACCTATGTCAACGGATCGATCGTCACGACCGACAACGCGATCTACTATCCCGGCGACGCGTACGTGGACGTGCTCAGCCAAGACGTGTACCTCGACACGTCCGGCAGCGTGTCGCCCGCGGCGATGTGGAAATACGCGCTCACTCGGGCGAACGGCTTGAATTGGCTGACCAAATTCGCGGCCGCGCATAAGAAACGCATCGCCGTCTCGGAATGGGGCATCGACAGCAACGACGCCGGACCGTTCGTCGTCGATTTCGAGAACTGGCTGACCGCCAACCACGCGGTCTACCAGATCTACTTCGATCGTGGCAGCACCCAGCTCTCGAACGGCCACTTCCCCGCCGCGGGCGCGGTGGTGCGCCAGTACCTCTAAGCCGTGCTTCGGACTAGCGGTCGCGGCGAGCCGTGCGCCGGTACCGGCGAACGAGCAGAGCGCCGGCCAGCGCGAGCGTGACGATCGCCGCGCCGAAAACGATGAGCCCGCGGCGCGTGACGACGCTGTAGCCGCGCGTGCGGCCGATGCATGCGACGTAAGCATCCGTCGAAAACGCCGTGGACGTGCACCAGTAGGCGCGCCAGTGGCGCTCGTCGATTTCCGGCCGGGCGCCGCCGTCGTACAAGCGCGCGTACCGCCGGCGCAAGCCGGCGTCGCGCGACAGGCGCGCCTGAAGGTCGAGCAGCGTCGTGCCGCTGATCCGCGCAAGACCCAGCGTGCGGCTTCCGCCGATGACCGACCAGCGCCCCTTGAGATAGGTGTGATCGTCGGCCGCGCCGAGCGTGCCGTCCGGCAGGACGTCGACGGTGAGGAACGACGGCGCGTTGTGAAAGATCGGCGATATCGATGGCACGAGCACGATCGGCACGGCCGGCGAACCGTCCGCCGCATCGATGCGGTAGGCGAATTTGTGCGTGTGCGAGGCCAGCATCGCGGTCACCCGCGCGCGCGGATCGTCGATGAGCCGCAACAGTTCATCGCGCGGTGCGGGCTCCAGAAACGGCACGACGACGAGTTGACGCGCTAGCTGGATCGTCGAGAACGCGTCGACGCCGGGCGGGATGTGCGCGATGACCCACTTGGGATCATGGGGCCACGCCCTCAGCGCCGTGCGCAGGTCGTCGATGGTCCGCCGCGCGGCGCTCGTTCCGCCGCATGCGGCGCGGTAGCGCGGCGACCAGAAGACGTCGTCGATGACGACTGCGTGCAGGTGCGCGAGCGGAAGCGTCGCCGTGTAGAAGCCGTCCTGTGCGAACGTGCGCGCGAACGCCGGTGCGGCCGCCCGCCGATTCACCAGCGGCTGCCACGCCGCAGCGACGGTGCGCAGAAACGGAGCGCGCGCGGAGAGTTGATAATTACCGCAGCCCGAATCTTCGTTGCCCAGGGCGATGACGAATTGGGCGCGCGGAAACGCCCGGTCGAATCGCGCGGCGAGCGCTTTCATCGTGGCGTCCGCTTCGACGTAGTGGAAGTGGTGGGCCAGGAAGTCGCCCGCGATGACGATGACCGGCGGATCGGGATCGACCCGGCGCATTTCGGCCAGTGCGGAGTCGAGCAGCGCGAGGTTCGTATCGAATCCGTATGATGCCGGCACTGAGCCGCGCGCGGCCGGATCGAAATGAATGTCGCTGACGAACAGCCACGGCTCGGCCGCCAAGACCGCTCGTGCTTGGAAGACGATGCCGGCCGCCAGGGCCGCCGCCAGCCCGAAGCGCCGCAACCGTCGCACCGGCCGGTCAGCGATGCGGATAGCGGCCCAAAGACCGTCGGCGTGCTGCGCGAACCATCCGCAACCGGTTCCACGTGTGCTGAGCGCTCCACCCGCCGGCCCGCGATGCGGCCCGAGCGCGTGCGGCCGCGGGCCGGGGGCCCAAGCCGGATGAGAGAGCCGCTCACGCGAAGTTCAAGCGGCTATGCCGCAACGTGATACCCTCGACGTCGATGTCCTTTTCGTTGGGGGAGGGCCGGCGAGTTTGGCCGGAGCGATCCGGCTGCGCCAACTTGCGAGCGCGGCGGGGAGCGAGATCTCCGTGATGGTCATCGAAAAAGGCGGCGACATCGGCAACCACGGGTTATCGGGCGCCGTCGTCGACCCCAAGACGCTGCACGAACTTTTCCCCGGTGAGGACATCACCGGCGGCCTCGACGCACCCGTCGCGGGCGACGCGATGTGGTTCCTGACCCCGGGCGGCAAAATCGCGGCGCCGGTCGTTCCGCCGGTGCTCAATAATCGCGGCAAGTACGTCGCGTCGCTCAACCGGCTCACCAAGTGGCTCGGCACCAAGGCGGAAGAAGCCGGTGCCGACGTGTTCCCCGCGTTCCCCGGCCAGCAACTGCTGTGGGACGGCGACCGGGTGATCGGCGTGCGCGTGGGCGACAAGGGCATCGGCCACGACGGCAAGCCCAAGCCGAACTTCGAGCCCGGGCCCGATCTCCTGGCGAAGGTCGTCGTGCTGGGCGAAGGGCCGCGCGGCACGCTGGCCAAGACCGCGGTCGCCAAGCTCGGATTGGACCGCGACCGCGACCCGCAAGTCTACGCCGTCGGCGTCAAAGAGCTGTGGCAGGTGCCCGCCGGCCGGCTCGGTGCCGGCGACGTCATCCACACCCTGGGCGCGCCGCTCCCGGCCGATACGTTCGGCGGCGGCTGGCTCTACGGGATGAATGGCGACATCATCGACATCGGCTTGGTCACGGGCCTTGACTACGCCGACCCCAGCACCGATCCGCACGCGCTCTTTGGGCAACTCAAGCAGCTGCCCGCGATCAAACCGCTGCTCGAAGGCGGCAAGCTGCTGCGCTACGGTGCCAAGGCGATCCCCGAGGGCGGTCTGCACGCGATGCCGCGCCTGTACGCCGACGGACTCTGTCTGATCGGCGACACGGCGGGGTTCCTCAACGGCATGCGGCTCAAGGGCATTCACCTCGCGATGAAATCCGGCATGCTCGCCGCCGAAGCGATCTTTGGCGCGCTGGGCAAAGGCGACACGAGCGCCGCGGCGCTCGCGGATTACGAAACGCGCTTCCGCGCGTCGTGGGCCTTCACCGAACTGCACGCGGCGCGCAACTTCCACGCCGGCTTCAAGAATGGACTCTTCGGCGGCGTGCTCAACGCGGCGCTGGGCATGCTGACGGGCGGCCGCGGATTCGGCTTGATCGATAAGCTGCGCGGCCACGAGGGCTACGCGTGCATGGTAAAAATCACGCAGCGCGCACCCCAAGCGCTCCAGCACCGCAGCGCTCCCGACAACGTGCTGACCTTCGACAAACTCACCGACGTCTTCAACAGCGGCACCATGCACGACGAGGATCAGCCCGCGCATCTGCATGTCGCCGACACCAAAATTTGCGCCGATCGCTGCACGGTCGAATTCGGGAACCCGTGTCAATATTTTTGTCCGGCCCAAGTCTACGAACCGCACTTCACGCAAAACAACGGCACGGTCGAGGGCAAGCTGCAGATCAACTTCTCGAATTGCGTGCACTGCAAGACCTGCGACATCATGGACCCCTACCAGATCATCACTTGGGTGCCGCCGCAGGGTGGTGAGGGCCCGGTCTACACCAACTGTTGAGCGGCCCACCCGTAGGCGGTCATGGTTCGAGTTCGAGATACGCGCGCGCTTTGGCAACCACGCCCGGCAGCGCGCTCGGATCGAACGGTTCGACCAGGCCCGCGCTGCGCACGAGCGTCCGGAACGGCGCTTCACCGCCGCGCGCGCACAGGGCGACGTAGCGCGCCAGCGTACCGGCGCGATCGCTCGACGCCGAAACCCACATCTGCAGCGCGCAGCAGAGGGCGAGCGTGTAGTCGATATAATAAAACGGCGAGCGGTAGATATGCGCTTGCGCCTGCCAAAACGCACCCGCCGACGGCCGCGCGAGATCCCCGTACGAGCGCCACGGCAAATACCGCCGTTCGACCGATTGCCACATCGCATGCCGCTGGGCTGGTGATGCGTCGGGCTGCGCATAGACCAAGTGCTGGAAGTGGTCGACCGCGACGCCGTACGGCAGGAACGCGATCGACTCGGCCAAGTGGTGTCGTCGATACGCGTCGGCCCGGTCGCCGAAAAAGCGTTCCATCAGCGGCCAGGACAAGAATTCGAGGCTCATCGAGTGGACTTCGGCGGCTTCGAGTGTCGACCACAAATACTCGGTCAGGGGCAAATCGCGGCTGCTGAACTGCTGGAATGCATGGCCCAGCTCGTGCATGAGCACGGTGATATCGCCGCTCGTTCCGTTGAAGTTCGTGAAGACGAACGGGACGCCCAGGGTGGGAAAACTCGTGCAATAGCCGCCCCCGGCTTTGCCCGGGCGCGCAACGAGATCGGTGAGCTCGTTATCGTTCATCATTTTGACGAACGCCCCGAGTCGCGGGTCGACTTCGGCCAGTCCGCCGACCGCGTGATCCATGATCCAACGCGCGTCGCCCCGCGGACGCGGCGGCGGCTCGGCGGCCAAAAACTTTTCGTCCCACAGCGCGAACCGCTCGACGCCCAGACGCTTGCGGGCGCGTTCGGCGAGCGCGTGCGCGACGGGCACGACATGCGTCGCAACCGCTTCGCGATAGCGCTCGACCGCCGTGCGGTCATAATCGACGCGACGCATGCGCGCGTAACCGAGCGGCGTGAAACCGTCGAAGCCGAGTCGATGCGCGATGCGGTCACGGAGGTGCACCAGGTCGTCGAACAGCGCGTCGAGTTCGTCGGCGCGGTCGCCCAGCGCAGTCCAGCGCGCGGCCGCCGCATCCGCGCGCCGGCCGCGGTCCGGATCGCTGGCGTATTTTTGCAGTCCCGACAAATTCAAGCGCTCGCCGTTGAAATCGACTTCGATCTCCGCCGTGAGCCGCGTGTACTCCGCCGCCAATTTCGATTCGGCCACTAGGTCCGGTTCGATTTCCGGAGCGTAGGTCGCCAAATCGTTGTCCCATAATCGGAACGCGTGGCGTCCGACGGACGATTCGAGGTCCGCGCGCGCAGCATTGCCCGCCAGCCGGCGCTTCACGCCGGTGTCATAGCCCGTGAAAACGGCGTCCCATTCATCGCAGCGTTCGCGCGCCGCTCGCGCCCGCTCGTCGCGGGTATCTTGCGTGAACCGCAGACGCGTCAGCCGCGACCACGTGTCGAGTTCGCGGCGCAACCCGTCCCACTCACGCACCGTCGCGGCCGCCTGGGCGGCGCGACCCGCGCCCAACGCACGGTCGAACGTGCGATAGCGCTCGGCGACGGCATCGAAGTCGGGGACCGGCGGAAGACCGGCGCCAAGGAGCGGAGCGTTCTGCATCGTATCGGCTGCGCGCAAGCCGATGGACGTTCCTGGAGAGCGGCCCCCCCGCGACGGAGCGGGCGGAACCGGATGAATCTTGTGCCGGCGCGAAGTCGCCCCGAGATGCGTGAACGCACGATCGCGATCGTTGGCGCCGGACTCATCGGCACGGGCATCGCCTACGAGTTGGCCAAACGCGGCGCGTCCGTCACGGTCTTCGATCGCGCGGAACCGGCGCGCGCGGCGTCATGGGCCGGTGCCGGGATGCTCGCACCGTTTTCCGAAGAGATGCCCGACCCGGCGATGCTCGCGCTGTGCCGAGCATCGCTCGAGGCGTATCCGGAGTTCGTCGCGGAGCTGCGCGAGCGAACCGGTCTCGACGCGCAGTTTCTGCGCCATGGCACGCTGCACGTAGCGCTCGACGAGCGCGGCTTGCACGATCTCGTCGCGCGGGCTGCGGCGTACGCCGCCAACGGCGGCGAGGTGAGCGTGCTGGATCGCGCGCAAACGCTCGAACGCGAAGCAGCGGTATCGCGTGGCGTGGCTGGATCGGTGTTCATCGCGAACGAAGCGCAGATCGACAATCGGCGCCTGGGCCGCGCGTTGGTCGCGGGGTGCGCGGCGCTCGGCGTTCGCTTCGAGCACACGGACGAGTTCGCGCTTGAAACCGACGCCCGCCGGGTGCGCGGATTGCGCAGTAAACGCGGCTTTGTCGCGGCGGATACCGTGATCAACGCGGCCGGCGCCTGGGCCGGCGCGATCGACGGGGTGCCGCTCGCGGCGCGCGTGCCGGTCTTTCCGGTTGCCGGCGAGATGCTGGCGATCGCCGTCCCGCACGCGTTCGCGCGGGCGTTGATCTGGCACGGCCACACGTATCTGGTACCGCGCAGCGACGGCCGGCTGCTGGTCGGCGCGACGGTGCTTGAACGCGGCTTCGATACCCGGGTGACGGCCGCTGGTTTGAGCGCGCTGCTCGGCGCGGCTTTGCACGCGGCGCCGTCCCTCGGGACGTTCGCGGTCGTCGAGAGCTGGGCCGGCTTGCGGCCTGGTTCGCCTGACCAACGGCCGTTTCTCGGCGCAACGCCGCTCGAGGGGTATTTCGTGGCGGCCGGGCACTACCGCAACGGCATCCTGCTCACGCCCATCACGGCGCGCGCGGTCGCCGATCTCGTGCTCGACGGGCGCAGCGACGTCGCGCTCGGTGCCTTCGCCGTGACGAGAACGATTTCGCAACGCGGTTTGACCGCGCTCGAAGCGCTGGCGGCCGCCGGGGCGAGCGCGAACGCGTGATCGCCGCGCCGAAGCCGCCCTACGACGAACTCGTCGCGGCCTGGAAGGCGCTCCGGCGCACGCACGGGTTGCGGGTGCGCGAGGTCGCTTGCGTCGGCGCGCCGCGGACGCTGCTCGTCGCCGAAGCGGGTGCCGATCATCGCCCGACCATCAATCTTTCGGCGGGCATGCACGGTGACGAGCCCGCCGCCCCGTGGGCGCTGCTGTCGATCGTGACCGACCGGCTCCTCGACGAAAACTACGCGTACCGGATTTGGCCGTGCATCAACCCCAGCGGCTATGTGGCCGGCACGCGCGCGAACGCCGAAGGCCACGACGTCAATCGCAGCTTCAGCCGCGGCGGTCAGACCCCCGAATCGCGCGCGATCGTCACGGCGAACCGCGACCGGCGCTTCGCGATGTCGATCGATTTGCACGAAGATTACGAGGCCGCCGGCTTCTACGGGTTCGAACCGCTGGCACCTGGCGCGCGGCCGCGATTCGTGGCAGCCGCGGTCGCGGCCGTCGAGGCGGCGGGTTTGCCGATTCAAGATCTCGCCGACGTCAGCTTCGATCTGGGGTCGCCGCCGGAGGCCCGAGCTTGCCAAACGATCGGCCACGGCACCGTGACGGTCGACGCGCGGGAAGAAAGCCGCTACTTTTCGGACGGGCTGACGATGTCGCTGTTTCTGCTGCGCCAAACCGCCGCCGTCGGGCTGACGTTCGAGACGCCGCTGGGGCGGCCGTGGAACGACCGCATCGCGATGCACCGGATCGCCGTCACGACCGCAATTGCCCTCGTCGAGTAAGGGGCGAAGGGACCGCTCCGTCTGCCGACGGGTTGCGCGTTGCGTGTCCGCGGAGCACGGAGAGCCGGCGCGTGGTCGCGAAGCTGGAGCAATCATGATGGTAAGCGTGAACGGCGTCGCGCGCGAGATCGCCGCGGGCGCGATGCTGGGCGATCTGATCGCGGAGTTGGGTGTGCGGCGCGAGGGGATCGCGGTGGCGCGCAACGACGACGTGGTCACGCGCGGCGCGCTCGATAGCACGCCGCTCGCCGAAGGCGACGCGATCGAAATCATCGTTGCCGTTGCCGGCGGCTGACGAATCCAATCTCGACGAGAAGAAGGCTAGCGCATGGACGACCAATTGCAGATCGGAAAATACACGTTCGACTCGCGGCTCTTCGTGGGCACCGGGAAGTATCCGAGTATCCCGATCATGCAAGCCGCGCACGCGGCAAGCGGAGCTCAGGTGCTCACCATCGCGATTCGCCGCATCCATCTCGACGATCCGACNNGGCAAGACGATGATCGACTACCTCGACCGCGCAAAGTACACGCTGTTGCCGAATACCGCCGGCTGTTACACCGCCAAAGAAGCCGTTCTCACGGCCAAGTTGGCGCGCGAAGCGCTGGGCACGGATCTGATCAAGATCGAAGTGATCGGTGACCCGGACACGCTGTATCCGGACACGCGTGAAACGATCGCGGCCGCCGAGGAACTCGTGCGGCTCGGCTTCACGGTGCTGCCGTACATCGTCGACGATCCGGTCGCGTGCAAGGCGCTCGAAGACGTCGGCTGTGCGGCCGTGATGCCGCTGGCGGCACCCATCGGGAGCGGTTTGGGTATTTGCAATCCGTACTCGATTGCCATCATCAAGGAGCGCGCGAAGATTCCGGTGATCGTCGACGCCGGCGTTGGAACCGCGTCGGATGCGGCGATTGCCATG
The DNA here is from genome assembly GCA_003134035.1 of Candidatus Velthaea versatilis. Classification (GTDB taxonomy): domain Bacteria; phylum Vulcanimicrobiota; class Vulcanimicrobiia; order Vulcanimicrobiales; family Vulcanimicrobiaceae; genus Velthaea; species Velthaea versatilis. Next base: position 27,687 of record PLAE01000099.1, read on the forward strand.
GAACTCGGCGTCGATGCGCTGCTGATGAACACCGGTATCGCCGCGGCCCGCGACCCGGTCGCGATGGCCAAAGCGATGAACTATGCAACCCAAGCGGGCCGCATCGCGTTTCTCGCCGGACGAATGGAGAAGAAGCGCTACGCCAACGCCTCCAGTCCGACGGGCGGCCTCATCGCGACGCGTCAGGAAAGCAGCTCGTGAGGGAAATCTCGGTCCAAGAACTCAAGGCGCGGCGCGATTCCGGTGAGGATTTCGTGCTGCTCGACGTGCGCGAGCCCGCGGAAGTGGCGACGGCTTCGATTGCCGGTGCCCTGACGATCCCGATGGGCCAGATTCCGCAGCGTTTGGCCGCGTTGCCCCCGGACCGCCCGATCGTCGTGATGTGTCACCACGGCGGCCGCAGCGCCAACGTGACCGGCTTTCTCAACGCCAACGGGTATCCCGACGCCGTCAATCTCGAGGGCGGCATCGACGCCTGGTCGCTGACGATCGATTCGGCCGTCGCGCGTTACTGATCGGCGCGCCGCGCGACGACGAACCAGTGCCGCATTCCGGCCGGCGCATCATGGGCCCAGCGGCCGACGATCGCATCGACGTTCACCTCATGCTGCGACTCGACCGTGAAGGCGGGTGCCAGCACGTCGATCACGCCGGCGCGGTCGAAATACGGGTGCGGAATGCCCGCTTCTTCGCCGTCGCCGGGGGCGAACGTCGTATCCTCGAGCGGCACGCCCAAGCCGTAGCGGGCATCGTGAATCGAGCCCAGCGTGATAAAGATCGGCGCGCCGGGCCGCAGCACCCGCCGCAACTCGGCAAATCCGAGCCGCAGCTTGGGGACCGTGCCGTGCAGGTAGCCGTGCGTGGACAGCGCCGCGGCGTACGCATGCCGGCCGCCGGGTAACTGCGTGTAGCTTTCGTCGTCCCGCGTGCAAACGGTTGGGATGCCCAAATCAAGGAGAAAGCGGGTGTTTCGCCCGGAGCCGGCGGCGATCTCGACGATCGGCCCGGTCAGCCCGCGCTGCCGGTACGCCGAGGCGAGTTCCGCCGCAAGCGGATGCATGGTTTGCGGAGAAGGTGCGTTCATGAGCGGGGTCCTTTCTCCGTCACATCTTTGGGTCGGGACTGTTTTTGCCCGGCCGCGCTGGTCGATACTAAGCGTTGCATCGCGGTTGGTACGACTTGGGGAGGGTGTTCTCGAATGTTGGAAGCCGGAGCGAAGCTCCCGGACGTGGGCGTACCGGACGATGCCGGTAAGAATGTCTCGATCGCGGCGCTTGGTCAGCCCGCCGTCATCTACTTTTATCCGAAAGCCGATACGCCTGGCTGCACGAACGAGTCGATGCAATTTCGGGACAGCTACGGCGACTTTCAAAAGAAAGGCGTGGCCGTGTACGGCGTGAGCCGTGATTCGGTCGGCGCGCAAGCGAAATTCAAGGCCAAATACGAGTTGCCGTTCCCGCTGCTGGCCGATACCGATTCCGTCGTCTGCAACGCCTTCGGCGTGATCGTCGAGAAGAATATGTACGGCAAGAAGAGCCTGGGCATTCAGCGTTCGACGTTTCTGGTTGACGCGGCCGGGACGATCATCCGCGTCTGGCCGAAGGTTTCGGTTGAGGGACACGCTCAAGAGGTCCTCAAATCACTATAGACCCGGGCTTGCGTTTAACCGTCGTGGGATCGAGCGCGTCGATCCCGCGGCCCGGCCGCGCCTGTAGTTCGTATCTCATCGCTGACGATGAAACGTCGCTGGTGCTTGATTTGGGCAGCGGGGCGTTCGCGAATTTACGCCGCCACGTCGACTATAACCGGCTCGACGCGATCGTGATCAGCCATATGCACGCCGATCACTTCATCGATTTGATTCCCCTGCGCTACGCGTTGTGCTACGGTCCGCAGCGGCGCAAACGCAAGCTGCCGCTGTATTTGCCGCCCGACGGCGAGCGCATGCTGCACGCGCTCGTGAGCGCCTTCGCCGACGAGGGCGGCGGCGATTTTCTGACGGAAGTCTTCGAGGTTGCGACCTACGATCCGGCGAGTTCGTTGCGCATCGGCGCCGGCGTCATCCGCTTCGCGCCCACCGCGCACTACATCCCGGCGTATGCCGTGCGCTACGAGCGGCACGGGCAAAGCATCGCCTATTCGGCCGATACGGCACCCGATGAGCGAATCGTTGCCTTGGCGCGCGAAGCCGATCTCTTCGTGTGCGAATCGACGCTGCTGGCCAACGATGTGGAACGGGGCATGCGCGGACACAGTTCGAGCCGCGAAGCCGGCCAAATGGCACAGGCGGCGGGCGTGCGCCGATTGGCGCTGACCCATTACGCCGAGACGGCAACGGCCCACGATCTCGACGAAGGCGCGTGCGAATTTTATTCCGGCGAGATCGTCGTCGCCGACGATCACATGCTGTTCGAACTCGGCTCGGCGCCGCGCATTCTTTCGGGTTCACTCTGTGCGGAGGAGCCGGCGGGCGGGTAAAACCCGCCAAAGTCAGTTGTCGGTTTTCGGGCCGCCGCGCGGCAGCGAGAAGGCGATGAGCGAATTGACCGGGGCCAGGCCGCGGCTGATCACGGCGTAAACCGTTACCTTGAGATTGAGTTCTTCGAGCCGAGCTTTGGCGGCGAGGACTTCGCGGCCGCTGGTGACGACGTCTTCGAGCAGCAGCACTTTTTGATTCGCCGTGAACGGGCCGCCTTCGACGTATTCGTCGGCGAAGGCGCCATATTCTTTGGGCGCCTTGCGCACGATGATCATCGGTATATTCGTCATCTGCGACACGGCGGTCGCCAGAATAACGCCGCCCAACTCGGTTCCCCCGATGAGATCCGGGTTCATGTCGGAAACGATGGGCGCGAATAAGCGCGCGATGCGGCGCAGGATCTGCGGATCGGCGAAGAGCTTGAATTTGTCGATATAGTAGTCGCTGCGCGCGCCGCCGGAAAGCAAATAGTCGCCCCGTGTGAGCGCTCGCTCCATGATCACTTGTTGCAGCCAGCGCAGTTCGGGGATGCGCGCTATCGACGAGTGCGGCTCATCTCGCATTGACGGTTAGATCTCCCATTGATAGGCGTTCCAGGCTTCATTTACCGGGTTCGGCGCGAAGCCTTTGAAGTCGGGATTCGTCGCTTGCGGATTGCGCGCGTACCAGACCACGATCTCGGGCACGTCGGTGGCGATGAGTTGCTGGATGGTGAAGTAGGCTTTTTTGCGCGCTGCTTGTTCGTAGCTGTCCAACGCCGCCGTCTGGGCGGCGTCCATGGCTGCCGAGCAGTAGCGGCTATAATTCGCGCCGTGGGGCGGGGCTTGATTGCATTGATACAGTGAATGGTCGTCCGGGTCGATTCCGGCGACCCAACCGGAGATTGCCAGATCGTACTTGGCGTTGGTCAAGATGCCGCCCTGGCCGTAGGTGGCGAAGAACAGGTTGCCGGGATAGTTCTTCACTTGCGCATCGACGCCGATCGCGCGCAGCATCGCCTGGACCTGCGTCTGCGCGAGGCGGCGCGTCGCATTCGCGCTGTTGGTCGAGAGGTCGAGCGTCAGCGGCCGGCCGTTCTTGGCCATGATCCCGTCCGCTCCGGGCGCATACCCGGCTTGCACCAGCAGTGCTTTCGCCTTGGCGACATTCGGCGGATAGGTGGCGACGTTGCGCCGATACGCCCATGAAAATGGGGGTTGATCCGCGCCGGCGACCGTTGCCGAGCCGCCCGTCAGCCGCTCGACCAGCGCCGTTTTGTCGATGGCGTAAGCCAGCGCGCGACGCACGCGGACGTCTTTGAGCGCCGGGCGGGTGAGGTTCAACACGATGCGCAGCGTCGTCGGCTGATCGACGAAGTGGATCGTCGTTTGGGGCAGCGTCTTGAGCACGTTGTAGAGATTGGGCGAGGGTTCAAAGATCCAGTCGATATCGTGCGTGCGCAGTTCGTTGATCGAGGTATTTTCGTCGGGGATGACGCGCACCGAGATCGTCTTGAGCTTGGGCGCACCCAAATAGTATTCGGGGTTCGCCGTAAACTCGATGTGATCGCCGTGGAGCCAGCGCACGACCTTGTACGGTCCCGTGCCGATCGGTGATTCGTTGAACGGCACCCGGTTGACGTCATGGTATTTCGCCAAGATGTGCGCGGGAACGATGCACACCGGATCGTCGCTCTCGGCAAATACGGTGTTGACGAACGGCGCGAACTTCTTCTTGAGGTGGAAGATGACCGTCGACGCGTCGGGGGTGTCGACGCTGCGCACGTCCTCGTAACCAACGCGCGCGTTGACATTGTTGTTGTCGTTCAGCATGGCTTGCCAGGTGAACTTCACGTCGGCGCTGGTAAATGCGACCCCGTCTTGCCATTTGACCCCGCGCCGCAGCCGGTAGCGGATCGTGAGCCCGTCGCGCGAGATTCCGCCGTTCGCCGTCGTTGGCACCGTCGACGCCAATTTCGGCACGAGCGTCTTGCCGTCGGGCTCGACTGACAGCAGTGTGTCGAACGATAGCCGATTGACCAAACCTTCGACGGTATTCGACGAAAGCACCGGGTTGAGCGTGACCGGTTCGGTTTGAACGGCGATGCGCAATTCGTCCGGATGCGTCCACGGATGGCGCTTTGCCACGTTCGCCGATCCGGGTGTCGAATCGTCCACTTTCGTGCATGCGGAAAGGAGCAGCGCGCAAACGAGCGCGCCGAGCGCACGGCGGTTCACGCCGTGGTCAGCGGCGCCGCTGCGCCGGCTTTTTGGGGCTGGCTTTCTTGGCCTTGGCTGCGCTCTTTTTTGCGGCCGACTTCTTTGCGCCGGTCGAGCGGACCGCGGCTTTTTTGGCCGCAGTCTTCTTGGGTGATGCCTTTTTTGCGCGGGCCTTTTTGGCGGCCGCTTTCGGCGGAGCGATTTTTTTCGCGGGCGCCTTTTTTGCAGCCGCTTTCTTTGCCGGCCCCGTCGACTTGGCGGCCGGCTTCGCAGAGCTTTTCTTCGCGCCCCTCGAGACCGGTTTGGCTTTCGCCGCCGAGGCTTTGGTTTTTGCTGCCGGCGGTTTGGGGCGCGGTTTGCGCGCTGCCGGCGTTGGCGGGTGCGCGATCTTCGCCGCACGCGACTGCGCGCGCACCGGAGCGCTCTCGCCGACCGCCTCGTCGGCGGCGGGCTGCGGCGCTTCGACGATGGATGATCCGGCCGGCGTTCCTTCGGTGGCCGGCGCATCCGGAACCGTGTGCGTTTCGATCGCCGCCTTGCGGCTGGCGGGCTTGCGTGGCGTGTGCAGCTTTGACGGTTGGTGCAGCGCACGGACGAGGGGTTGTGCGGCGTGAGGTTCGGCGGCTGCGGCTTCGACGGTGCTCACGACGATTGGCCGGCCGGCCGGCTCGGGAAATTCATCCGCCACCGCGCCGTTGCCCGATTCTTCATTCGTTTGCGCCGCCGTCGGCTCGTCGTCGCCCGCGACGACGACGATCGGCTCGAACTCGGCGCCAGTCACCAGCTCCTCGATTGGGTCGATAGTGATCGGCTCGACGTCGACCACCGCGATCGCGGGTTCGACCGGAGTCGGTTCGATCGCGGGCGGATGTTCTGCGAGGTGTTTGCGTTTCGAGGCCGCGCGTTTGGGACGCGGGGCGGCTTCCCGCGCGGACGCCGCCGACTCCGTCTGCTGATCTGCGACCGGGGGCGCGGATGAATCGACGGCCGCGCCCTGCGCCGTTTCGGGCGCCGCAGGCTCCGCGTCGGCTGGTTCCGGCGCCGGGCTGACTTCCAATGGCGCCGCGCCGATCGGCTCCGGCCAGCCTGTCGCCGCTTCGAAAACGCCAACGCTCGGTTTGGCGGCGCTCTTCGGCTCGCTTTCGGCGGTTGCCGTCGCACCCGCTGCACCGGTTACCGCCGGAAGAGGTTCGCCCTCCGCAGTTGGCACTTCCGCCGCGGGCTGGGGTGCGCCGGCGGTCGATGCGCGCGCATCAGTCAAATCCGATTGAACCGTCGTGCGCGGAGCGACCGCAACATCGAATGGTGCTTGCGCATCAAACGATGCCGCGCGATCCAACGATATTTCTTTATCCAACGGCGCTTCCGTATCCAACGGCGCTTGCGTATCCGGCGGTGCTTGCGTATCCAACGGTGCTTGCGTATCCAACGATGCTTCCGTAACTAACGGCGCTTGCGCATCCAACGAACCGGCCCCATCCAACGATGCGACAGTTTCCAACGATGCGGCAGTTTGCAACGATGCGGCAGTTTCCAACAGTGCGGCAGTGTGAAACGACGCGGCACGATCCAACGGTGCTGCGACGTCGGACGGTTCCGCAGTTCCCGCTGCCGCGGTTCCTGCGGTTTCGGACGCCCCGCCTTCCGAAGCCCCCGGCGCTGCGGCTTCTATGGACGCTCCATTGGACGCTCCATTTGTCGGCGCTGGATCGTTGGCCGCTGCGTCCGGTGCCGTTTCCCCGGCATCCGCCGATTCCGCCGGGATCGCGCTCGGTTGCGCCTCGTCGTCATCGTCGTTCGCGACCAAGGCTTCAGCGGCCGGCCCTGCTTCCGGCCTGTTCCGGCTCCGTTTTGGCCGCGCTTTCGGTTTGGAGACTAGCGCGCTGCCGCCAGCGTCGGGATCTGCGGCCGCGACCGCCGGGGCCGCTTCCGCGGCCGGTTCGGAACGCGGTTTGCGGCTTGCTCGGCGCTCGTCGGCAGGCGTTACCGCGGGTTCGGCAACCGGCTCGACTTTGCGCTCGACGCGCAGCGCAACACGCGCCAAACGGCCGCCGATCGGGAAGACCAGCTCGTTGATCTCGCACTCGTCGAGCAGCCCAAGGATCGTGGCGAACGCACCGCCTTGGTCTCGCGGACTGTGCGCGTCGGAGCCGACGGCGACTCCGACGTTTTTGGCTTTGCACTTCGCGAGCAGCCGCCGGTGTGCACCAAGGTAGCGCGCCTTCTCCGCGTCCGACTGATCGCGGTAAAGAAACCGGGTATTCAACTCGACGGCTATGCCGCGCGCCTCGCAGGCATCGACCAGCGCGTCTTCATAGCCGTCGAGCGTCGCTTCCTCCGGCCAATGACCGAAGAGCGCCGGCACATAGAAATGCCCGACGATGTTCCCGGGTAGGCGCTCGATGGCGTCAAGCAGCGTCGCCATGTAGAGTTCCCACGTTTTTGCCGTCCCGATCAGTTCGTAGACGTCGACAAACTCGGGATTGTCGAACGGCCAATTCCAATTCGGTCCGTGGGCGGGGTGGTCGATGGTGAGGAAATGCACCGAGCGGATCATGCCGTCCGGCTTCATCGCGTCGACGATGTTCTGGGCGTCGGGACGCGAGCGCGGATCGTTGTCGACTTCGGCGCCGATCGAGAAGCGCATTCCCCGGCGCAAACCCTCAGAGACGGTCGCGGCGTGGCCGACATCGACGCTCGCCGTTTCAGCCGCTCCGTAAAGGTCGCCGGCCTGTGCCAGTTTGAGCGCGCGACGCACCAAGTTGATCGCGGCCGGGTCCTCGAACGTCAGGTAATTCATGTGGTCGGTGACCATCAAGAACCGCGGCCAGCCCCGCTTGCAGGCGTGGTAGAACCAAAGAAACAGCATGCGCGCGGATAGCGGGATCGGACGCTCGTCGGCAAACGCTTTGTGTTCGCCTTTCGCGTGCCCGTGGATATCCGGTATCGCGTGCAAGCGCGGATCGTTTTCAGCGTTATCGTTCAAATGTTCGTATTCCGCGGGAAGTCCGCGACGCGTCGCGAGATCGTCGCGGGTCGGCGGGACGGTTGGGGGCAACCGGACCGGGTGGACGGCGCAACCGCGAAGGCTACTCCAGTCAACACCGCAGCCCGAGTCTGGCGGCGAAGCGATATCGCTCGAGCGCCGAAGAGGCGCCCGGGATCGACGTGGTAATCGCCAAACGGCTTGCAGCCCGTCGAGAGGACGAACTCAGACACGACTGGTTCCTTTAGTCGCTCGCGCTGCCGAAGCCTTTGGCCCAAATCACATTCATTTCGACCAAAAAAAAGCCGGCCACGGCGGCCGGCGGACAAGATCTCGGGTTGACTTTAGCGGCTGCGCAGACTAGGTCTGCGCACCTCCAATCATCATTCTTTGGCTTCGTTGGGGACTGTCACAAGTAACGATGATCACCTCCTCTTGTCCGTCTGTTAACCGCCGATCATCTCTATCTAGCGGAGCCGCGGACGTCATATGGGAATCTTCTTTCGCGAGACGTCGCGCTCTAAACCTGCTGCGCCGGGCGTGTCTTTACCGGAACGCGTCCGCCGAAGCCCTCGAGTTCAAGGATGCGCGCCTTCACATCGAGGCCGTAGCCGTAATTGTGCAGGTGACCGGCGGCGTCGACCACACGATGACAGGGATACAGCATGCGCACCGGATTGCGCGCCATGACCCGCCCGACCGCACTGGCAGCGTTCGGTGCGCCGATCTTTTCTGCAATCCAGCCATACGACCGAACTTCGCCCGGCGGAATTTGCGCTGCGGCGCGCAGCGCGGATTGCTCGAAGGCACTCAAGTACGAGATGTCGACGCGATCGTAGTTGGGCGAGTGGGTGCGGAAGAATGCGTTGAGCGTGTCGCTCACCCACGCCGGCGCCTGCGCCCCAACCACCCCGCGGCGCAGGCGGCGCGAAATGTGCTCGAGCGCGACCTCGTCGCCCTCACCGCGATCGAGCGTTACCGCGGTGATCCCGGTCGAGCGAAACGCAACAAAGAGCGTGCCGACCGGCGACTCGATCTTCGCGACACAATCGGGCTTGCGCGCCGAGCGAACGCTCGACTCGATGTGCTCGATGATGCGCGGCACCAAATTGGCGGGCGGTTCAACGATCGGCAAGCATGTCAGGCAATACGCGATGCCTTCATATTGCTCGTACAAGCGCTGACATGGGGGACATGTCCGCAAGTGGAGCAGAACGTGCGCGCGGTTAACTTCGCCGCCGTCGCGCAAATCGTCCCAAAGAGCTTCTACGTCACAGCACCGCATCGGTGGACTCCTTCGAATCATCGGTTTCAGCCGCGACGATGCGGCCGACTTGCGGACCGAGGATCCGACGTAAGATGCGCACGGCGCGATGCACGTGCGACTTGACCGTTCCGATCGGCTGGTTCAAAATTTCGGCAATCTCCGGATGGCTGCGGCCTTCGATGAAGCGCAGTGTGGCGGCCGCGCGCAAGTGCATCGGCAGCGAAAGCAACGCCTGCTCGACGAGCACCATATCGGCGGCGCGATCGACGATGTTTTCCGGTTGATCGGGGCCCTCTTGCGTTTCGTTGAGCAGCGCGTCGGGATCCGCGAGCGAATCGAGCGCCACATTCGTCGGCCGCTTCGAGCGCAGCCGATTCCGCGTCACGTTGAGGGTAATGGTGTACAGCCACGGCTGCAGCCGCAGCTCGGCGCGCTGTTGCGCGTCCATTTTGGTGAGCGCACGATACGCCCGCACGAATGCGTCCTGCACGATCTCCTCGGCATCCTCGCGATTGCCGGTCATGCGCAGCGCGAATCCGTAAAGCCGCCGCTGATAGTCGTCGACGACCTTCTCGAAATTTTGTGGTGCCGGCGTGCCTTTGACCAAACGCGCCGGCGCCGGCGTCGTCGCCGGTGCGGTCAAGCGGTAATCCCCAAGGATCGGAGCGAGGGCACTCATCTGCGGTCCATGACCGGCGACGAAGTGCGACGGTTTCGCGATTCGTGCCGCGGCGCGGTTATTCCGCGTTAGCGCAGTTGCGGCTTCGCCGTCGGCTTCGACCCCACCACCGCCTCGGCTTGCGAGCCGGCCGGAAGCGCTTTGAGCGATCGTTTATAGGTGATGTCGACCGGATCGCGCCGGGCGTCGCCGACGACGTTGCCGCTGATCGACAGGGTGGCGTCGAGGGCAAGCAGCAGGGCACCGGCTTCCGTGTAGTACGCCGTGCCGTTCATCCGAATCCGGCCGGCCAGCGCCAGCTCGGGATGGTCTGGGAGCGCCCCGTTGAGCGGACCGCTGGCGTCGAACGCCACCCCGATGACCGCCTCACCGTTGAGCGTCGCGGCGCCGACGTGCCGCAACGTTCCGTGCAGTGGGACACCCGTCATAGGTGAAGGGAAGTCGAAAGGAACAGAACCCGCGAGGTGCGCGATGTCGCGCATGGTCGCCGGGTCGAGTTGGACGGCGAAGGGTTGATTGAGTACTGTCAGGTAATCGGGGTCGTTATTCGACCCGTCTAGCTGCTCGCCGTTGGGTAAAATCGTCGATTCAAAGGAGGCCGTCGCTCGTTCATGCGTGCCTTGGTCATTTCTCAGATACTCGGCATGCGCGACGAAGCGTCGAGCTTTGCCCACTGGGCGGACGCTCAAACGCTGCGTTCCGCTGTACGCGATCTCGCTGCGCAAATCTCGGCCGCCGATCTGATATGTGTCGCTTCCGTCAACGTGATAGGTTTGGTCGGCTCGGGCGACGGCGATCGCGCAGACCAAGAACACCAACAATGCTGTGGGGCCGGCGACCGCACGGCGGGGGACGATCATCGGTTGCCTCGGAGCGGATCGAACGCGGATTGCGTTTCCGGTTCATGGTACTACGAAAATCTGCCGATAGATACCGTAACACCGTGAAGCGCTTACTGGGTCTCTTTACCGCGTTGCTGTTGGCAACGCTGCTCATCGCCGTTTCGCCCGCGCACGCCGGCGAGACGTTGTCGGCGGCCGTTACGGCCACGCTCGATCGGCTCTATCTCACGGCCTTCGACGAAGCGATCGGGCGCCACGCGACTACGCAGAGCGACGGCACGACGTACATCTCGACCGGCGACATCAATGCCGATTGGCTGCGCGATTCGAGTGCGATTGTGCGACCGTATATCGGCTTGTCGACGCACGATCCGCACGTTGCCGCGAAGTTGCGCGGCGTCGTTGCACGCCAGGCGAAATACATTCTGATCGATCCCTACGCGAACGCGTTCACGTCCCACTACACTGTGGCCGAGCGTAAATTCGAGATCGATTCGCTGCTCTATCCGATCTGGTTCGCCGCGGCGTATTACCGCCAAACCCACGACCGGTCGATTTTCACACCCGAGGTGCGGCGCGCTTTCGTGCGCGTGCTCGGGGTCCTGCGCGACGAGCAGCATCACGAACGGCGGTCCAAGTACCGCCACGCCCAGTTGGCCAACGGCGGACTCGGCAGCCCGGTCAAATATACCGGCATGGTCTGGACCGGCTTCCGGTCGTCGGACGATCCGGCACGCTACCAGTTCAACATTCCCGAGAATATGTTCGCCGTCGTCGTCATGCACGATCTGACCAACATCGCGCGCGACGTCTGGAACGATTCGAAGATGGCCGACAACGCCTGGGGTTTGTCGGTTGAGATCCAGCGCGGCATCGAGCAGAACGGCACGCTCGAACTTAAGGGCATCGGACGCATCTACGCTTATGAAGTCGACGGGCTGGGCCACGCTAACGTCATGGACGATGCGAACATTCCGTCGCTGCTCTCGATCCCGTACTTCGGTTATCTGCCCGCCGGCAACTCGCTCTACAAAACGACGCGAGCTTTCGTGCTCTCGGATCGCAATCCGTATTACTTCCATGGCCGGTACGCGTCGGGCGTGGGCAGCCCGCACACGCCGCATGGCTATGTTTGGCCGCTGGCCCTGTGCGTTCAAGCAATCACCGCGACCGACGACGATGAAGTGCATCGCGTGCTGGGTTACATCGCCGCATCCGACGTCGGTGACCATCGGCTGCACGAATCCTTCGATGCAAATTGGCCCGAACAATACACGCGCGCCGACTTCGCCTGGCCCAACGCCCTCTACGCCGAACTCGTGCTGGCCCGGCGCGACGAGCCGCGCATGGCGCAGTCAGCGCGCTAGGGGCAGCGCCGCAGCGGCTCGGGCGAAGCCCGAACGCCGCGGACTCGACGAAGTCGAGTCCGGCTAATTCGTTCGCGGGCCGGTGCTGCGGCGTACGAAATCGAGGTAGAAGACCGTGAAGACCGCCTGGAGCGGGCCGGTCACGAGCGCATCGATCGGGATGTTGGCGATGAACTGCCAGCCGGCGACCTTGCGCAGTTCGAGCTGATCGCCGAGCACGGTTTCGATGACCGTGGGCAGCACCGCCACCGCGGCGAGCGCCGTCAAGCGGCCGAAGTTCTGTCGCGCGAGCGCGAGCGACATGCTGCGTCCGACGCTCGCGACGACGAGCGTGAGGGCCGGCGTGTTCTCGTCGATCGCCGCGATCACGGTGGCGAACGAGATGCTGCCCCAAAGCACGACGACGAGCGGGATCAAAATGCCGTACGCCGTTGACTCCGGCGGACCGAAAACCGAGTCGCTTGTACTGATGATCACGACGTCGACCAGCGTCGTCACGAGCGCCACGATTCCCCAGCGGGCGAAGCCCCGATCGAGCACGGCGCGATCGGGCAGCTTCTCACCTTCGCGCAGATCGCTGACCACGCCGATGGTTACCAGCGCCGCGAGCGACGAATCGACCAGGATCCAGCCGGCGTAGAAGAAGCCGGTATCGCCGGGGCGCAGGTAGGCGATCAGCGCCTCCAGCACGAGGCCGGCGACCGCGACTCCGAAATACAGCCGGAAGCGCCGGCGATAGGCCCGCGACGCGATCTGGACGAGGGCCCCGATTGACTCGGGCAGCGGCCGCCGGTCTTCGATCATCAGGCCGCGCGCCGGTACGTTCGGGCCGCGAAGAACCGCAGGGCGACGACGCCGGCGCAAACGACGACTTCGTGCGCGTCGCGGTACACGCGGCCGTCGATCTCGACGACAAACTCACCGGCATGGAGCCCGTCGAGGGTGCGCCGCACGGCCCGCTCACGCTTATCTTGGGGAGCCCGCCGGCCAAGCGACTCGACCACGGCCGTGGCCACGATATCGGCGAGTCGAAGCGGCGTCGCGAGCGCAAAAGCCGCCGAAGCGTTTGCGACGACGGCGTTGAGGTCGATCGGTACCGGGACCCGGATCATGGCCCGTCGTTTCGCGCCGTCATGCGAGGCCTCTTGCCGGAAGCGTTGAACCCGCGCAAGCGATGTCGACACCGCCTCGCCGCCGCCGCCCCGACACGCGCAGTTCATCCGCGGACGGCGGCGGCGGCTGGTTCCCGACCATCGCGATGGGCCTGGGCGTGGTTATTGCCGGCCTGGGCATCGGCGCGCTCGTCGCGATCCTCATGCAGCGCAACCTGGCCAAGCCGCCGCCGGTCGCCGCCGTGACCAGCACGCCCGCGCCGCCGGTCGTCGCCGTGACCAGCACGCCCGCGCCGCCGGTCGCCGCCGTGACCAGCACGCCCGCG